>JAUVPZ010000185.1 GCA_030598395.1 Miltoncostaeaceae bacterium | reverse complement strand
TGGCGTTCGGCGTGGCCTGTGTGGAGGGGATCCGCTACCTGCGCGACCGCCAGCAGCGGCACGACGATGTCGGCGTCATCGCCGTGGGGCTGGGCGTGCTGTTCTCGGTGCTGGTGCTGCTGACAGGCTCAATCTGGGCGAAGGCCTCGTGGGGCACCTGGTGGGTGTGGGGCGACCCGCGGCTGGTCACCTTCCTGATCGTCATCCTGCTGTACGCGGCCTACTTCGTGCTGCGCTCCAGCGCCGAGGGCGAGCGCCAGCGCCGCTACTCGGCCATCTTCGCCATCGCGGCGTTCGCGTCGGTGCCGCTGTCGTTCTACTCGGTGCGCATCGCGCAGTCGTTCGTGCACCCGGTGGTGTTCACGCAGAGCGGCGCCAACATGCCGTCCTCGATGCTGGTCTGGTACGCGGTGAGCCAGCTTGCGGCGTTTGGCATGCTCCTCACCATGCTCCAGATGGAGCTCATCCAGCGCCGCGCCGAACGCAGCCTGCGGGCGCTCAGGCTGCGGCTCGAGCGGGTCGCGGCCTGAGGTCGGTGGGTGTCCTCCGGTGCCCAGTTCGTGGTCGCGGCCTACGCCGTCATCCTGTTCGTGCTTGTCATGTACGTGGTGGTGGTCGGCATGAAGAGCGCGCGACTCGCCCGCGAGGCCGAGCTGCTCGTCCGGCTGGTCGGCTCGCGCGCCGACGCCGCGGAGGTTGCGCCGGATGCCCAGGCCGCGGCCGAAGCCGCCGAGAAGTGATGCGGAGTCCGCGATGACCGCCTCGCTCGTGGACTCGGCGCCCGCCGTGCTTGCCGACCAGCACACGGGCCTCGCGCCGTTGATGCTCGATCTGCGCGGCCGCGCCTGCCTGGTGGTGGGGGGAGGCACGGTGGCGGCGCGCCGGGTCCAGGCGCTGGTGGACGCCGGCGCGCGGGTCAGCGTGGTGGCGCCTGACCTCGGCGAAGGGCTGCGCCGGCTGGTGGACGCCGGCCACCTCAGCGAGTGGCGCCCGCGCCCCTATGAGGCGGGCGACGTGCGCGGGCACCTGTTGGTGGTCGCGGCCACCGACGACCCCGAGGTCAACCGGCGGATCGGCGCCGACGCGCGGGCCGGTGGAGCGCTGGTGAACCGGATCGACGACGCGGCCTCCGGCGACGTGGTCGTGCCCGCCGTGGTGCGCCGCGGCGATCTGGTGATCGCGGTCTCCACCGGCGGCGCCAACCCCACGCTGGCCGCCCACGTCCGGCGGGAGATCGAGCGGAGCTTCGGTCCCGAGTGGGGCGCTCTGACGGCCCTGCTGGGCGAGTTCCGGCCACGACTGGCAACCGCCGCGGGCACGCCGGATGGACGGCGCCGCGCCGTTTGCGCCATCATCGACGCTGGCGTCCTGGACCATCTGGCGCGCGGCGACACCGACGGGGCGCGTATGCTCGTACGTCGCATTCTTGAGGAGGAGCGCCTGTGAGCCCGCCACACCTGTTCGCCATCGGCCTGTCGCACAAGACGGCCCGCGTCGAGCAGCGCGAGAAGGCGGCCCTTGGC
>JAUVPZ010000173.1 GCA_030598395.1 Miltoncostaeaceae bacterium | reverse complement strand
CGCGGCCCACCATCCGACGGGCACGACGTAAAGGCCGCGCGCCCGAGGGCCGTCACATCGCCCCTGCGGCCACCTGCCGCCGGTGGGTGTCGGCGGTCATGATCGAGGCGGCGGTCCAGTTGTCGTCCGGCGCCGACAGCAGGACGATGCACGAGCCGTGCTCGTCGGATAGGAAGGTGCCCACCGACACCGAGCCCGAGGGTCCCTTCAGCCACAGCTCGTAGCGCTCCTCGTGGGCCGGAAGGCCATCCACGGTGAGCCGAAGTGGCCGGTTCGAGCCCTCGGGCTCGCCCAGCTCGAGGCGCGCCTCCACCGGCTCGGCGGCGTTCGAGAGCGCCACCTGGTGGACGGGCTCGAACGGCTCGAACGAGGCGCTCGAGCCGCCGCCCGTGGCCAGCGAGAACGCCACCGCCACCGTGGCCAACGCGGCGACGGCCAACGCGGCGGCGCCGGCGATGGCCCCGCGCACCCGCCGTCGCGGCGTCGGCGCGTCCTGGGGGTACCGGGAGGGAATGGCCTCGACGCGCCGGGTGAGCTCCTCGGACACCGGCGCGACCTCGCCACGCCTCAGCGCAGCCGCCACCCGGCGCAGATCGCCCATGCGACGCTGACACTCGGGGCACCGCGCGAGGTGGGCGCGCAGCGCGCCGTCGTCCTGGTCGGCCAACCGCATCGCCAGGAGGTCGGGAAGGCGCGGGTAGGCGTCCTCGTGCGTCACAGCACCCCCTCCTCGGCCATGTCGGCGAGGCGGCCCATCGCGCGCCGGAGGCGGGTCTTGACGGTGCCCAGCGGCTGATCCAGCCGCGCGGCGATCTGGCTGTGGCTGAGGTCGGCGTAGTAGGCGAGCTCGAGCGCGGCGCGCTCGTCGTCGGGCAGGCGGGTCAGCGCGCCCTCGACCCAGATGCGGTCGAGCACCGGGTCCTCGCCGCCCGAGGGATCGGGGGAGTCCTCCACCTCGGCGGGCTGAGGCACGCGGACCCGGGCGACGTTGCGGGCTGCGTTGCGAGCCACCGTGAGCAGCCACGCCACCGGACTTCCCTTGCTGGCGTCGACGGTCCCCGCCGCCCGCCACACGCGCACGAAGGCCTCCTGCGCCGCATCCTCGGCGGCGTCGGGGTCGCGGACGATCTCGCGGCAGACCCGGTAGACGGCCCCCCCGTAGCGGGCGAACAGCGCCCGAAAGGCGGTCTCGGAGCCCTCGGCGATGAGGCGCAGCAACTCCTCGTCGGTGGCCTCGCCGGGCGCGGCGCGGCGACGGCGGACGCTGCTGCGGGATCGAGGTACGGGCACGGTCATCGGCAACTCACCCCCTTCTACCCATGTCCCGTGCGCCCCGGATGGGTTACACGGTCACGGCACGGCATCCAAAGCTCGTCTGAGGGGTGTAGGCACTCACGGTAGCGATCCGCGCGTCGTCGTCGAAGAAGGGCCGCATGACCTCGTTCCTGTCCCGCCGTTGGAAGCTGCTCGCCGGGGTCGCGGCCGTGGTGGTGATCGCGGGGCTGCTCGTCGTGGGCCTGGCCAGCCGCAGCACCGACTTCCCCGAGACCGAGCTCACCGTGGAGGGACCGCTGCCGCAGCTGACAGGAACGGACCCGGTCACGGGACAGGCGGTCAGCACGGCCGACTTCGCGGGCCGGCCGATGATCGTCAACTTCTGGGCGTCGTGGTGCGAGGGCTGCCGGGTCGAGGCGGACGACATCCGCCGGTTCGCCGGCGACCGCGTGGACGACGTGCAGGTCCTCGGGGTCGACCTCAGCGGCGACGACGGGGCCGCCCGCGCCTTCATCGAGGAGTTCGGGTGGGAGCACCCCTCGCTCACCGGCGATCAGCGCCAGGTGGGCCGGCTGAACATCACCGCCATGCCGACCACGCTCTACGTCTGGCCCGACGGGCGCATCGCCGGCCGGGACCCGGGCGAGATCACCTTCGAGCGACTGCAGTCGGTGG
>JAUVPZ010000015.1 GCA_030598395.1 Miltoncostaeaceae bacterium | reverse complement strand
CGTGCTGGGCGCCTGTGCGGACCCCCCCCCGCGGACGCGCCCCCCCCCCGCGCCCGGGCGGGCCGACCCGGGGGGTGCCCGGCCGCGCCGCCGCGGCCGACGCCGCCCACGCCGCGGCGCCGAGCGCGGCGGGCGGCGCCCAGCGCGCCGGCGGCCTGCCGCGGGCGACGCCGCCCAGGCCGGCAGCGAGCGCCGCGGGGGGCACGACAAACAACAGGCCGAGGCCGGCGGTGGCGCCGGCCAGCCGGGCGGGCGAGCGGCGTAGCTGGGTGTAGGCGCTGCGGCGAACCATCCGCCAGATCGGGCCCGCGGTGGCGTAGCGCCGCAGGCTGCTCACCGCTCCGGCGCTGACCGACAGCCGCGTATCGCCCCCGGCGCGCTTGATCTGCCGAGCCAGCGCGAGGTCGTCGATCAACGCGCCGGACATTGCCGCGAACCCGCCGGAGCGCTCGAGGGCGTCGCGGCGCACCAGCACGCAGCCGCCCGCGGCCGCCGCCACGGGAAGGCCCGGCCGGTTGGCCCAGCGCATGGGGTAGAGGAGGTTGAAGAACAGCACGAACGGGGGAATGAGCAGCCGCTCGGCGCCGCTGTCGCAGCTGAGGCGGGCCATGCGGCTGGCCAGCGCGAGGCCCCGCGCCCGCGCCTCGGCCACCAGCCCGCGCAACGCCTGCGGGGTGTGGTGGATGTCGGCGTCGGTCAGGAGCAGGTACTCCGGTCCACCCGCGGGCCAGTCGGCCGCCCCGCCCCGGCCAACCGGCCAATTGGCGTCGCGGCCGGCGCCAAGTGGCGCGTGCGCCGCGGCGCGGGCGTGGTGGCGCAGGCCCTGCTCCAGCGCCCACACCTTGCCCGCCCAGCCGTCGGGCAGCGGGGCGCCGCTCACCACGTCCAGCCGGGCCGAGGCCTGCGCCCGCGCCGCGATGCGCCGGGCCGCCCCGGCGGTGTCGTCGGCCGAGCGGTCGTCCACCAGCGCCACGCGCCACGGGCCGGGGTAGTCCTGGGCCAGCAGCGCCGGCAGCGTGCGCGTCAGCGCGCCGGCCTCGTTGCGGGCCGGCACGACCACGCCCACCGCCGGCCAGCGGTCGGGCGGCGGCGCGTCGCCCTCGTCGTCGCGGGGGCGCAGGTCCCACGGGCGCGCGGGATGGCACAACACGGCGCACCATGCGGCAAGGGAGGCGGCCGCGACCAGCGTGAGGGGGCGGGGGCGCCGGCGCACGGTCCTATCATGGCTGGCGTGGCCCAGGTTCTCCCGCTCACGCACGAGGTGCGCGACCGCATGCCCGGGCCGTGCGCCGACTGCGTGTTCTGGCAGCACCCCAGGCGCGAGACCGACGTGCGGCTGAAGGACCGCTGGGTCCGCAGCGCCGACGAGGATCTCGGCTCCTGGGGCCGCATGCTGTTCGAGGGCGAGCGCTTTCGCGGCCTGATCCAGTACGGGCCCGCCCGGCGCTTCCCCCGCGCCCGCGCGCTTCCGGCCGGCCCGCCGGGGCGCACCGCGGCGCTGATCACCTGCGCCTACCTCGCCCCCGAGGACGCCCCCGGCACGTGCGAGCGGCTGGTGCTGGAGGCTCTGGCCGACCTCAAGGCCCGCGGCTGGGCGGCCGTCGAGGCCTTTGCGCTGGGCTATCCGGACGAGGTGCCGGTTGCCGACCGCTTCGTGGGTCACCACACGCTGTTCGACCGCTCCTTTCTCTCGAGGCTGGGGTTCGAGGCGTCGCGGGTGCACGGGCAGGTGGCGCTGATGCGGCTGGCGCTCGCCGGGTTCGAGCCGGCGTCGGGGCTGGCCGAGCGCCTGGCGCGCCGCCTGTGGCCCGACGACGCGCCCGGCCCGACCCCGGCGTGATCGCGGGGCGGCTCCTCGCCGTCTCGGCCATGCTGGCGCTGCTGGCCGTCGCGGCGTCGGCAGCGGCGGCCGACCCCGCGCTCGCCCCGCTCCGGGACGGCAGCACCTACGTCAGCCCCCGTGCCCTGGGGCCGGCCGCGGGCGAGGCCGAGGCGCGCCTGGCGGAGGCCGCCGCCGGGCTCGATGAGGCCCGCCAGCCGGTCAAGCTCGCCATCGTCGCGGGGCCGGTGGGCGCGCCCTCCATGCGCGCGTACGCCCGCCGGCTGCGCCGGCGGCTCGGGTATCCCGGCACGCTGGTGGTCACGGCGCCCGGACGGCCTGTGGTCGCGGTGGGACCCCGCGCGCCGGCCGACATCACGCGCCGGCTGCGCACCCGGCGCATCGGGGGCGTGAGCAACCCCACCGACCGCGTCATCGTGGCGGCGCGGGCCGCGGTGCCGCCCCCACAGGAGGAGCGCGGCGGCGGCCTGCGCTCCGTGGTCGTGCTCATCGGCCTTGCGGTCATCGGCGGGGGCTGGGCCGTGGCCTTGGGGTTGCGCCGCGAGCACCGCCGCCGGCGCCGGGCGGTCAGCGAGGCCAAGGCGGTGATGCAGGTGTGCCTCGACGCTCTCCGGGCTCGCGCCATGGCCCTCGCACGGCGCGACGGGCTGCCCGCCGGCGCCCGCTCCCAGGTGGAGGCGGCGCTGGGCTCATACGCGCAGGCCTCCGCGCTGATGCGCGGCGCGGTCACGGTGGAGGACGTCGATCGGGTGCTGCTCGACCTGCGCGCCGGGCTCGCCGAGGTGGCCTCGGCCGGCGAGGCCGTGGGCGAGCCCCAGCCGGCCGACGACCCGTTCGCCGGCCTGTGTGGCGTCGACCCGGGGCACGGTGCCGCGCAGGCGATGGCGCCCACCGCCGACCACCCGGAGCCCGTTCCGGTGTGCCTGGACTGCAAGCGCGCCGCCGATGCCGGCGATCCGCCCGCCCGCCGCCTGATCCCGTCGGAGGGGCGCCCCATCCCCTTCAGCGAGGCCGACCTGCGGTTCCCCGCCATTCCCACGCCCGACGGGGAGGGCCTGGGCACGCCGCGATGAGCCGGCGTCCGGGGCGCGCTCCCCGGCACGTGCTGCGCCCTGAGGCGGCCTACAGCCAGCCGCGGGTCACCAGCGACTCGGCGATCTGCACGGCGTTGGTGGCGGCGCCCTTGCGCAGGTTGTCGCTGACGATCCACATGGCCAGGCCGCTGGGGTGGGAGGCGTCGTCGCGGATGCGGCCCACCAGCACGTCGTCGCGCCCCGCCGCGTCACGCGCCAGCGGGTAGAGGTTGAGCCGGGGCTCGTCCACCAGCACCACTCCCGGCGCGGCCACCAGCAGGTTGCGCGCCTCGTCGGCGGACAGCGGCTCCACCGTCTCGATCTGCACCGACTCGGAGTGGGCGTAGAAGACCGGCACGCGCACGCAGGTGGCGCTGATCGCCAGGTCGGGCAGCCCCAGCAGCTTGCGGGTTTCCTCCATCACCTTGCGCTCCTCGCCGGTGTAGCCGTCCTCCTCGAAGACGTCGATGTGCGGCAGCACGTTGAAGGCGATGGGATGGAGGTAGACCTCGGGCTCGGGCTCCACCTCGTCCTCGGCCAGATGCCCCGCGGCCTGGGCGCGAAGCTCGTCCACCGCGGCCGCCCCGGTGCCGCTCACCGACTGGTAGCTGCTCAGCACCACCCGCCGAAGGCCCACGGCGTCGGCGATCGGCTTGAGGGCCACCACCAGCGGCGTGGCGACGCAGTTGGGGTTGGCGATGATCCCCGAGTGACCCTCGATGGCGTCCTCGTTGACCTCCGGCACCACCAGCGGCACGTCGGGGTGCATGCGGAATGCCGAGGAGTTGTCGATCACCACCGCCCCGGCCTCCACCGCCGCCGGCGCGAAGGCTCGCGAGCGGGACGAGCCCGCCGAGAACAGGGCGATGTCCACACCCTCGAAGGCGTCCTCGGTGAGCTCGCGAACCTCACGGGGCCGGCCGAGGTAGTCCACCTGGCGGCCGGCGCTGCGCGCCGAGGCCAGCGGCCGGAGCTTGCCCACCGGAAAGCCGCGCTCCTCCAGCACCGAGAGCATGGTGGCGCCCACGGCGCCCGTGGCGCCCGCGACCGCGACGCTAAACATTGTCGCGCCGCGCCGCCTCGCTCGCCAGGTCGAAGGCGTCGTGCAGCGCGCGGACGGCACGCTCCACCTCGCGGCGCGCGATCACCACCGTGATACGGATGGTGGAGGTGTCGATCATCTGGATGTTGATGTCCTCGGCGGCCAGGGTGCGGAACATCTTGGCCGCCACACCAGGGTTCGACTTCATCCCGGCGCCCACCAGGGTGACCTTGCCGATCTGGTCGTCGCTGGTCAGCTCACGGTAGTTGAGCTGCTCCTCCATGCCCTGCAGCGCGGCCAGCGCAGCCCGAAGCTCGTCGAGGGGCACGGTGAACGACATGTCGGCCAGGCCGCCCTCGCTCACGTTCTGGATGATCGTGTCCACGTTCACGCCGCCGTCGGCGAGTGCGGTCATCACCGCCGCCGCCACACCCGGCTGGTCGTGCACGCCCGACACCGTGATCTTCGCTTCGTCGCTGCGGTGGGCGATGCCACTGACGATGGCGTTCTCCATGTCTGGGGTCTCCTTCGTGATCCACGTGCCCTCCTCGCGCTGGAAGGAGGAGCGAACGTGTAGGGGGACGTCGTGCCGTTGCGCGAACTCCACCGAGCGCAGCGAGAGGACCTCCGCGCCCATGGCCGCCATCTCGAGCATCTCCTCGTGGCTGACCCGCGGGAGCTTGGCGGCGTCGGGGACCACCCGCGGGTCGGCCGTGAAGACCCCCCGCACGTCGGTGTGGACCTCGCAGACATCGGCGCCCAGCGCCGCGGCCAAGGCGACGGCGCTGGTGTCGGAGCCGCCGCGACCCAGCGTGGTGACGTCGCGGTCGGTCGAGACGCCCTGGAACCCTGCCACCAGCACGATGTGGTCGCTGGCGATGGCCTCGCGGAGGCGGTCGGCCCGCACCTCCAGGATCTTGGCCCGGGTGTGGGTGCCGTCGGTCACGATGCCGGCCTGCGAGCCGGTGAACGAGCGCGCCGAGTAGCCGCGGTCGTGCAGTGCCATGGCCATCAGCGCACACGAGATCCGCTCTCCGGTGGAGAGCAGCATGTCCATCTCGCGGGGGTCCGGCCGGTCGCTGACCTCGTGCGCCAGGGCCACGAGCTCGTCGGTAGTCTTGCCGCGCGCCGACACCACGGCCACGACCTCGTCGCCCCGCGCCTTCGCCTCGGCGATCCGGCCGGCGACGTTGTTGATCCTGTTGGCGTCGGCGACCGACGTGCCGCCGAACTTCATCGTGACGAGGCCGATGGCCTTCCCCCCGTTTCGGTGTGGCGCTGACCACCCGAGACATTAGTCGCGTGCAACCCGCCATTCGACCTCGCGTCAACCCCACGAACGGGGTGGCGCAGCGGCTACCGTGTCGGCCCGTGGAACCGCTCGACAGCGTCGCCGACGACGTCCGCCAGCTGATGGCCGTGCCGATCGAGGAGTTCACCACCCAGCGCGACGCGCTGGTGCGTCGTCTGCGCAGCGAGGGGCACCGGGCCGCCGCCGCCGAGCTCGCCGGGCTGCGACGGCCCAGCCCGGCGCTGTGGGCGGTGAACCAGCTGCCGCGTCGCGACCCCGAGCTGCTCGAGCGTCTGCTGGTCACCGGCGAGGCCCTACGCCGGGCTCAGGGGCGCATGCTGGCGGGCCAGCCGGACGTGGAGCTGACCGAGCCCGCCGAGGCGCACCTGGCAGCCGTCACGGACGGGGTCGAGCTCGGCCGTCGGGCGCTGCGTGAGATCGACCGTCCCGCCACCGCCGCCATGGTGGACCGCATGCGCGAGACGCTGGTGGCGGCGTCGCTGGCCGAGACGACCCGCACGCCGCTGGCCGAGGGACGGCTGGTGGCCGAGGTGCCGGCCGCCAGCATCGGGTTCGGCGTCGCGCCGCCGCCCGAGCCGGCTTCGAGCGCGGCCCCCTCCGACACCGGCGACGGCAACGGCGCGAGGGGCGTCCGCGGAGCCGACCGGGCCTGGCGGATCGGCGACGCGCAGGCTGCGATGACCGAGGCCGAGGGGCGCCGCGACGGCGCGGTCGATCGCCTCCACGAGATCCAGGCGCGGCGCCAGGAGCTGGAGCGCGACAACGCCGACGCCCAGCGCGCGCTCGGCGAAGCCCGGCGCGCCCTGGCCGACGCCGACGCCGTCCACCGCCGGGCAGCCGGCGAGGAGGCGGCCGCCCGGGACCGGGCGGCGCTGGTGGAGCAGCGCGCAGGCCAGGCGCGGGCCGAGGAGGAGGCCGCGCAGCGGGCGATCGACCAGGCTCGCGCGGCGATGGAGCGCGCCCGCCGCGTGCTGCGCAGCGCCGAGCGCGACCCCAACTCCTGACCGCGCTTGCCGTGCCCCGGGGGTCGGGGGCGGCCGCCCGAGCGCGTGCCGACCCACCGCCGCCGGGCGCGGTCAGAGCTCCCGTCGGCCCAGCAGCGCGCGCGCCAGCGTCAGCTCGTCGGCGTGCTCCACGTCGGCGCCCACCGGCAGGCCGCTGGCCAGGCGCGTGACGCGCACCCGGCCGCGCACCAGGTCGGCCAGGTACAGGGCGGTGGCCTCGCCCGACATCGTGGGGTTCGTGGCGATCACCAGCTCTGCCACCCCGTCGCCCTCCACCCGCCCGAGCAGCTCGGCGATGCGCAGGTCCTCGGGGTCGATGCCGTCGATCGGCGACAGGGCACCGCCCAGCACGTGGTAGCGCCCGCGGAACTCGTTGGTGGCCTCGATGGGGAGGATGGCCGAGGGCTCCTCGACCGCGCAGAGCAGCGTGGCGTCGCGCCTGGGATCGGAGCAGATGGGGCAGCGGCCGTCCTCGGCGAAGGCGAAGCACTCGGGGCACAGCGACACCCGCTCCGAAACCGCCGCCAACGCCGCGGCCAGGGCCGGCGCGCGCTCGGCGTCCCGCATCAGGTGGAAGGCCAGGCGCTGGGCGCTGCGCGGCCCGATGCCGGGCAGGCGGGCAAGCTCGGTCACCAGCCGCTCGATCGACGGGGTCAGCACCTGCGGCCGCTACAGCCCTGGGATGCCGAGGTTGCCCATGCCCCCGGTCACGGCGCCGAGGCGCTCCTGGGCCAGCTCCTGCGCAAGCCGCATGGCCTCGTTGACGGCCACCACGATGGTGTCCTGCACCAGCTCGGCGTCCTCGGGATCGAGGATCTGGGGGTCGATCTGCACCCCGAGCAGCTCCAGGGCGCCGCTCACGGTGGCCGTCACCGCGCCGCCCGCCGAGGCCGAGACCGACTCGTGTGTCAGCTCCTCCTGCACGCGGGCCATGTCGGCCTGCATCTTCTGCATTTGCTTGAGCATCTTCTGCTGGTTCTGCGCCACGTGGGCCTCCCGGGTGTCGGGATCGTCAGGAAGTCTCGCCGTCGTCCCGGCGGACCGCCGCCTCGCCGGCCCGCTCCTCGACGGCGTCGAACATGGCCTTCATCTCGTCGATGAGCTGCAGCTCGTCGGGCGGGCCCGAAGACCCCCGCTCGGCGACGGCCGCCGCGGCCGGCGGCGCGACCTGCTCGAACGACAGCCGCACGGGGCGGCCCACGCGGGTGCGCAGCGCCGTCTCCACCGCCTCGCGCTGGTCGTGCTGTCCGAGCATGGACACGCGATAGCCGCTGGGCACGCCCACCCTGATTGCGTCATCGGCCGCGGCGAGCACCTCGGTGCCGGCCAGGAAGCTGTGCAGCTGCGGGTTGCCCGCCAGGTCGGCGACCACCTGCGGCCAGAGGCGGCCGATGTGATCCAGGTCCACGGGCACGTCCGGGGCCTCGACCGGCGCCGGCGCGGTTTTCCGGGGCGCGCGCTCGGGCGGCCCGGCCACCTCGTCGCCGGCGGGCGGCGCCGGCTCGCTCGCCGCCGGTTGCGAGGCCGGCACGACGGCGGCCGGCGAACCGCGCTCCAGCGCCTCCATCCGCGCCGCCAGGCCCGCCATGTCGGGGTCCAGCGCCGGGCGGGCGAGCTTGGCGAGCGCCAGCTCCACCTGCAGGCGCGCGTCGGCCCCACCGTGCTTGATCCGAAGCTGGGCGTCGGCCAGCAGGTCGAGGCCGCGTACCACCTGCGCCGCGGGCAGCTGGTTGGCCAGCGCGCCCAGCCGGGCGGTCTCCTCGTCGGTGAAGCCCCACTCGTCGCGGGCGCCGGCGCCCTCCTGCAGCAGCATCAGGTACCGCAGCTTGGTCACCAGGCCGCGCAGCAACTGGTCCGGGTCCACGCCGTCGTCCAGCATCGAGACCAATAGCTCGAACGCGCCGCCGGGCTCGCCGCCGGCAATCAGCTCCAGCAGCTGGAACAGGGCCCCGCGGTCCGCGGCCCCCACCAGCTCCAGCACGTCCCGCGAGGTGATGGCGCCGCCGGCGTAGATCGACAGCTGCTCCAGCAGCCCCAGGGCATCGCGGTACGAGCCGTCGGCCGCCCGCGCGACCAGGTCGAGTGCATCTGCGGGGGCGTCGATCCCCTCGCCGCGCGCCGCGCGTTCCAGCACCTCGATCAGCTCGGCCACCTCCGGCCGCCGCAGCACGTAGTGCTGCAGGCGCGAGCGGATGGTGGGAATGATCTCCCACGGATGCGTGGTGCAGAGGATCACCACCAGGTGCGGCGGCGGCTCCTCGAGGGTCTTCAGCAGCGCACTGGAGGCATCCCGCGTGATCTGGTGGGCCTCGTCCATGATCGTGACGCGGTAGCGGCAGATGGCCGGCGCGTACCGCACGGTCTCGAGCCAGTCGCGCATCTCGTCGATCCTGCGCGCCCGCGACGCGGCGTCCACCTCCACCACGTCCAGCCAGCCGTCCTGGCCCGTGCGCAGGCACGACTCGCACTGCCCGCACGGCTCGGGCGTGGGGGTGGCGTGCGAGAGGCAGTTGAGGCAGCGCGCCATGATGCGCGCCGTCGTGGTCTTGCCGGTGCCCCGCGGACCCGAGAACAGGTAGCCCTGGGCGGGCCGGCCCGTGGCCAGGGCGTTGCCGAGCGCCCGTGCCACGTGGTCTTGGCCGACGAGACCGTCGAACGACGCCGGCCGGTGGCGGTTGTAGAGGCTGCCGCGGGCGTCGCTCACGCCGGCGCGGCAGAAAGAAGTGTGACCGTGCACCCGCCGTTGTGACACGGCCGGAGGGCGGAGTAAGGGCCGCCAGCTCCGGCGAGGAAAACCCACTGCGCCTGGGCGGTGCCGCTTAAGGCTGCTTCCTTCCGGACCTGACCTGATTCACGGTTGCCCACCGAGTGGGACCTCGCCTTCCACGCCGCTTTGCCCGAACTCGTCTCCCTACGGCCAGCCCCTTGGGCGGGAATTGTGCCCCGCTGTAGCGGATTGCGGGTAGAGGGCACCGCTAGCTCCCCGCCTAGCACGGTCACCTCACGAGGATAGTTGACCCGCTCGGGGTTGGCGAGGCCGGTGGCCGCCCCTGGGGCACGCCAGCACCACGGCCGGCGGTGCCGTGCACCACGGCCGAGGCTCTCTGGCGTGCCCGCTCACGAAAACTACTCAAACATCGCTCAGATTCGTCGGTGCGCCTTCGCGGGTGTAGCGTCGGCGCATGCACGAGTTCCGGGGGCTGCACGAGCGCTACGAGCGCGCGGTGCGGGCGGCTGCCGACACCACCTCCGTCGACGCGGTCAGGGTCGTGGCCTTGCTCGGCGTGCTCGGCGCCTCGCTCGCGGCCTGGGCGTCGTTTGCCCTGGCGCTGGTCTTTCTCCTCTAAGCAGGCAGGCGCGGCGGTCAGCCGCCCAGCGCCTCGCGCGCCAACTCGGCCACCTCGGTGGGGTTGGTGCCCACCCGCACGCCCTTCGTCTCGAGAGCGTCCTTCTTGGCCTGGGCGGTGCCCGACGAGCCGGTGATGATCGCCCCGGCGTGGCCCATCTGCTTGCCGGGCGGCGCCTGGAAGCCGGCGATGTAGGCCACCACCGGCGTGGACATGCTCTCGGCGATGTACTCGGCGGCCTTCTCCTCCTCGGCGCCGCCGATCTCGCCCACCATGACGGCCACGTCGGTGTCCGGGTCGTCCTCGAACAGGCCCAGGATGTCGATGAACGAGCTGCCCACGACCGTGTCGCCGCCGATCCCCACCACCGTGCTCTGGCCGATGCCCACCTGCGCCAGCTCCTTGCTGATCTGGTAGGTCAGCGTGCCGCTGCGGCTCACCACGCCCACGCGACCCGGGGTGAAGACCTGGGTCGGCATGATGCCCACCGTCGCCACGCCGGGCGTGATGACCCCGGGGCAGTTGGGGCCCACCAGGCGCTGGTCGCCGCGGGCGGCGTGCGTGTACACGCGCAGCATGTCGTGGGCAGGGATGCCCTCGGTGATGCAGACCACCAGATCCACCCCGCTGTCGAGCGCCTCGTACAGGGCGTCGGTGGCGAAGTGGGGCGGCACGAAGACCATCGCCGCGTTGGCCCCGGTCGCGTCCACCGCGTCGGCGACGGTGTTGAACACCGGGATGCCGTCGACGGCCTGCCCGCCCTTGCCCGGGGTCACGCCGGCCACCACGTCGGTGCCGTACTCCCTGTTGCGAGTTGCGTGGAACGCACCCTCGCGGCCGGTGATGCCCTGCACCACCAGCTTGGTGCCGGCTCCGACCAGGATGCTCACGTGGCCTCCTTCGCCAGCTGCACCGCGCGCTCGGCGGCCGACAGCATGGTCGCCTCGACCACCACGTTGGGCGGCGCGCGCTCGGCCAGGATGCGCCGGCCCTCCTCGTCGTTGGTGCCGTCCAGCCGCACCACGATGGGCAGCGTGGTGTCCAGCTCCTCCAGCGCGGTGAGCAGGCCCTCGGCCACCTCATCGCAGCGCGTGATGCCGCCGAAGATGTTGACCAGCAGCGACTTGACCTTGTCGTCCGACAGCAGGACCTCGAGGGCGGTCACCACGTCGTCGGCCTTCGACCCGCCGCCGGCGTCCAGGAAGTTGGCAGGCCGGCCGCCGGCCAGCGCCACCACGTCCAGGGTGCTCATCACCAGCCCGGCGCCGTTGCCCAGGATGCCCACATCGCCGTCGAGCTTGACGTAGGTGACGCCGCGCTCCTCGGCCATGCGCTCCTGCGGGTCCTCGGTGGTGGCCTCGCGCAGCTCCGCGAAGCGGGGGTGCCGGTAGAAGGCGTTGTTGTCCACGGTCACCTTGGCGTCGAGCGCGATGACCTCGCCGGCGGTGGTGAGGATGAGCGGGTTGATCTCCATCAGCATCGCGTCGAGCTCGATGAAGGCGTCATACAGCTGGCCCAGCACCCTCACCACGCCCTTCATGGCCTCGGTGTGGATGCCGGCGTGGAACGCCAGCCAGCGCGCCTGATGCGGCTGGAAGCCGGTAAGCGGGTCGACGTGCAGGCGCGCCAGGGCGTCGGGATCGTTGGCGGCCACCTCCTCGATGTCCACGCCGCCCCTCGATGACAGCATCACCAGCGGGCGCTTCGCGCCACGGTCGAACGTGACCGAGGCGTAGTACTCGCGCTCGATCTCGGACGCCCGCTCCACCCAGACCCGCCGCACCAGGTGGCCGCGGATGTCCATGCCCAGGATCTCCTCGGCGCGCGCCTGCGCCTCGCTGGGGCTCTCGGCGAGCTTGATGCCTCCGGCCTTGCCGCGGCCGCCCACCTGCACCTGCGCCTTCACCACCACACGGTCGCCCACGCGCTCGGCGGCCCCTCGCGCGCCCTCGGGCGTGGTGGCGGGCTCACCGTCGGGCACGGGGATGCCGTGCTGTGCGAACAGCTGCTTGCCCTGATACTCGAAAAGGTCCACGCCGCTCCCTCGTCATACCGCAGCTCGACCCTACGAAGCCGGCGGGCATCCTAGCCACCCGGCCGTGCGGTGAGGCGGTCCCCCCCCGAATGAAGGTTGGTCTCACGCGACGAATGGTCCATAACGCATCGGCACCACAGCTAGCCGGAGTAGGCGCGCAGCGCTCGCAGCACCGAGCCGCCGTACGTGCCCCCGAACAGCACGGCGTGCACCAGCAACGGGTACAGCTGGTACAGGGCCACCCGGTCCTCGTGCCCCGGCGCCAGCGGCCACGCCTCGTCGTAGGCGGCGAAGCACGACGCCGAAAAGCCCCCGAACAGGCGCATCATCGCCAGGTCGACCTCCCGGTGGCCGCCGTAGGCCGCCGGGTCCACCAGGTACGCGCGCCCGTCGGCGCCGGCCATCGCGTTGCCCGCCCAGAGGTCGCCGTGCAGCCGCGCCGGCGGCTCCTCCGGGCCCACGAGGTCGGGCAGGCGCGCGAACAGCCGCTCCAGGGACGCCCAGGCGCCGGCCGGGAGGGCACCGTCGTCGATTGCCCGCCGCGCCAGCGGCGCCAGCCGGCGCTCGGCGTAGAACTCGGCCCAACTCGGCCGCGGTCCGTTGGCCTGCTCCAGATTGCCGATGAAGTTGTCGGCGTCGCCACCGAAGCCCTCGGCGCCCGCGCGGTGCAGGGTTGCAAGGCCGTGCCCCAGCCGCTCGCCGTGGTCCGCCGCGGGGGCGCCCGGCTCGATCCACCCCAGGGCGAGGAAGCGCGGCTCGGCGTCCTCGCCCACGGCCACCACCTGGGGCACCGGCAGCGCGCCCGCGGACGCGAGCCAGGCGAGACCGTTGGCCTCGGCCCGGTACATCCCCGCGGGGGCGCCCGCGCGGAACTTCACGAACAGCCGCCGCCCGTCGGCCAGCGTCAGGCGAGCGGCCTGGTTGATGTCGCCGCCGCGCGCGCGCTCGGCCGAGGCCACCTCCACGCCCACCGCGGCGCCGACCGCCGCCGCCAGGGCCTCGCTCACCGCCAGGGCGGTTCTCGCTCGAGCAACGCGGCCAGGAGGCCCCGGCAGGCGTCGTCCACCAGGTCGAACACCCGCGCGAAGCCCTCGTCGCCGCCGTAGTACGGGTCGGGCACGTCCAGCCGTCCCGCCTCGGCCGCCGCCGGGTCGAAGTTGCGCAGCAGGTGGATCTTGCCTTCCCCGGCGCCCCCGCGTGCGAGGCGCCGCAGATCGGCCTGGTTCTGGCGGTCCATCGCCACCACCAGGTCGAACCGCTCGAAGTCGGAGTGCTGGAACTGCCGCGCCTCGCCGTGCAGCGCGATGCCCCGCGAGCGCCCCTCGGCCGCGGCCCGGCCGTCGGGCGGATCGCCCACATGCCACGCGCCCGTCCCGGCGCTGTCCACGTGCACGCGATGGCCGAGCCCGGCATCCTCCACGCGCCGGCGCATCAGGGCCTCGGCGGTGGGCGAGCGGCAGATGTTGCCGAGGCAGACGAAGCAGATGCGGACGGGGGGGTCAGGCACCCGCCAATGATGGCAGCGATCGCGCGCCGTAAGAACGGTGGCCCGGCTCGCCGACTCCCACGTGACGGCGTCGGACGGGAGGATGCGCATGAGCGAGGGCACGGGCGGGACGGGCGCGGACATCGGGCTGCTGGCCGCGCGGGAGCGCGTGCGGTACATGCTCACCGCCATCTTCGGCATGGTCGAGGTGGACCACGACGGCGACTTCACGTTCCCGTACGACTCGGAGCGGGTCTTCGTGTCGGTCCGGCCCTTCGGCGCCGACGAGCACGTGGTCGACATCACCTCCTGGACCAACTGGAGCGTGCCGGCCTCGCCCGAGCTCTTCGAGCTGGTCGCCAGCCGTGGCGACGACTTCGCGTTCGCCCACCTCTCGTGCCGGCGCCGCCCGGCGGGGACCGAGGACGACGACCCGGACGCCGACGAGGGCGAGGAGGCCGTCGTCAGCGTGAGCCACCGGCTTCACGCCCGTCACCTCGACCCCGAGGTGTTCGAAGCCGCGCTGGCCTCGGTGGCCACGGCCGCGGGGGAGATCGCCGAGGAGGTGGCCAGCGCCTTCGGCGGCGAACGCTGCCAGGACTGAGGCGCCCGCCTCAGTCGACGATCGCGATCACCTGGTCGGGCTCCACGCCGTCGCCCTCGGCCACGTTCAGCTCCCTCACGACCCCCGGACGGTGTGCGGTGACCTCGTTCTCCATCTTCATCGCCTCCACGATGCAGATCACGTCGCCCTCGGCCACCTCCTGTCCCACCTCCACCTCCACCCGCAGGACCTTGCCCTGCATGGGCGTGGACACGGCCTCCTTCGCCGTCGCGGCCCGCGGCGCCGACCCGGCGCGCTGCTTCTTTCGGCGCCGGGCTGGCGCGGCGGCCCCGCCTCCCAGCCGGCCCTCCGGGAAGCGCAGCACCACCTCGAAGCGCCGCCCGTCCACCTCGGCCACGAACTCGCGTGAGGCCAGCGGCTCGTGGGCGCCGGAAGCGGGATGGGGGAGCGGCGCGGGCCGCGCGTCGCGTGCAGGCAGGGCCGTGTCCTCGGTTTCCATGCGCGCCAACTCCGCGTGGCAGGCGCCCCCGTCGGCGAACTCCTGCTGCTCGAACAGCCAGCGGTGGAAGGGGATCAGCGTGGTGGGCCCCTCGATCACGTACTCGTCGAGGGCGCGGATCATGCGCCGCCTGGCGGCGTCGCGGTCCACGTCCCAGACGATCAGCTTGGCGATCATCGGGTCGTACACCTCGGGGATCACCGATCCTGCGCGCACGCCCGAGTCCACTCGCACCCCGGGCCCGGCGGGCTCGCTGTAGGCGGTGATCGCCGCGGGGGAGGGCAGGAACCGGCGTTCGGCGTCCTCGGCGTTGATCCGCACCTCGAAGGCGTGGCCGCGAGGGGCCACGTCCTCCTGGTGCACCGACAGCGCCTCGCCCGCGGCGATCCGCACCTGCTCGCGCACCAGGTCGAGGCCGGTGACCGCCTCGGTCACGGTGTGCTCCACCTGGATGCGGGTGTTCATCTCGAGGAAGAAGAACTCCTCGCCCGCGACCAGGTACTCCAGGGTGCCCGCCGAGCGATATCCGACGGCCCGTGCGGCCCGCACCGAGGTCTCGCCCATGCGCTGGCGCAACTCGTCGGACACGGCCGGGCTGGGCGTCTCCTCCACCAGCTTCTGGTGGCGCCGCTGCACCGAGCAGTCGCGCTCGCCCAGCCATACGCAGTGCCCGTGCGCGTCGGCCAGCACCTGCACCTCGACGTGGCGCGGCTGGGGCAGGTAGCGCTCCAGGTACACGACGCCGTCGGCGAAGAACTTCTCGGCCTCGCGGCGCGCGCCCTCGAAGGCGTCCTCCAGGCGGTCGGCCGACTCGGCCACCCGAAAACCCTTGCCGCCCCCGCCGGCCGCGGCCTTGACCGCCACCGGAAAGCCGATCTCCTCCGCGACGCCCGCGGCCTCCTCGGCCGTCCCCACGGGCTCGGTGACGCCGGGCACGATCGGAACCTCGGCCGCCGCCATGAGCGCGCGCGCGGCGACCTTGCTGCCCATCGCCTCGATGGCATCGGGCGGCGGCCCGATGAACACCACGCCGGCCTCGGCGCACGCGCGGGCGAAGCCCGCGTTCTCGGCCAGGAAGCCGTAGCCGGGATGCACGGCCCCCGCGCCCGAGCGCAGCGCCACCTCCAGGATCCGCTCCACGTGCAGGTAGCTCTCGGCAGCCGCGGCCGGCCCCAGGTGGTACGCCTCGTCGGCGTGGTGCACGAAGGGCGCGTCGCGGTCGGCGTCGCTGTAGACCGCCACGCTGGCGATGCCCATTTCGCGCAGCGTGCGCAGGATCCGGATGGCGATCTCGCCCCGGTTGGCCACGAGCACCCGACCGAACACGGGCTAGAGCCCCATCCCGAAGGCTTCGTGGTCGGCCTCGCCGGGTTGGACCATGGCCTCGCGAAGGCCCGCCTGGCGCCACGCCGAGCGGTGGGCGGCCGGCACCGGCCTGCCCTCGCGCAGGGCGTCCATCTCCAGCATCAGCTGCTCGGCGGCCGCCAGGATGGCGGCGGCCTCGGCCCGACCGATCCGCCCGCCGGCCCGGACCTCGACCCCCACCTCGCTCACAGCGGGATGTTGCCGTGCTTGCGGCGCGGCGCGTCCTGGCGCTTGGTGAGCGCCATCTCCAGCGCGCGGGCAAGCCAGGCGCGGGTCTCCTCCGGCTCGATCACGTCGTCCACGTAGCCGCGCTCGGCCGCGATGTAGGGGTTGGCGAAGCGCTCGCGGTACTCGTCGACCAGCTCGGCGCGCCGGCGGTCGGCGCCCCCGTCGTTCGCGCCGGCCTCGGCCAGCTCCCTGCGGAAGATGATGTTCACCGCGCCGTCGGGACCCATCACCGCCACCTCGGCCGTGGGCCAGGCGGCGTTGAAGTCGGCACCCACGTGCTTGCTCGACATCACGTCGTAGGCGCCCCCGTAGGCCTTGCGGGTGATGACGGTGAGCTTGGGCACCGTGGCCTCGCTGTAGGCGTAGAGCAGCTTGGCGCCGTGCAGGATGATGCCGCCGTACTCCTGGGCGGTGCCGGGCAGGAAGCCCGGCACGTCGACCAGCGAGATCAGCGGGATGCCGAAGGCGTCGCAGAAGCGCACGAAGCGTGCGGCCTTGATCGAGGCGTCGATGTCCAGCACGCCCGCCAGCTGGCGGGGCTGGTTGCCCACGACGCCCACGGCGTGCCCTGCCAGCCGGCCGAAGCCCACCACGATGTTCTCGGCGTACAGCGGCGCCACCTCGAAGAAGTCGCCGTCGTCGACGACGAGCTCGATCACCCGAACCATGTCGTAGGGCTTGGCGGGCTCGTCGGGGATGATCGCGGCCAGCTCGTCGACCATGCGGTCGGCCGGGTCGTCGGTGGGCACGTGCGGCGGCGTGTCCAGGTTGTTGGCGGGGAGGAACGAGAGCAGCTCGCGCACCATCTCGAGGCAGTCCTCTTCGGAGTCGGCGGCGAACTGGCACACGCCCGAGCGGGTGGCGTGGCTCTGGGCCCCGCCCAGCTCCTCCATGGTCACCTCCTCGCCGGTGACCGTCTTGATGACCTCTGGCCCCGTGATGAACATGTGGCTGGTCTCTCGCACCATGAAGACGAAGTCGGTGATGGCCGGGCTGTACACGGCGCCGCCGGCGCACGGGCCCATCACCACCGAGATCTGCGGGATCACGCCGCTGGCCCGGACGTTGCGGTAGAAGATGTCGGCGTAGCCGCCCAGGCTGACCACGCCCTCCTGGATGCGCGCGCCGCCCGAGTCGTTGATGCCCACGATGGGGCAGCCCATGCGGACCGCCAAGTCCATCACCTTGACGATCTTCTCGGCGAACACCTCGCCCAGGCTGCCGCCGAAGATGGTGAAGTCCTGGCTGAACACCACCACCTTGCGGCCGTCCACCATGCCGTGCCCGGTGACCACGCCGTCGCCCCACGGGCGGTTGTCCTCCAGCCCGAAGCCGTGGGCGCGGTGGCGGGTGAACATGTCCAGCTCCACGAACGAGCCGGGGTCGAGCAGCAGATCCACCCGCTCGCGCGCGGTCAGCTTGCCGCGCGAGTGCTGGCGCTCCACGGCGGCCTCGGTGCCGGCGTGCAGCGCCTCCTCGCGCAGCGCGCGCAGGCGCTCGCGCTTGCGTTCTACCGACACGATCGCCGCGGCGCCGGGTCGGGGGTGCGGACCGCGCTCATCGGCGGCCGACGCTACCAGACCCGCGCAGCCTAGAATTGGCCGCGATGCCGGGCCAGATCGCCATCACCGTGCGGCTGTTCGCGTCGCTGCGCGAGGCGGCCGGGGTCGAGATCATCGGCATGTGCCTGCCCCGTGGCACGCCCGCCGGCGCCGTGTGGGGCCACCTGCCCGCCAACGTGGCCCCGCCGATGCCCCCGCAGGGCCTGCGCTATGCGGTCAACCGCCAGTGGACCGTGCCGTCGGCCACGCTCTGCGACGGCGACGAGGTGGCCCTGATACTGCCGGTGTCGGGCGGCTGAGCGCCGCTGCTGGCGGCGGGCGGAGAGCTCGCAACCACGCCGGCCTCGGAACCCCACGCGGTCCAGCCGGCCCGCGCGTGCCTGGCGAAGAGCTCGAGACGCGGGCCTGGGCTACAGGACTCGATGATCTCGTAGAGCTCGTCCGGCTTTCGGGAGTGCTCTCGCTTGCGCGTTGCGAGGAGGTTCGTCTGGCGCCTCCCGGGTTGAAGCGTTCGCATGCTGCCGCGTACCCCAAAGAGGACAAGTTCTGTCACGTTGCGGAAATAGAAGCCCACGCCGCGGCCGTCGCTGCCGCCGTCCTCTCTCACCTTGTGCCACACGAGGTTGGACTTGTAGGTAAACCCCCACGCCCGCATGACCTCGAGCCCTTCGGCCAAGAGGGCATTCGGCACCCAGAGGTAGAGGTGGCTTCGATCCGCGGAGGCCCCGGCCACCGGGAGTGATGCGATCTCGGCATGCGTCAAGGTGTCGTACCGGCTGAGGCGGCGGTGTTCCGGGGCGACCTTTCCGGTCCGGTTCTGGAAACGCCACGGTGGGTCGGCAAGGATCGTCTGGAATGGGCCCCCAGGGAGAGGCACTCGCGGCCCACGCCGATCGCTTCGGCGCCGCGTCTGACCGGATCCATCCTTCTCGCTGCCCAAGCTGCCGGCAGGCTAGCCCCCCATCCCGGACAGAACGCGCGAGTTGCCGCCGGGTCTGTCAGGCCATGCGGCCGGTCGTCGGCGCGGCGGGCCTCGTTAGCATGGAGTGGTGCCCGAGGAGCTTCCGCAGCGCCCCGGCGAGGCCGGCGACCGGCCGCGGGTGCTCGACCCCGTCCTACCCGACGTCGACGAGCTCATCGACGAGGAGGAAGAGCTCTGGACCGACGAGTCGGGCGAGGACTACACCGGCTGGTACTGCGTCCAGACCGACCCCTGGCCCTGTCCCGCCGAGGGCTGCGACTTCGTCGCCACGTTCCTCACCGCCGCGCACCTGGTCATCGTCTGGCCCCAGCCCGATGACCCCAGCCTGCTGCGCCACGCGGCCGCCGCGCGCGATGTGGGCCGCAACCCCAGGCCGGTGGAGTACGAGCGCGCCTTCGGGCCGGCCTGCTCGTTCTACATGTGGGAGGCGGCCGGGCACCCCGTCCACGCGGTGAAGGCCCAGGGCGGCGAGGGCGACGACGTGTACGACCGCCAGAAGAAGCGCTGACCGGCCGACCGGGGTGGCCGACCACGACCTGATCGTGATCGGCGGCGGCGCCGCCGGCTTGACGGCCGCCCGTGCCGGCAGGCGCGCGGGGGCCTCGGTGCTGTTGGTCTCGGAGGGCCCGCTGGGCGGCGAGTGCACGTTCACGGGGTGCGTGCCCTCCAAGGCGCTGATCGCCGCCGCGTCCCAGGGCATCCCCTTCACCGAGGCAATGTCGCGCGTGCGGGCCAAGGTGGCGCAGATCGCAGCCGCCGAGGACGACGACGTCTTCCGGGCCGAGGGCATCGAGGTGCTGCACCAGCGCGCACGCCTGCTCGGCGCCGGGCGGGTGGAGGCCGGCGGCTCGCGCCGATCGGCCAGGGCGATCGTGGTCGCCACCGGCGCCGGGCCCGCCGTGCCGGGCATTCCCGGCCTGCACGCGCTGGAGCCGCTCACCAGCGACGATGTCTTCGACCTCGTCCGGATGCCGCGCAGCCTCGCGGTGCTGGGCGGCGGCCCGCAGGGCTGTGAGTTGGCCCAGGCCTTCGCGCGGCTGGGCACGCGCGTGACGCTCCTCGAGCAGGGGCCGCGGCTGCTGCCGGGCGAGGAGCCCGAGGCATCCGAAGTCGTCGCGGCGGCACTGGCGCGCGACGGCGTCGACGTGCGGCCCGGCCTGCGCGTCGAGCGGGCCGAGGCGGCGGGCGAGGGCGCGCGGCTCGCCGGCGAGGGGTGGAGCGTGGAGGCCGAGCGGGTGCTTGTGGCCGCCGGGCGCGTGCCGCGCACGGAGGGCCTCGGCCTGGACGTCGCGGGCATCGAGCTGGACGCGGCAGGCTACGTGGTCACCGACGACCGCCTGGCCACGGCGGCCCGCGGCGTCTACGCCGCGGGGGACGTGACCGGCAGGCTGCCGTTCACGCACGCGGCCGCCCTGATGGGCCGCATCGCCGCCGCCAACGCCCTGCGGCGCCGTCGTGGCCAGCGGTTCGACGCCACACCCATCCCGTGGGTCACCTTCACCCACCCGGAGGTGGCGCGGGTGGGGATGGTGGAGGCCGAGGCCGCCGCCCGCGGCGGCCGCGTGGCCGAGCTGCCGATGGCCAGCAACGACCGGGCCATCGTGGAGGGCGAGACCGACGGCTTCGTGAAGCTCATCGCGGGCCCGCGCGGCGCCCTTCGCAACCTCGGGGGCGGCCGGGTGCTGGGCGCCACCATCGTGGCGGCCCGCGGCGGCGAGCTGATCCACGAGCCCGCCCTGGCCATGCACACCGGGATGTTCGCCGGGCGGCTCGCCCAGGTCACCCACGCCTACCCCACGTGGTCGATGGCGGTACAGCAGGCCGCGGCGCAGTTCTTCATCGAGATCGACGGGCGCACCGCGCGCCCGGCTCGCGCGGGCGCCCCCGGTTCCTCCTAGTCGGCCAGTCACCGAGGGGGAGGCCTGGACCCGGGCGGCGCTCGCCGAGCTGCGAGGGCGCAGCTTCACGCCCCCCGCCTGGGCCGCGTTCCTGGGCGCGTCGCTGCGGCGCTCGGCGGCCGACGCGGCGCGACGGCCCCGGCTCGCCCGGGAGGCGCTGGGGTGGTCGCTTGCGGGAGCGGCGCTGTGGGCCGGTCTCATCACCCTGGACGGGCGGGCTCTGTGGGGCCTTCTGTGGTGGGGCGTCGTGGCGGCCATGCTGCTGAGTCACCTCGGCATGGTGGAGGGGCCGGCCGGCCAACCGCGGCGGGCGCTGGGCGAGGCGAATGGGCTGACCCTCGTACGAGCGGGGCTGGTGCCCGCCCTGGCCCTCCTGACGGCCAGCCCGGCGGCGTGGCTGGCGGTGCTCGCGGTGGCGCTGGCCACCGACGCCCTGGACGGCGTCGTGGCCCGCCGTCAGGGCACAGAGACGCGTCTGGGCGCGCACGCCGACCCCGCGGTCGACACCGCGCTGGCCATCGTGGCAGCCCTCAGCGCGGCCGCCGCCGGCTGGCTGCCCTGGTGGGCGGCCGCGCTGGTGGTGATGCGCTACGCGCTGCCCCCGCTTCTGGTGGCCGTGCACTACTTCGCCCGGGCCGCGGCCCCCGCCGGCAGCGCCCTGGTTCCGGGTCGGGTCCCGGGGCTGGTCGTGGCGAGCGGTCTCGCCCTCGCGCCGCTCGAGGCCCCGGCGGCGCTTTCCGGCGCCATCGTCGCCGCCGGCGCACTGGCGGGGCTGGCCACGGCCGGGGTCTCCGCGCGGCGCGCGCTCAGCCCGGCGCGCGCCTGACGTTCGTCGGGGCCCTACGACGGGCCCAGCCAGCCCAGCGCGGCGTCGACGGCCTCCGCGAGGCTCGTCACCACGGCGTCGGCCCCCTCCAGCGCCGCCCGGTCGAAGCTGGAGCTGGTGACGCCGATCGCGCGCGCTCCACCCGCCCGCGCGCAGGCCACGTCGCGCGGGGTGTCGCCCACCACCACCGTGAGCCGGCCGGCCTCGACGCCGGCGCGCCGGCGGGCGATGGGGACCAGGTCCTCGCGGCGTTCGGCGTCCGAGCCGTAGGCGCCGAACGGCGCAAAGTGGCCGGCCAGGCCCGCGCGCTCCAGCTTGCGCCGGGCGATCGGCTCGACGTTGCCGGTGAGGGGCGCGATGAGGGCGTTCGCATCGGCCAGGCGACCGAGTGCCTCGGCCGCCCCCGGGGCCGTGCGCTGGTCGGGCGGGCCCTGCCGCGACAGCCGCTCGAAGTGGCGCCCCGCGCGTTCGGCGAGGGCGGCGAGCGCGGCGTCGGCGCCACCGTCGCGCTGCCCGTGCAGGGCCAGGACGCGGCGGGCGATGTCCAGATCGGTGCGCCCGCTGGGCTCCACGGCGAGCACGTCGTCCGCCGTGGCCGGCACGCCAGCCAGGTCGGCGAGCGCCTCGGCAAGGGCCCGCTGATGCGCCCTCGGGCGCCCGAGCAGCAGCGTGCCGTCGATGTCGAAGAGGGCCAGCACGGAGGGATCAAGCGTACGGGCCCGTAGGATCGTGGCGTGCGACGCGGAAAGCGGATCAACGCGGCGCTGGTCCTCACCGCAGCGCGCATCGCCGCGATTCCGGTGATCATGGCGCTGTTGCTCACCGACACGCCCGGCGGGCGCTGGTGGGCGGCCGGCGTGTACCTGGTGGCGGCCGCGACCGACAGCCTGGACGGGTGGCTGGCGCGATCGCGGGGGCAGGTGAGCGTGGCCGGCGCGTTCCTGGACCCCCTGGCCGACAAGCTCCTGGTGTCGGCCGCGCTGGTCGCCCTGCTCGAGATCGACCTCATCGGCGCCTGGGCCGTGATCATCATCATCGCGCGTGAGTTCGCCGTCACCGGCCTGCGGCTGGTGGCCCTCTCGGAGGGGCTGATCATCCCCGCCAGCCGCCTGGGGAAGGCCAAGACGGTGAGCCAGAACCTGGCGATCCTGGCCATCATGGCCCCGCACGCCTGGCCCTGGATCAACGACCCGCTGCTGTACGTGGCGCTGGTGCTGACGGTGCTCAGCGGCGTCTACTACTTCCAGATGGCCCGCCGCCGGCTGTTCGCCCAAAAGGCGCCCTCCATCGGCATGACCGGCGATCCGTGAACGTCGCGATCGCACTGGTGGTGGCCTACCTGCTGGGCTCGATCCCCTCCGGCTACATCGCGGGCCGCATCCGCGGCATCGACGTCCGCACGGTGGGCAGCCGCAACGTGGGCGCCACGAACGTCTTCCGCACCCTGGGCCGGCGCACCGGCGTGGCGGTGATGGCCGCAGACGTGCTCAAGGGGCTCGCCGCGGTGCTGATCGCCCAGGCCCTCACCGACACACCATGGGAGATGGTCGCCGGGGGCGTGGCCATCCTGGGGCACGTCTTCCCGGTGTGGCTGCGCTTTCGCGGCGGCAAGGGGGTGGCCGTGGGGGCGGGCGCGGTGCTGGGCACCGTGACCCTGGCGGCGCTGATCGCGATCGCGATCTGGCTGGTGATCGTGTTCGCCACCCGCTACGTCTCGCTGGCGAGCATCGCGGCGTCCGTCGCGGTGGCTCCCGTCGCGTGGGCGCTCGGGGCGACGACGGCCGAGGTGGTCTTCGCTGCCGTGGCGGCGCTCGCGGTGGTCTACTTCCACCGTGCCAACATCGGGCGGCTGCTGCGTGGCGAGGAGTCGCGCATCGACCTGCGCCGCCGCCGCCCGCGCGGCTCGCCGGCAGAGACCTAGTACCCCCCTGGCGGGGTACTAGCCCTCGAGCCAGGCGCGCAGCGTCGTGTGCCGGGGCGGGGACGGCGCGCCGGCCAGCTCGCCGCGGATCTCGCCGACCGTGCCGCTGCGTTCGGCCTCCACGTCGTGGGTGTGGATGGTCTCGAAGTTGGCCTGGTGGGCGTGGATGAAGGCGTCGGCGGGCAGCTCGGGGAAGCGTTCCAGCGCCGCCTGCACCATCTCGCGCACGCTGTCCTCGACGAAGCGCGGCCGGCGGTGGGCCCGGTCGACCACGTACTGCTCGTCCGGCCGCTTGAGCAGTTCGTAGATCTCGGACGACATGGCCCCCTCGACGACCTCGATCATGGCCCCGGCGCACACGCCCGCGTCCTCGGGAGCGCCGATGTAGAGCGTCCCCTGCGCGCGCTGGTTGTGCGTGGCGATGGGGACCAGGTGCACGATGCGATCGATCTCGTCGCCCGAGAAGCCGTCCTCGGCCAGCGCGTCCTCCGCCTGGGCCCGGATGAGCCCCTGTGCGCACGGGCAGGCGTTCATGCCCTGGGCTGTGACCCCGACCATGCGCCGCCGCGTCGTGTGGTTGACGCAGGCGATCCCGATGAGCCCGTACATCTCCTGGGTGGCGATGTCGGTGATAGGCGTGCGCTTCTGGACCGGGTAGCTCGCCCGGATGGTGACCTCGCTGCGCAGTGCGCGCTGGCTCTCGACCACCGCCTCGGCGATGCGCTCGGCCAGCGTCTCGATCTGCAGCGCCTGCGAGATGACCACGCGGTCCACGGCCGCGTTCACCGTCTCCTCGAAGCGCGACATGTGCACGCCCTTCTGCCCCGGGTCCAGGTCGCAGTAGCAGGCGATCTCGGCCTGGAACAGCTGTTCGG
>JAUVPZ010000097.1 GCA_030598395.1 Miltoncostaeaceae bacterium | reverse complement strand
GTCGTGGCAAGCTCGTAGATGGGCTTGTCTTCTCGCGCCGAGAGGACCTCCACCTCGGCGGTGATCTCATCCCCGGGGCCGACGGGAGCCTTGAAGGCCCAGTTCACCTGCAGGAACACGGAGCCCGGGCCGGGCAGGTCCTCCGCCACGACGGCGTTGAGCAGCCCGGACGTGACGCCGCCCTGGACGATGATGCGGCCGAAGCGGGAGCGCCTAGCCACCTCCTCGTCATAGTGGAGGGGATTGCGGTCACCGCTCATCTCGGTGAAGCGCCGGATGTCGGCCAACTCCACCCGGCGGCTGCGCCTCGCTCGGTCTCCGACGGAGGCCATCGGCCGCTCCTCGCTCGTCGTGGGCGGGATCCCGCCGATCATCACCCGCCCGCTCGCATCGCACAAGGGTTCGCTCGCTGCGCGCGCCCGGCCGTGGGTGCGGCGAGCGACGCGAGCGCGCGGTCGCGGCGGGGGCTCCGATGCCCGAACGCGTGACGATGGAGCACGAGCAGAGCGACCCGGCTGGGCGCCATCGGCAGCTCGCGATCCTCGCGCTGGCGATGACGCTCGCGATGTCGACCTGGTTCTCGACCGCGGCGGTGCTGCCGCAGCTGCGAGACGCGTGGGACCTGACCAACGCGGGTGCCGCGTGGCTCACCATCGGCGTGCAGCTGGGTTTCGTGGCCGGGGCCGTCCTCTCGGCGGCGCTCAGCCTGGCCGACGTGCTTCCGCCGCGGCGCTTCATGCTCATCGGTGCGGTGGGAGCCGCCGCGGCCAACGCGGCCCTGGTGCTCGTCGAGGGCCTTCCGGGTGGCCTGGTCGCGCGGTTCGCCGGAGGGTTCTTCCTGGCCGGCGTCTATCCGCCGGCCCTGAAGGCCATGTCGTCGTGGTTCCGGCGCGAGCGGGGCTTCGCCCTCGGCGTGATGGTCGGGGCGCTTGCCCTCGGCTCGGCGCTTCCGCACCTCATCAACGGGCTCGGTGGCCTTCCGTGGGAGGCCACGGTGTTGGTCGCGTCCGCCATCACGGTCGCCGGCGGGCTGGTCGCGGAACTCCTCGGACGTGACGGACCGTTCCACGCCCCGTCGGCTCCCTTCGACCCGCGCCAGGTGCCGGCGGCTCTTCGGTCACGCCCCTTCCGGCAGGCGAGCGCCGGATACTTCGGGCACATGTGGGAACTCTACGCCATGTGGGCGTGGATCGCCGTGTTCCTCGGCGACGTGGTCGGCGACGGAGGGCCCAGCTCGACCGCGAGCCTGGCCGCGTTCGCGGCGATCGGGGCAGGGGCCGTGGGCTGCGCCGTCGCCGGGCGCATCGGCGATGCCCGCGGCCGAGCCCGTGCCGCCGCGATTGCGATGCGGTGGTCGGGCATGATCGCCGCGTTCATCGGCTTCCTGGTGGGCTGGCCGGCCTGGGTCGTCATACCGCTGGCAATCGTCTGGGGCTTCTGGGTCGTCGCCGACTCGGCTCAGTTCAGCACGATCGTCACCGAGGTCGCCGACCCGCGCTACGTCGGCACCGCGCTCACGCTCCAGCTTGCGATCGGCTTCGTGCTCACGGTCTTTACGATCTTCCTGGTGCCCGTCGTGCGCGACGCGGCCGGGTGGGGCTTCGCATTCCTGCTGTTGGCGCCCGGCCCGCTTCTCGGCGTCCTCGCCATGCGCCGCCTGGTGGCCGACGAACTGCTGCGCAAGACGCGTCGGGAGCCGCCCTCGGCGACCACCCCGGCGCCCTACTAGCGCTCGCTGGACAGGCTCCGGATAGACTGCGCGTTCGGAGCCGAGCCGGAGAGGCGCGCGATGAGCAACCGCCAGCCCCCCATCGAGTCGCTCGAGGTCGAGGATCGGGTCTTCCCGCCGCCGGAGCAGTTCGCCGCCCGAGCCGTGGCCACGAGCGATCTGGTGGCCGCCGCCGCCGCCGATCCCGAGGGGTACTGGGCGGCAGAGGCCTCGCGGCTGGAGTGGATCGAGCCGTGGCAGCAGGTGCTCGACCGCTCGGGCGCACCCTTCTTCAAATGGTTTACCGGCGGGCGGCTGAACGCGAGCGCCAACTGCCTGGACCGTCACCTGGCCGAGCGCGGCGATCGGGTCGCCTTCTACTGGGAGGGCGAGCCGGGCGACGCGCAAGAGATCACCTACCGCGACCTTTACGAGCGCGTCTGCCGCCTGGCCAACGGCCTGCGCGAGCTGGGCGTGGGCAAGGGCGACCGGGTGGCGATCTACCTGGGCATGGTCCCGGAGCTGCCGGTGGCGATGCTGGCCTGCGCGCGGATCGGCGCCCCGCACACCGTGGTGTTCGGCGGCTTCTCGCCCAACGCGCTGAGCGAGCGCATCCAGGACTGCTCCTGCACGGCCGTCATCACCGCCGACGAGGGCTGGCGCAACGGCAAGACGATCCCGCTGAAGGCCAACGTCGACGCCGCCCTGGAGAGCTGCCCAAGCGTCGAGGCGGCGGTCGTCGTGCGGCGCACCGGCGGCGAGGTTACCTGGGCCGAGGGCCGCGACCACTGGTACCACGAGCTGGTGGAGCGCCAGGCCCCGGCCTGCCCGCCCGAGCCGATGGACAGCGAGGATCTGCTGTACATCCTCTACACCAGCGGCACCACGGGAAAGCCCAAGGGCATCGTGCACACCACCGGCGGCTACATGGCCGGCGTCGCGTCCACCCACCGCCAGGTGTTCGACCTCCGCGATGACGATGTCTACTGGTGCGCGGCCGACTGCGGCTGGGTGACCGGCCACAGCTACATCGTCTACGGCCCCCTGGCCAACGGCTGCACCGGCGTGCTCTATGAGGGCGCGCCGGGCTTTCCGGGCCCGGACCGCTGGTGGCGCATCATCGAGCGCCACCGGGTGAGCATCCTCTACACCGCGCCCACGGCGATCCGCACCTTCATGAAGTGGGGCACCGACGCCCCGGCCGGGTGCGATCTGACGTCGCTTCGGCTGCTGGGCAGCGTGGGCGAGCCGATCAACCCCGAGGCCTGGATGTGGTACCACCAGCACATCGGCGGGGGCCGCTGCCCGATCGTCGACACCTGGTGGCAGACCGAGACGGGCACGATCATGATCAGCCCGCTCCCCGGCATCACCTCCACCAAACCCGGCTCGGCCACCTTCCCGTTGCCCGGCGTGGGCGCCGACATCGTCGACGAGGCGGGAACCAGCGTCGGGCTGGGCCAGGGCGGCTACCTGGTCCTGACCGAGCCGTGGCCGGCGATGCTGCGCACGCTCTACGGCGACGACGAGCGGTATCTGGAGACCTACTGGTCGCGCTTTCCCGGCCTCTATCTGGCCGGAGACGGCGCCCGGCGCGACGAGGAGGGCTACTTCTGGCTGCTGGGCCGCATCGACGACGTGATGAACGTGTCGGGGCATCGCCTGTCGACCATCGAGATCGAGAGCGCCCTGGTCGACCACCCCGCCGTTGCCGAGGCCGCCGTGGTGGGGCGCGCCGACGCCATCACCGGCCAGGCGATCGCGGCGTTCGTGACGCTGGTGGGCGGGGTGGTGGGCGACGAGGACCTGATCGGCGAATTGCGCGGCCACGTGGCCAAGCGCATCGGCCCGATCGCCCGGCCGCAGTCGATCGTGCTCACGGCCGACCTGCCCAAGACGCGCAGCGGCAAGATCATGCGCCGCCTGCTGCGCGACATCTCCGACGACCGCCAGCTGGGTGATGTGACCACGCTGGCCAACGCCGAGGTGGTGCGGGAGATCGCCGACATGGCGACCGCGGCTCGGGCGGCCGGCCAGGAGGAGTGAGGGCGACCAGGCCGGAGCTCCTCACGGCGCGTCCACACAGCTGCCCCGGCGGCGGCTGCCCGGCTACCAGGCGAGGATCTGGTCTACGACGGAGTCGAGGTCGGCCCCCCGGACGGCGGGCAGCCGGTCGAGGGGCGCGAAGATCTGGCCCGGGCGTGCCACGTAGGCGGGCTGGAGGCCGGCCGCCTCGGCCCCGAGCAGGTCCCAGTCGTGAGCGGCGACCATCCAGGCGTCGTCGGGCGCCACGGCCAGCGTCTCGGTGGCGTTCAGATAGGGCTCCGGCGCCGGCTTCAGGCGACGCACCGTGTCGGCCGAGAGCACGGCATCGAGGTGCCGATCCAGCCCTGAGGACGCCATCTGCTCCCTGGCGACCTCGAGCGTGGAGTTGGTCAGAGCGGCCACCGTCAGTCCGGAAGAGGCGAGCCGCGCGAGCGCGTCCGGGACCTCGCCGTGGGGCGGCAGGCTCCTCAACCCGCCCAGGAGCTCGGCGCGCGCCGCCTCGCCGAGGTTGACGCCCCGTGTCGCCGCGACGGCGTCGAGCGCTGCCGCCCCGAGCTCGCCGAACGGCCGGTAGGAGTCGGTAATCGTCGAGACGAACGCCGATCGGAGCATGGTTGCAAACCACTCGCGCCGGGCCGACACGTCGCCGAGATGGCGCGAGAAGAGCGGGTCGAGCGCGCCGAGATCCAGCAGCGTCTCGTTCACGTCGAGGATGACCGCCCCAGGTCTCAAGGGGTAAGCGTAACGCGCCGGCGGACCGCCGCCGGGGCGCGCCTCATGGTGCTGCCCTTTGGACGCCGTCCTGCCACTCGGTCACCCCGTCCGCGTAGTGGGTGCGCTTCCAGATGGGCGCGCGCTTCTTGGCCTGATCGATGAGGTATCGGCAGGCCGCGAATGCCTGCGGTCGGTGAGGCGCCGAGGCCGCCGCCGCCACGCTGGGCTCCCCGGTGGCCACGGTACCGAGGCGGTGTGCGATGGCGCAGCGCGCGCCGTAGCGCGCCTCGGCCTCGTCCACGATCAATTGCAGCTCGACGACTGCCAGCTCGTCGTGTGCCTGGTACTCCAGGGCGATTACCGGGCGGCGCGCGGTCTCGGCCCGCGTGCTGCCGAGGAACGTGGCCAGGCCGCCGTGCTCCGGCTCGGCGACGGACGCCACCACGGCGGCGATGTCGATCGGCTCCGACTGCAGGCGAACCATGCCACCGAGCCTACAAGCGCGGCCTACGCCTCATCCACCGGCGCGGTGGCGGGCAGGAGGCGGGTCGTGGCGGCCTTGAAGGAGGCCACCATGGGCGCGCCCTCGGCCACTCCGAGCCGATCGGCCGAGGCGGCCGTGATCTCTGCGACCACCGGCCCCACCCGCACCCGCAGGCGATTACCGACCGGGACCGCCGAGAGCACGGGCCCGCGGACGGCGTTCTGCCGTGAGTCCGACGCCGGGAGCTCACGGGACAGGCTCACGTCCCAGGGGTAGACGGCCGCGGCGCACTCGCCGGCGCCCGGGTCGGACGAGGTGATCACGACCCCGTCCGCGGTGGTCAGCTCGGTGAGTCCGTTGCCCAGCGGGCGCGCGACCCCGCGCAGCAACGTGGCGCCTCCAAGGCGAGCGACGAACGGATCGGCCGGGGCTGCCACCAGGTCGGCGGCGCGACCGATCTGGCGGACGCGGCCCTCGACCAGCGCCCCGACGCGGTCGCCAAGCGTTGCGGCGTCCTCGAAGTCGTGCGTCACGAGGATCGTCGGCAGTGAAAGCTCCGCCAGGAGATCGGCCAGCTCGGTTTGGACGATGCTCCGCGTTTCGGCGTCGAGCGCCGCGAGCGGCTCGTCCAGCAGCAGCACGCGGGGCTCGCGGGCGAGCGCGCGGGCCAGTGCCACGCGCTGGCGCTCGCCGCCGCTGAGCTCGGCGGGGCGGACGCGCGCCAGATGCGAGATGCGGAAGCGCTCCATCAGCTCCCCGACGCGGCGCCGCCCACCGAAGGCCACGTTGTCGGCCACGCTGAGATGGGGGAACAGCGCGTAGCCCTGAAAGAGGTAGCCGACCGGCCGCTCCTCGGGCCGCCGGTCCACGCCGCCTCCGTGGTCGAACCATCGGTCGGCTCCCAGCGCCACGCGCCCGCGCGCCGGCCGCGCGAGCCCGGCGACGCTTCTCAGCAACGACGTCTTGCCCGCGCCGGAGGGTCCGACGAGGGCGAGCGTCTCGGCGCCTACGCGGAGGTCGACCCGGAGCTCGAACGAGCGAAGCGGAAGAGTGAGAT
>JAUVPZ010000132.1 GCA_030598395.1 Miltoncostaeaceae bacterium | reverse complement strand
TCCAGGCCGTCGAGCAGCTCGCCGAGCGCCGCCTCGAGCTCGGCGAACGCGGCGTCGTCGTTCGGCCCGGCCAGGGCGTCGGTGACCCGCACCCACAGCTCGTCGGCCCGGAACCGGAGCCCGTCGCCCAGGAGCGGCTCGTCGTCCAGCTCGCGCGCGGCGAGCGCGGCCTCGCGGACCGCACGCCGCAGGCCGTCGAGCAGCTCCGGCGCGTCGTCGTCGCGCTTGTGCTGGTACAGCAGTCCCGGCTGGCCGGCCGCGAGATCCAGCGCCCGGTCGGACTCGTGCCCGATGAGCATCACGCCGGGGCCGTCCGGCACGTGCTGGTAGTCGGCCACGTCGATCAGCAGGCCGTCCACGGCCGACCGCTGGATCCAGCCGTGGAAGACCCCGATGAACGCGGGGAGGTCGACCTCCTGGCCCTCGGCGACGAACAGCTTGGCGCCGACGCGCGCGGTCTCCACCGTCGGCCGCCTACAGCGCGGCGGACTGAGCGTCCACCTCGCGGATCTCCACCTGGTGCGCGGCGTCGATGAAGAGCTGGGTCTCCTCCACGAGGTACCGCACGGCGTCCGGGTCTGGCTCGGCGCGCGCGCCCGCCTCGTGGCGGTCGAACAGCGGGCGGGCGAACTTGCCGCCAGCGAACCGGTCGTAGAAGCGCTTCGTGTCGTAGAAGCGCTCGCGGAACTCGCGCACGATGTCGTCCGGGTCGTTCGAGATGTTGGACACCTCCCAGCGCACCAGCGCCTGCGCCGCCGCCAGCAGCGCCGCGTACGCGCGCTCGTCGGCCCGGGCCAGATCGCCGTCCTCGAGCGCCACCTGAGCGTCGAAGCCGATGCTCTCCGCGCCGGAGAGCTCGAGGGCCACGCTCGACACCACCTCGCCCGCGCACTCGCCCACGCCCAGGTCGCCCATGGTGAACTCGCGCGCGTCGGCCCAGTCGGAGTAGAACGATGCGTCGTCCGCGTGCGCAGGGATGGTCTTGAGGTCCGCGATCATCGCGCCGAGCTCCTTCTTGCCCAGGCGGGCGATGTAGTCCTGGAACGACTCCTCGCCCTGGCGCTCGGCGACGTATCGCGAGGTGATGGTGTCGACCACCTCGGGGATGCGCTTGCTGGGGATGGCGCCGATGGGCAGGCCGTAGGAGCCGCCGTTCTCGCGCCAGCGCCCGCCCAGCACCACCTGGAAGTGGGGCACCGCGTAGCCGTCGATCTTTCGGCTGTTTCCGAAGAAGCCGATGTCGGCCACGTGGTGCTGGCCGCAGCTGTTGAAGCAGCCGCTCACCTTGATGCGAAGGCCCCGGGCCGCCTCGTCCAGCTCGTAGGCGGTGCCGGCCATGCGCTGCCGTAGCTCGGCGGCGAGCCCGCGCGCACTGCTGATGCCCAGCTTGCACGTGTCGGTGCCCGGGCAGGCCGTGACGTCGACGATGGTGCCGGCGCCCGGCTCGCCGAGCCCCACCGCCACGAGCTCCGTGTAGAGCGCGGGGAGGTCGGTCTCGCTGACCCAGCGCAGCACGATGTTCTGCTCGACGGTGGTGCGGATGTGGTCGCCCACGTGGCGGCGGGCGATCTCGCCCAGCCGGCGCGCCTGCAGCGACGACAGGTCGCCCAGGGGCAGGGCGATCGTGGCAGCGGCGTACCCGGGCTGGCGCTGCCGGTAGACGTTGGTGGCCATCCAGGCCTCGAAGCCTTCCGCGGGGGCCGCGCCGTTGAGCGGCACCGCCTCGCGCAGAGGCTCCTCGTCGAAGCGCTCGAGTGAGGGAAGGTAGCCGGTCCATCGCGGGTCGTGCGGCAGGATCGCCCGCTCCTCGTCGATGAGGCGGCGGAACTCGTCGATGCCCAGCTTGGCTACCAGGAACTTGATGCGGGCGCGATTGCGGTTGCGCTTCTCGCCCAGGCGCCCGAACACGCGCCCGACGGCCTGTGCCACCGGGAGCAGCTCCTCGACCGGCACCCATTCGTACAGCACCTTCGCCTGGTGCGGGGTGGTCCCGAGGCCTCCGCCCACGTACAGGGTGAAGCCGCGCCGCAGCTCGCCGTCGACCTCCCTGACGGAGGCGATGGCGCCGAAGTCGTGCATGTAGACCAGGCCGCAGGGCTCGTCCACGCAGCCGGAGAAGGCGATCTTGAACTTGCGCCCGAAGTCCTGGCAGTCGGGGTGTCCGAGCAGGAACCGGAACAGCGCGTCCGCGTACGCCGTGGTGTCGAACGCCTCGGTGTGACACACACCCGAGATGGGGCAGCCGGTGACGTTGCGCACGCCGTTGCCGCACGCCTCGCGGGTCGTGATGTCCACTGCGGCGAGCCGCCGCATGAGCGTCGGGGTGTCGTCGATGTGCACGAAGTGCAGCTGAACGTCCTGCCGCGTGGTGATGTGCAGGATGTCGTCCGAGTACTCCTGCGCGAGGTCGGCGACGACGTCGAGCTGGTCCGGCGTGATGCCGCCGTACGGGAGCTTGATGCGCACCATGCCCGGCGCGTCCCACATCGTGTCGGGGCCCTTCGTGAGCTCGCCGGAGGGGTAGGAGAGGCGCTGGCTGGCGATGCCGTCGTGGCGCTGGCCGTTGTCGTAGCGCTGGCCGTAGACGCCGCGGCGAAGCCGCGTCTCGGCGAACACCCGCTCATCGATCTTGCCCTGGCGGCGCAGTTCGAGCTGCGCTTCGAACACATCGATCTCCTCGGCCAGCTCCGCGGGCATGCGGTCGGCCAGGCGATCCCTCCACGCGCTGGCGGTGGTGGCGCTCATCGTTCCTTCCGGTGTTCTCTGGTGTCGCGCGCTCCGAACGGGCGCGGGACGAGCCGCCGCGGCGGCCTCGGACCAAATTACCAGATATCCACCGGAATTCCGCCCTATTGCCCTGAGGTCAGCCCTCGCTCGGCTCCGGAAGCTCGTCGGCGGCCACCTGTGCCAGCGCCCGGATCACCCTCACGCAGAGGGCGTCGCCCACCGCGACCTGCACCTGGCTGCCGTCCTCGTCCTCGAACGCGAGCGTCCAGTGCAGCACCGGACCGTCCGGCGTGGACTGCGGGGGGGTCACCGAGACCCCCACGACGTTTGGCTGGAGCACCCAGAACAACCCTTCTGGCAGGCCGGACGGCTGGGGCTCCCAGCTGGCCGCGTCGGGCAGCGACTCACGGTGCGCCTCCGCCTCGGTGAACGCGTTCATCATGCTCTCGGCGTGCTCCGGGTCGAGCGGAAGCGTGAGCACCACGTTCCCGCCGCTCTCGAACGCGAGCAGCGCCGTCGGCAGCTCGCCCTCGTCGGGCGGCAGGCCGTCGTCCTCCATCTCGATCTCCACCGGCGACACGTCGAAGCCGGTGGCCTGAAAGGCGAGCGTCTGCCTCACGGTTCAGGCTCGGCGGGCGGTGCTAGCGTCAAACGGGTGGCACACGGGGCGACTCCTTGAGCGCGACTTCAGCGACGACCATTGTCACACACGACGTCGGGCTGCGGGCCGTCACCCTCAGGGCTCCGGTGGACCCGCCGGCCCTGCTGTCAGAGCTCATCGAGCGTCCGTACCCCGCGCTCGTGCGTCACGGCGGGCGCACCATCGTGGCCGCCGACCCCGAGGAGGTGGTCGTCGGACCGGCGGCGTGGGAAGCGCTGGCGAGCACGCCCCAGAGGCCTGGACCCTGGCCCATGGCGGGCGGCTGGATGGGGCTGCTGGCGTACGAGCTGGCCGGGACCGTGGAGCGCCTCCCAGCGCCGGCCCCCGATCCCGGCGGCCCGCCACTCGCGGTCCTGGCGCGCTACCCCACGGTCGCGTCGATCGATCCCGACGGTCGGTGCACCGTGGCCAGCACCCGCGGCCAGGCCGGCGCCGCCGAGCTTGCCCGCCTCGCGGAGCGGGCTCGTCTGCCGGTGCCCGAGCCGACCTCTTCGGCGCGCGTAACGACGTCGTTGCCGGGACGCGACTACG
>JAUVPZ010000055.1 GCA_030598395.1 Miltoncostaeaceae bacterium | reverse complement strand
ATGTCGCGATTGCTGATATGCGCCATCTCGTGAGCCAGGACGCCCTCCAGCTCGCGCGGGGTGAGCGCCCGCTGGATACCCCTCGTGACGGCAATCGCCGCGTGCTTTGGGTTACGGCCGGCCGCGAAGGCGTTGGGCTGCTGGGCCGGCGTGACGTAGACGCGCGGCTTGGGCACCTCGGCCCGCCCCGCAAGCTCCCCGACCATGCGGTGCAGCTCCGGCTCGTCGGACTCGCCGACCTCCTGGGCGCGCCATCCTGAGCGCCATCGGCGCGCTGAACCAGTACATCGCCAGGTTCATCAGCCCTGCGAGGACCAGTGCCACGACCAGGCCGCCCACGCCGCCGACGAGGACGCCGATCACCAGCAGCAGGCCGGTGAGCGCGGCGAGGAAGACGAAGGTCTTGAGCGTGTTGCCGGTCTTGTAGGCGGACAAGCTCACTTCTGGCCCCCGTCGAGGTTGGACCGCCCCGAACACGGGGACAGAGGACAGAGCATATGCGCCCCAGGACGCACCCGACATGGGCGTCCTGTTGCCGCCGGGTTAAGCGCGACGCGGCTGGCTGGCTACCCTGGACGCCGGTGCCTGCCCGCATGATCGGCGTCGTCGTCTGTGTGCTGGTCGCGCTCGGGCTGACGGCGTGCGGGCCGGGGAGCGCGGTCGATCCGCGGGGCGATCGCAAGGACCCCGTCGCCCTCGCCGCGGTGCTGCCCACCCCGGCGGGGCTCACCGAGACAGAGCCGGCGCGTCCGGCCACCCCGGCGGCGCTCGCCGCGGCGCTGGTGGGCGGGCCGGACCCCGCCATCGCCCAGCGCCTGCGCGCGCGCGGGCTCCGGACTGCCGCGGTGCGACGCTGGAGCGGCCCCGGCGGGGCGGCCCTCGTGGTGGCTACCAGCGTGTGGCCCTCGCACGTCACCGCGACCAGCGTGGGCGCGCAGGCCGCCGAGCGGCTGCTGGCCCGGACCGGCGCCGTGGCCTGGACGCCCAGCGGCGTGCCCGGCGCGCGCGGGGCACGCCGCCCCGGCCAGCAGCGCACGCTGGCGTTCGCGGTCGGCCCGAACTCGCTGTTCGTGCGCGCCGCGGGCCCGGTGGACGACGCCACGGTCGCCCGCGCCCTCGGCCGGCTGCGGCTCGTGGCCGAGGGCGACGCCGCTTCGCCTTAGAGGCTCTTCTTGGCGGCTGACCCCGGCGCGCTGGCATCATGAACCGATGTCCGAGATCCAGCGCACCTACCGCGGCTCGGCGTTCCGGGAGGACGGCCTCGACCGCCACGGGCCCGAGCGGGCGATCGTGATCGCCTCGCTGCCGCGGGGCGCCGACGAGGAGGATCGTCTGTCCGAGCTGCGCGACCTCCTGCGCACGGCCGGTGCAGACGTGGAGGAGACGGTGCTGCAGCGCCGCGAGCGGCCGGACCCGCGCACCTACCTCGGTAAGGGACGGCTGGACGATCTGGTGGCCGCGGTGAAGGCGCGCGAGCCCGACGTGATCGCAGCGGAGGGCGAGCTGAGCGCTGGCCAGCAGCGAACGCTGGAGGACCGCCTCAAGACCCGCGTGGTGGACCGGACGGCCATCATCCTGGACATCTTCGCCCAGCACGCCCGCTCGGCCGAGGGCAAGCTGCAGGTGGAGTTGGCACAGCTGGAGTACTACTACGCGCGCCAGGAGGGCCTCTGGCAGCACCTCGAGCGCCTCGGCGGCGGCGTGGGCACGCGGGGCCCCGGTGAGACCCAGCTGGAGTCCGACCGGCGCATCATCCGCCGGCGCAAGTCGGCGCTGCGCAGGCGGCTCGACGGGGTGCACCGGGCCCGTGAGGTGCAACGCTCGCGCAGGGTCGCCTCGGCCGCCCCGCGAGCCGCGCTGGCCGGCTACACCAACGCGGGCAAGTCCAGCCTGATGAACGCGCTCACCGCAGCCGGCGTCCCGGTGAACCACGCGCTGTTCGAGACGGTCGACCCCACCACCCGCACGGTGGAGGCCGAGGGTCATCGGGTCTTGCTGTCGGACACCGTGGGCTTCATCCGGGCGCTCCCGCACGAGCTGGTGGCCGCCTTTCACTCCACGCTCGACGAGGTGCGCGACGCCGACCTGGTGCTTCACGTCCAGGACGCCTCAGAGCCCGAGGACCGCCGATCGGCGCGCGCGGCGGCGGTGGACGACGTGCTGGACGAGATCGGCGCCTCGGAGCTGCCGCGGCTCTCCGTGCTCAACAAGGTGGACCTGGTGGACGCCGAGGGCCGCGCCGCCCTGGCGCGCCGGCACCCGGAGGCCATCCAGGCCTCGGCGCGCACCGGCGAGGGCATCGCAGGGCTCCGGGGGTGCCTCGCCGCCCTGGCGCGCGGGCGCCTGGTGCGCGTGGACCTGACCATCCCCTACGACCGCGGCGGGCTGCTGGCCGACCTCTACGCGGCCGGGTGCGAGGTGAAGCAGGAGGCCACCGAGCGGGGAACGCGGATCAGCGCGCTGATGCCCGTGCCCGCGGCGGCGCGGCTGCGCGCCGCCCTGGCGGAGTCGCCGCCCTCGTGACCACGCCGGCGGTCGCGCGCGTGGCGGCGCGGGATCGCTAGCGGATGATGACCGGGGTGCCGATGGAGATCTGGTCGAACAGGTACTCGGCCTCCGGGATGTGCATGCGGATGCAGCCGTGCGAGGCGCGCGTGCCGACGGTCTGCGGCGACGGCGTGCCGTGGATGCCGATGGCCGTGGCGCTGGTGCCCATCCACCGCGTGCCCAGCGGGTTGGCCGGGCCGGGCGGCACCGGCCCGATGCCGGCCGCCCACGGCGAGTTGGGTGGGAACCACGTGGGGTTCACCTGCCTGGTGACGATGTGGAAGTTGCCCACCGGCGTGGGGTAGGCGGGCTGGCCGACGGCGATGCGGAAGGCGCGCGTCTTGCCGTCCTTGAACAGCGTCAGCCTGAAGTTGCCGCGCTCGATGAAGATGGCGGGCGGGTGCGTGGTGACCGCCGGCAGCACGCGCTGGGGCGGCAGGCGGTAGCTCCGCCTGCGGCGGGTGAGCAGCGCGCGCTCGACGATGCGCTGCGCCGCGGACAGCCTGACCTTCGAGCCGCTCCTGGCGGAGCGGACCACTGGCCGGGCGCCCGCGAAGGAGATCGCGGCGTCCACCGCGGGGACCGCGATCTTGCTGGCCTTGGCGGCGAGCACGGCGCGCAGCTTGCTCCGGTTGACCGACTGCCGCAGCGGCACGTTCATCTTGGATTCCAGCGGCCGGGTGTGGCCATAGGTGTATGCGCCCCGCACCGCGTAGTCGACGTCGGCCCGGTAGCCCACGCCCGCCGGGTGGATGGCCAAGCGCCTCTTGCCGAACCGAAGCGCCAGCGGCTTGCGCTTGGGCGCGACGCGCTTCTTCAGCACCAGGGCCTTCGCCGTGGATCGCGTGAGCCCGCCGACCGCCACGCCGTCGATCTTCACGCCCTGGGCGATGACGCCGGTCGGGGTGGCGCCCGACGGCGCGGGGGGGGGATCCTGCGCCATCGCGGCGGCCGGTGCGATCACGCTGCCCGCAATAGCGATCGAGAGCAACTTCACCGCTCGCCATCTCATCCCGCACCTCCGACCCGTCCGCGAAAACGAGCGTCAGCACCCTATTGTACGCGGCAGCCTGCCGCCCTTGCTGGCGTCAGACGCGCGCGTCAACCAGGCGGCGCCGCCGTCGCGCAGGTCGGTCAGCACCTCCTCCATGCAGTGCGTCAGCCGGGCCGTGTTGCCGAAGCCCATGGTCGCGCTCATGCCCTTCAGCGAGCGGGCGACGCGGAAGATCGGATTGAGCGGCTCCCGGTCCGCCGGGGTCGCGCTCGAGGGCAAGCAGCGCCGCGTTCAGCTCCTGGAGGTGCTCGCGGCTCTCATCGAGGAAGAGCCCGAGGTGCTCTGACGCGTCCAGCAGCGCCCCCTTCGGCCTGCGGCGAACCGGACGAGGGGGGCGGAGCACCCCCGATCGTGCACCGCCGCCTGGCCGTTGGAGTGGCGCGCCGGCACGGGGGTATTCCTACTCTCCTCGTGTGCCCCGCCCATCGGCCGGAGGATTCGAGGCTTCAGGGATGGAACCGATCACCGTTCGCAGAACCGAGCAGGCCTCGCGGGCCCGGCTGGGGAGGGCGCTGGAGGAGCGCCTGTGTGCGCGCGGCGCCCGCGAGCGCTCGGTGATCTTCGCCTGCATCGGCACGGACCGCTCCACGGGCGACGCGCTCGGCCCACTGGTGGGCGAGCGGCTGCTGCGGCTGGGCTACGACGCCGACACGGTCATCGGCAGCCTGGAGCGGCCGCTGCACGCCGTCAACCTGCTGGAACGGCTGGCGCCGCGCGTCGACGAGCGCCCGAGCCCGCTCGTAGTGGCGGTGGACGCCGCGCTGGGCCCGCTCTCCAGCGTGGGCTCGGTGACGCTGCGCGATGGTGGGATCCGCCCCGGGCACGGCGTGGGGAAGGACCTGCCCGAGGTCGGCGAGCTGGCGCTGACGGCCGTGGTCAACGTGCAGGCGGGACAGTTGGACGCCCAGGTGCTTCAGAGCACGCGGCTGTGGCTGGTCGAGGGCCTGGCCGAGCTGATCAGCACCTCGTGCTGGCGGGCCACGCGCGGTATCGAGCGGGCGGCATCGCGCTCGACCGAACCGCCACTGGCGGCCGCCCCGGCCGTCGGCGTGTGACGGCCTACTCTGGCGAGAGCCGCCGGTAGAAGAAGGTCCCGGCCTTCTCCCAGCCCATCAGCTCGGAGCGGTGAGAGGCTCGGGATGCCGTCGATCGCGTGCCGTATGCTGCGGGTCGAGTGGCATCCACCAGGGAGCGCGTGAGCCCACCGAAGCACTATCGCGCGCGGATCGGCGCCGACCCGGCCGAGATCGGCGAGGTGCGCGGCGCGGTTCGAGCGCTGGCCGACGGCTCCGGCTTCCCGGAGCGGGCCAACGACGTAATGCTGGCCCTCGACGAACTGCTGGCCAACGCCCAGGAGCACGGGGCGCCGCCGATCGAGGTCAACGCCTGGTCCGACGGGCGGCTGGTGATAGAGGTCACCGACGCGGGCAGCGGCTTCGACTTCCAGGAGGTGCTGGGCGCGTACCCGCCGGCGGTGAACCTCACGCGTGGCCGCGGCCTGTGGATCGTGCGCCAGCTCAGCGACACGCTGCACGTCACCTGCGACGAGCGCGGCACGCGCGCGCGCATGGAGCTCACCCCCGAGCCCCACATCGGCGCCTAGGATCGCCCGGCCGGGGGCGCCGGCCGGCCGAGAGTGATGCGTCGGCTGTTCGAGCTGGGACAACTGCGCCATCTGCGCGACGAACTCGGTGTCGGTCATCGGCTCCAGAGGGTTCTGTCCGCGGATCTGGGCCGCCAGCAGCCTGAGGAAGCCCTTCAGCGGAGAAGATGCCGCCCGTCCCGCTGGTGGGCGTCCCGGCGGACGGGGGTGGCGTTGATCGGTCCGGTGATCGGATCTATCCGGTTCTCCCCTCAGGCCCGGAGGTCCAGGCTGCCGTCCGCCGCCTGCAGCGACGGGGGCCTGGCCGTGCCGTCGCCGGCCGCCTCGTCCGACGAGTCTGACCGGTCGTTCGTAGCCCCCGCAGCGCGTGCGTCGGCGCTCGAGGGGTCGGCGTCGTTACGCGGTGCTGGTGGCGGCTGCGTCGTGCTCGACGGGGGCGATGCCGCCGGCGCGCACGAGGTCGCGCATGGACAGCACGCCGGCCAGGTCCGAGCCGTCGAAGACCAGGACGTGACGGATGCCGTGCTTGATCATCAGCGCGGCCGCCCGCGAGAGCGGCCAGTCGGGCCACGCCGTGACCACGTGGCCGGACATGTGGTCCTCGACGAGCTCGACGTCGGGGTCCCGGCCGTCCGCGATGGCGCGCAGCAGGTCGCGCTCGGTGATGACCCCGGGGCCCGGCAGGCTCCCATCCAGGACCACGGCAGCGCCCGTGCCACGCTGGACCCTGCGATGCGCCGCCTGACTCAGCGTGTGCTCAGGCCCGACGATGGCGCTGACCGCGCTCATGGCGTCGCTGACACGTTTCATCGTGACGATCCTTTGTGACGATTGTTGCGAAGTGCACGGCAAGAGTCGCAGGTTGCCGTGCGCTTTGCAACCGCGAGGCCGTGAGGTCTCTCCACGGGACCCGCACCCGGCGCGGACACCAGCTCGGCACGAGAGGGGAGCGGGTCGAAGGCCCCGATCAGCGCATCGGAGCTGGGCTTGGCACCCCCGGGCGCGGCCGGTGGCGCGGCGGCGGCAGGCTCGATCAGCGCCGGAAGCGCCTGCTGGGCGTCGTTGGGCTCGTCCACCCGCTGGCGCAGGAAGCCGTTGATGGCATCACGCTTGGCGATGGCCTCGTCGACGACCGGTCGGAGCCGCTGACGTAGGCCCCGATGGCGATGAGGTCCTCGGCGCGCCGATGGGCCGCGAGCGGTTCGCGCAACCGGCCCCGGCCTCGGCCTCCGGCCGATCCAGCAGGTGCGAGCTCGGGGCTGGCGGCCAGTCGCAGGTCCGCGAGCGTGCGGAAGTCGACCGGCGCCGTGGGCACGGCCTGCGGCGAGCCCCACCGCCCGGGCTACTCGGCCGGTTCGCCGTCCCCGATCGTGCGGATGGCGCGGTCCAGCGCCTCCTTGCTGGACGCGGCGGCCTCGATGTTCTGCGCCTGGATCTCGATGAAGACCTCCTTGCGGAACACGGGCACCTCGCGTGGCGCCGTGATGCCCAGCCGCACCTTCTCGCCCAGCACCGAGAGCACCGACACCTCGATATTGTCGCCGATCATGATGCTCTGGTTTGACTTGCGGGTGAGCACCAGCATGTACGAGGCCTCCTTCGGGCCCGTGATGGCCGGCACGGCCCGGATGGGCAGTGTAGGGGTAGTATTGCGAGTCGACCCGACGGCCGCCGCAAACCCGCAGGGAGGTTGAATGCTGTACGGACGTGGACTCGACGACGCGCTCGGGCATGTCCAGGGATCGCGCTATGCCCTGGTACATGCAGTCTCCAAGCGCGCCCGCCAGATCACGCTCTGGCTCACCGCCGACCCGGCGGAGCTGCGCGCGGCGTCGGCGCCCCCGCCCGCGCCGGGCGAGCTGGTGACGCGCGACCCGATCGCGCTGGCGGAGGCCGAGATCCGGGAGGGCGAGGTGGCGGTGCGGTGGAGCCCGGACGGCGCCGCGGACGAGCCCGACCTGCTCGAGGCCGAGGTCGACGTCGACCCTCTGCTCATCGACGGCGTCGCCGACGAGATCATCGGTGACGACGGCGGCGACGGCAATGAGGAGGCCGTCACGCCGGCGCTGGCCCAGGTACTCGAGGCCGACGAGGGCCGCGTGGAGGAGTCGGCCGGAGACGAAGACGACTCCGATCCCGCCGGGAAAGCGGACGTGGCCGCCGAGGCGCTGGGCGTCGACGGCGAGGACGTCGGCGAGGTCTCGCTCGAGGAGGCCGCCGAGGGGGGGTTGGAGGCGGCCGACGACGAGGACGAGCCCGGCTGACCGCCACACGCTGATCGAACACATGTTCGGTACACTGCCGGCCCGTGCCGGCCTCGGTGGACGAGATCCTCGGCTTCTGCCGCCTGCACCTCTCCGAGGATGAGGCCGAGCGACTGGTGGGCTGGATCGCCTGGCGCACCGGTCGCAGCCAGGCCCTGGCGGGCGCGCGTCCGCCACTCGAGCGGCTCCGGCACGCGCTGGCCAACTGGCTGGGCCCGGCCGAGCGGGCGCGGCTGCTGGCCTGGCTAACCGGGCGCGTCGAGCGCGGTGAGTCGCCGGTGCCGGGCTAGTCCAGGGGCGCCGCGCCGGCCCGCGCGGCGGGGTCGTTCAGTCGGTGCCGGGTGTGGTACTCGTCGTTCAGCAGCGCGGCTTGCTTGGCGAGTCTGCGGGCCGTGTTGACGATGATCGGCGCGCGCAGGTTGATGGTGGCCATGTCCGCGTCCGACGGCACGGTGAGGATGGCGAAGACGCGGGCGTCCTCGAACGACCGCAGCTCGAGCTGCGCGGCGTCGGCGTCGGAGATCTCCGGCGCGTAGTCCGGCATCACGCCCCAGGGGTTGGTCACCACGAACGACTGGAAGGGCTGCTCCACCGACTGCAGCCAGTACACCGAGCCGCTGGGCTCGCCGTCCTCGCGGACGTGGTCCAGCAGCGCGTAGCTCGTGCAGTCGGGGAAACCGGCCAGCGGCTCGCACATGCGGATGGTCTCCTCGGCTGCGATCTCGATCGTGCCCAGCGCCTGCGAGGGCACGGTCACCGCGGCCGGTTCCGGCTGGTTGGCGGTCTGGGTCATCTGCTCGCTCTCCAGGATGCTCGATCGACGGCTATCCGAGCAGCTGCAGGACGCTCTGCGGGCCTGGTTGGCGTGGGCCAGCATGGCCGTTCCCGACTGCTGCAGGATCTGGTGCTTGGTGAGCTGGATCATCTCGGCGGCCATGTCGGCGTCGCGGATGCGCGACTCGGCGGCCGCCAGGTTCTCGGAGGTCAGGTTGAGCCGGCTGATGGTCTGCTCGAGCCGGTTCTGAATCGCGCCTATCGACGCCCGCCGGGCGTTGACCTGACGGATGGCGGAGTCGATCGGGGCCATGGCAGCGGCCACGGACGCCGCCGGGCGCGTTGATGGCGAAGTGGCCGGTGCCCGACAGCGCCAGGTCCAGGCGGTTGTCGGTGGCGCGAAGCTTGCCTTGCGAGTGGATCACGCCGACGACGCCTGTGGACAGCGGGCCCACCTGCGGCGAGCCGGGCTCGCCCGGGTTGCTCAGCGGCATCTCGCCGAACTGCTCCGCCACGACCAAGCTCCGGTTGAAGCCGGTGGTGGTGGCGTTCGCCAGGTTGTTGGCGATGATGTCCTGCCGGACGCTCTCTACGAGCATCCCGCTGGCTGCGATGTAGATGCCTCGGATCAACTCCGGCGTCTCCCGGGAGGGTCCGTCCGCGCCCCCTATCGGCAGGGGGCTTCCAGACTTGACGGGCTCCGTGCCGCGGGGCTTGAGACCGGCGTCCGGTACGCCGAAGTGTCGGCATGGCCGAGGAAAGCGGTGCCGCGCCGTCCCCTGCGCAGGCCGCGGCAGCGGCCCGGCCTGCGGGCGCGCTGGCGGTCGCCGCGCCGACGCTGTTCGTGTCGCCTGGCCAGGTGCTGGCGGCGCGGGTGCTGGCCGCCGGTTGGGCCTGCCGGACCAACGAGGAGTTTCCCTGCGCCTCGGACGGCCGCCCGAGCGGGCGCGATACGGTTGGAGCGTGGCTCCCAGCACCGTGACCATCAGCGACCTGGCGCGCGATCCCCTCGAGGTCGCGCGCGGCCTGGCGGCCTGGCGCCGTGGCGAGCCCGGCGAGGCCGTGCGCGCGACGCTTTCGGCCTCGGCGCGCGACCTGTATCGCCGCGCCTACACGCTCTGGGTGTGGACCGGCTGGCTGGATGACGGCACGCCGGTCTGGGCGCTTCCGGCCCGCATCCAGACCGCGGTCGCCTTCCAGCCACCGGGCCCGGCCGCGGCGCTGGCCGCCTGCGTCGCCGCAGCGGTCGACGCGGGCGCGGCGCGGTCCGAGCTCGTCATCCGCGACTGGGAAGGCCTCCTGGCCCTCGATGCCCCGGGCGTCGACCCCGAGCTTGCTCCGATCGCCTTGGCCGAGCGCCACCCGCAGCAGGCGCGCATCCGCGTGGCACCACTGCCCGACGGCATCGCCCCCGGAGGTCCGCCGGTCGCCCTGCCCCGCCTGCGCCCCGACGTCGGCGCCACCGGCCTGCTCGGCCTCGCCCGCGCAACGGGGGTGCCCCCCCTGCAGGTGGCGCTGGTGCTCGCCGAGCGCCGTCAGGCGGTGGACGACCCGCCCGCCGAGCTGGCCCCGCTGTTGCGCGAGTGGGGCTGCGACGGGCCGGAACCGGACGACGCCGAGCCACCGCCCAGCCTGGAGATCACCGACGACCCCTGCCCCCGCCGCCGCCACGCGCGTAAGGTGCTTCAGCGGCTGCTGCGCATGGGAAAGGTGGGCGCGGGGTACCACACCGAGTTCGACCACCTGTACCGCGGCGCCGCGCCGGACGAGCGCGCCGAGGCCCTGGCGGTCGGCGAGGCCCTGGTGCGGGCCGGGCTGCTCGGCGAGAAGCCCAGCGTGGGCCAGCGACACGTCTACCTGCGCCGCGAGGCCCTGCCCGAGATCCACGCCCTGATCGAGCGAGCCGAGACCCACTCGGAGGCGCTTCGCGAGCAGTGGACGGCGCCGGCGCCCGGCGAGGGCGCGGGCGTCGCCGGCTGAGCGGCTGTTTCAGAGTGAGGCGCGGGCGGCCTGCCGCGCAAACCGAGCGAGACCAGGAAGCAGGGAGGGCGCGATGCAGGTGGGCATCGCCCCGACCGATGACGCCGCCTCGCGACGGTCTGCAGCCCGCAGACGGCCGAGCCCTTTCATTCTGAAGCAGCCTCTTAGGGCGGGGGTGTGTCCTCCGGCACGGTGACGGTGACCACTGGCACCTCGCGCTCCAGGGTCTGAAGCGAGGCCGGCGCCGGGTCGCCGCGCACGATGTAGCCGATCGCCACGCCGATGGCGAGCGCCGCGACGACCGCGATCAGCGCCATGACCACCGGCACTCCCCGCCGCCGGGCGCGGGCGGGCGGGCGAGGACGCTTCCGCGGCCGCGGCTCGGGCGCGGCTGCCGCCCCGGACGACTCCTCAACCGCGCCGGCGGCGCCGGTCTCCCGCGCCGGCTCCGGCGCGGGCTCGGGCTCGCCCGCCGGCCCGGGCTCATCCTCCGGCGGCACACGCCGGATGCGGTCGGTGTCCTCCTCGCTCACGGGCGTGCGTCGGTGGCGCCACGCGCGTAGATGGCGAAGGCGGCGTCGAGGGCCACCGCGGGGTCCCAGGCCTCCGGGTGTCCCGGCGCGGTGCGGGCTGCGAGGTCCAGGTACCACCGCGAGGCCTCGCCGTAGACCGCCGAGAGCTGCGCCAGCGTGAAGGTCTGGCCGACGCGCCGCCGCAACTCCACGTGGACCGCCTCCACGATGCGGCGGCGCGGCCCGAGGAGCCCGTCGGCGGCGGCGAGGTTGCGCAGCCCGTCCTCCCACGTGAAGCGGGCGGCGCCGACGACCGGCTCAGCGCTCATCTCGT
>JAUVPZ010000080.1 GCA_030598395.1 Miltoncostaeaceae bacterium | reverse complement strand
GGGACACTAGGACAGGTAGGGAGCCACGCCCACCGCCTGCTGGGCGGCGTCCATCACCATCTCGCTGACCGTGGGGTGGGCGTGGATGATGTCGCCCAGCTCGGCGATGGTGAGCCCCTCCGAGATGGCCACCCCGATCTCGTGGATCATCTCCACGGCGTGGGCGCCCATGATGGTGGCGCCCAGCAGCAGGCCGGTGTCGGCGTCGGACACCAGCTGTGCGTAGCCCTCGGGCTCGCCCTCGCCCAGGGCCTTTCCGGAGACGCCGAAGCGCGCCTGGCCGAGCTTGACCGGGTGGCCGGCCTCCTTGGCGTCGTCGGCGTTGAGGCCGACGGTGGCGATCTCGGGGTGGGTGTAGATGGTGCTTGGCACCACCGTGCGGTCGATCGGCCGGACATCATGGCCCAGCGCGTTCTCGACCGCGCGCGCCGCCTCGGCCGAGGCCAGGTGCGCCAGCTGGAGGCCGCCGATGCAGTCGCCGGCGCCGTAGATCTTCGGGTTGGCGCTGCGGAGGTGGTCGTCGACCACCATGTGCCCACGCTCGGTAATCGCGACGCCGGCCTCCTCCAGGCCGATGTCGCTCGTCTGGGGCGCACGCCCCACCGACACCAGCAGCTTCTCGGCCCTGACCGTGGTGCCGTCGTCGAGGCGCGCCACGACGCCCGACTTCAGGTACTTCTCGACCTCCTCCACCTGGCGCCCCAGGTGCACGGTGACGCCGTCCTTCTCGAGCAGGCGCTGGAACTGCTTGGCCGTGCGCTCGTCGATGCCAACCAGGAGGCGGGGAAGGATCTCGACCACCGTGATCTCGGTGCCCAGCGGTGCGAACAGGCTGGCGAACTCGCAGCCGATCACCCCGCCGCCAACCACCAGCATGCTCTTGGGCACCTTGGTGAGCACCAGGACGTCGTTGCTGGTGAGCACCGCGGGGTGGTCCATGTCGATGCCGGGCAGCCCGGACGGCTCGGTGCCCACGCACACCACCAGCACGTCGAACGGATAGCGCTCACCGTCCACGGCCACGGCGTCGCCGTCAACGGTGCCCTGGCCCCGTAGCATGGTGACGCCCCCGCGCTTGACGGCACCCTCCACGCTCTGGCGCAGCTTCAGGACGATGTCGTCCTTGCGCTGCATCATCTTGTGGAAGTCGAAGCCGGCCTCGCCCACCACCAGGCCGAACTCGTCGGCGCGCTGGATCTTGCGCAGCAGGTCTGCCGTGGCCAGCAGCGACTTGGTGGGGATGCAGCCCCAGTTCAGGCAGGTGCCGCCAAGCTCGGCGCGCTCGACCAGGTAGCTGTCGGCGCCGAGCTGCGCAGCGCGCAGCGCGGCGACGTCGCCGGCCGGGCCACCGCCCAGCACGACGACGCGCGCGGGGGCGTCGCTCACTCGATTGCTCCGTTCGTGTCGCGGGAGAGGGCGTCGGCCAGCAGACGCTGCTGCTCGACCTGGTGAGCCTGAGGGTACCCCTCGCTGGGGCTCGCCCGCCGCGCCCGCCCCACGTAGCGCACGCGGGGCAGCGTCGACCCGGCCGCGGCGCGGTTGAGCTGACGCCTGAGGAACTCCCAGCCACCCATGTTGCGCGGCTCCTCCTGCACCCAGACGTAGTCCTCTGCCTCTTGGTAGCGGTCGAGCGCCTCGCGCAGCTCGGGCTCGGGGAAGGGGTACAGCTGCTCCAGGCGGATGATCGCGATGTCCTCACGCGCCTCCCGCGCCGGGTGGTTCGCGAGGTCGTGGAAGACCTTGCCGCTGCACAGGAGCAGCCGCCGCACGGCGGCAGGATCCGGCTGCGCCGGGTCGTCGATGACCGGCGCGAAGCATCCCTCGGTGAGCTCCTCGATCGACGACGAGGCGCTCTTGGCCCGCAGCAGGCTCTTGGGGGTGAAGATCACCAGTGGGCGGATGCGGTCCGTCAGCGCCTGGCCGCGCAGCAGGTGGAAGTACTGCGCCGCGGTGCTGGCGTTTACCACGCGGATGTTGTCCTCGGCTGCGGCCTGGAGGAAGCGCTCCATCCGGGCCGAGGAGTGCTCGGGCCCGTTGCCCTCGTAGCCATGCGGCAGAAGCAGGGTCAGCCGCGAGCGCTCGCCCCACTTGGCCCGGCCCGAGACGATGAACTGGTCGATCATGATCTGGCCGCCGTTGGCAAAATCGCCGTACTGCGCCTCCCACAGCACCAGCGCCTCGGGGGCCACGGTGGAGTAGCCGTACTCGAAGCCGAGCGTCGCGGCCTCGGACAGCGGGCTGTTGTACAGCTCGAAGCTGGCCTTGCCGCGCAGCAGGCCGGCGGCGGGGATGTGCGTCCTCCCCGTATGCGGGGTCCAGGTCTCTTCCTCGCCCACGTCGTGCAGCCGCAGGTGGCGTTGGCTGAAGGTGCCGCGCGCCGTGTCCTGGCCCGTGAAGCGCACCGGCACGCCCTCCACCAGCAGCGACGCCAGGGCGAGCGCTTCGGCGTGTGCCCACGTGATGCCGCTCTCGTCCAGCGCCTCGCGGCGGCGCTGGAGCTGCGGCAGCAGCTTGGGGTGCAGGTTGAAGCCCTCCGGCACCGCCAGCAGCTGCTCGTTGAGCGAGCGCACGGCGTCCTCTGACAGCGAGGTGCGGACGGGCGTGCGGCTCTCGTGGCTGGGCCGGTGGACGTGGGCGTCGACGTCGTGCCCGAGGTCGCCGCGCGCCGTGACCGCCTCGTGGGCCGCGGCCATGGCGCGCCCGGCCTCCTCGACCATGCGTTCGAAGCGGGGCTGGTCGATGACGCCGTCGTCGATGAGGCGCCTGGCGTAGATCTTGCTGACGGGCTCGTGGGCTTTGACGGTGCGCGCCATCACCGGCTGGGTGTAGGCCGGCTCGTCCACCTCGTTGTGGCCCAGGCGGCGGTAGCCGATGAGGTTGATCAGCGCGTCGCGCCGGTAGCGGTGGCGGAACGCGAAGGCGAGCCGAGCTGCCGAGACGCAGGCGTCGATGTCGTCGGCGTTCACGTGGATCACCGGGATGTCGAAGCCCAGCGCCAGGTCGCTGGTGCTCTGGGTGGAACGCGAGTCGGGGGGGTCGGTGGTGAAGCCCACCTGGTTGTTGGCGATGATGTGCACCGTGCCGCCGGTGGTGTAGCCGGACAGGTTGGCCAGGTTGAGGGTCTCGGCCACCATGCCCTGGCCGGTGAACGCGGCGTCGCCGTGGATGAGCAGCGGCATGGCCCGGATGGTGTCGCGGGTGGCCTCCCGGCCGATGCGCGTGGTCTGCCGTGCCCGCGTCTCGCCCTCGACCACCGGGTTGACCTGCTCCAGGTGCGAGGGGTTCGCGGCCAGCTTGATCCGCAGCCGTTTGCCCGAACGCGCGGTGTAGGTCCCCTCGGCGCCGAGGTGGTACTTGACGTCGCCGGCGGTGACCAGCGCCCCCTCGTCCTCGTCCCCGTCCTCGTCCTCGAACGCCATGTGGCCCTCGAACTCGGCCAGGATCGACTCGGGGGGCCGGCCCACCACGTGCGCGATGAAGGCCAGCCGGCCACGGTGGGACATGCCGACCAGCGTCTCCGCCACGCCGCAGTCCGCGGCCTGGCTCAGCACCTCGTCGACGATCGGCACCAGGGCGTCCAAGCCCTCGATGGAGAACGTCTTCTGCCCGAGGTACGTGCGACGAAGGAAGCGCTCGAAGACGTCCACCTGCACCAGCCTCTCGAGGGCGGCCTCGCGGAGCTCCGGTGAGTGCGGGCCCCGGTACCGCCCCGACTCGATCGCGCCGCGCAGCCAGAGCCGCTGCTCGTGGTCGCTGATGTGCTCGATCTCGTAGGCGATCGTGCCGCAGTAGGCGTCCCGCAGATGGGGAAGGGCGTCGGCGAACGTGTCGCCGGGGACCTTCACGCTGAGCAGCCGTGCGTCGATGCGTGCCATCAGCTCGGGGGTGAGGTTGAGGCTCTCGGGCCGAAGGGCCGGATCGCCCACGGGCGTCTTCCCGAGCGGGTCGAGCGTGGCGGCCAGGTGGCCGTGGCTTCGGAATGCCTCGACCAGCGACATCGCCGCTGCCACGCCCGCCAGCAGCTCGGCGTCGACCTGGCCCGTGAGGCCGCCTTCGGCCGGCGGCTCGGGGACCCGCAGGCCGGGGTCGACCCGCTGCCGGTCGGGGGCCGGCGGCGGGGGCGCGGGGGCCCCGACCGCGGTCGCCGCCAGGCCCAGGCTGCGGCGCACGTCGTCGTAGAAGGCGTCGTCGTGGAGCAGGCGCTCGATCTCGGCCAGGAACGCCCCGCTCTCGGCGCCCTGGATGACCCGGTGGTCGTAGGTGCTGGTAAGCGTGAGCACCTTCTCCACGCCCAGCTCCCGCAGCTTCTCGGGCGGGGCGCCCGCGAGCCCCGGCGGGTAGCCGATCGCGCCGGCCGCGACGATGGTCCCCTGCCCGGGCATGAGCCGCGGCACCGATGCCACCGTGCCCAGCCCGCCCGGGTTGGTGAGGGTGATGGTGGCGCCGCGCAGCTCGTCGGGCACCACCTTGCCGTCGCGGGTGCGTCCCACCAGGTCGTCGTAGGCGTCGCGGAACGCCGCGAAGTCGAGGCGCCCGGCGTCGCGCACCACCGGCACCAGCAGCGTGCGCGTTCCGTCCCTGCGCTCCACGTCCACGGCCAGGCCGAGATGGATGCCGTCACGCTCGAGACGGTGCGGCGCGCCGTCGGCCAGCTCGTAGCCGGTGCCCATCACCGGCCAGGCCTCGGCCGCGCGCACGATCGCCCAGGCGATGAGGTGGGTGAACGACAGCTTCCCCCGGGTGCCGGCGGCGGCGAGCGCCTCGTTGATGCGGCGCCGCTCGGCGTCGAGGGCACCGGCCGACAGGGTGCGGAAGCTCGTGGCCGTGGGGATGCCGAGGCTCTGGTCCATGTAGCCGGCCAGCGCCGCCGCGGGCCCGCGCAGGGGCACGGCGCGCTCGCCTGGGCCGTCGCGGTCGACCTCGGCCACCGTCGGCGCCGTGGCGCCGTCCAGCGCCGCCAGCACGTCGCGCCGCCGCACCTTGCCCCCGGGGCCGCTGCCGGCCAGCGCTGCCAGGTCGAGGCCGCTCTGGGCGCCGAGGCGCCGGGCCAGCGGGGAGGCGGCGGGCCACTCGGGCAGGGGTTGGGCGGGCGCGCCGTCGCCGGGCAGCGCGGCCGTGGCCGGTAGCGCGGCAGCCGCGCCACTATCGACCTTCGCCGCGGGCGCCGCCACGGGCGCGGGCCCGGCGGCGATCTCCCCGAGCGGGGTGGTGATGGGGAAGGCCTCGCCGGCCGGCACGGCGATCGACGCCAGCACGCCGGACGCCGGCGCCGGCACCTCGATGTCGACCTTGTCGGTGGAGACCTCCACCACGATCTGCTCGACCGCGACGGCCTCGCCCTCGGCGACCCGCCACTCGATGACCACGCCCTCGGTGACCGACTCCATCTCGGGCAGCACGATGGCCACCCGCGTCCCCGTCGCCTCGGGCGCCGGCGCGCCCTCGACGACCGCCTCGTCCTCCGGTGCCGGAACGCCGTCGCCCGCGGGGCCGGCGCCGTCGCCCGACGTGTCGATCTCGGCCAGGGCCGCCCCGACCTCCACCGTGTCGCCCGCCTTCGCGAGGATGCTGACCACCCGACCCGCCGCGGGGGCGGGCACCTCCACGTCCACCTTGTCGGTGGTGAGGTCCAGCAGGATGTCCCCGGCCGCGACGGCCTCGCCCTCGGCGACCCGCCAGTCGATGACCACGCCCTCGCTGACCGACTCGCCGAGTTCGGGAAGGAGGACCTGGATGGTCTGTGCGGAGGTCGTCGACACCCTTGCTCCTCTCAGGGTACCGCGCTCGACGGCGCGGCAGGGGGTTGCGATTGGTCGACCTGCAACACCTTCCCTCCTCTGCTAGACATGCCTGCGCGAATGAGGACACTGGGGCGGGCCCTCACCGTCGAGAAGCTCAAGTGGTCGGGCGCCGTCTCCGCGTTGTGGTCGGCCCGGCTGGCGTGCGCCGAACCCGGCTGTCTGTGCTGGATCACGGCCCAGGGCGAGCTGCGCGAGCGCCCCGCTCGCGGGGTCGTCGAGGTGGTGGAGCACAGCGAGCTGACCGTGGCGGGCAAGGGCTGGTGGGTGGTCACCGCGACGCTGGCGGCCGACGGCGGCGCGCTGCGCTACAAGGTGGACGTCGCCACGCCGGTGGCGTGGGCCGGCCCCGGGAGGGTCCGCTTCGTCGACCTCGACCTGGACCTGGCGTTCCACGGCACGGGCGGCGAGGTGCGGCTGCTCGACGAGGACGTGTTCGCGCGGCGCGCGGCGGCACTGCGCTACCCGCGGCGGGTGCGCGAGGGCGCCGTGGGGGGCGTGGTGGATGCCCGCCGCCGCGTGGAGGAGCGGCGCTGGCCGTTCGACGGTTGGATCGAGGCACGGGCCGCCGACCTGCTCGCCGGGCCCGTCGGCTCGGTCGCTCCGGGAGCCTGACCGCCTCACCATGGACCTGATCCGGCGGGCGCTGCCCAACCTGGCGCGCGGCTTCTGCATGGGTGCCGTCGACGTGGTCCCCGGGGTCTCGGGCGGGACGATCGCCCTGATCCTCGGCATCTACGAGCGGCTCATCGCCTCGATCCGCGCCGCGTCGGCCGCCGCCGGCTTCGCGCTGCGCCTCGATCGCCGCAGGGCCGGCGAGCGCCTCCGCGAGGTCGACTGGTGGCTCATCATCCCGCTGCTCGCCGGGATCCTCATCGCCATCATCACGCTGGCCCGCCTGATCGAGCACTTCCTGGACGAGGAGCCCGAGGCCCTTTCGGGCCTGTTCCTGGGCCTGGTGGTGGCGTCGATCGTGGTGGCGTGGCGCCTCATCCGCCGGCCGCTCCCCGTGCACGCGCTCGTCATCGTGGCCTTCGCCGTCGCCACCTTCTTCCTGCTGGGCCTGCGCAACTCGGCCGTGTCGGATCCCGGGGCGCTCGCGCTGGTCGGCGCGGGGGCGCTGGCCATCTGCGCGATGATCCTGCCCGGCATCTCGGGCTCGTTCATCCTCTTGATGATCGGCATGTACGACGCCGTGATCGCCGCGGTCAACGACCGCGACATCGCCCGGCTGGCCGCGTTCGCGCTCGGCGCGGCCATCGGGCTGGCGCTGTTCTCGTCGATCCTCCACTGGTTGTTGCGCCGGTTCCACGACCTGGTGCTGGCCGCGCTGATCGGGCTGATGATCGGTTCGCTGCGCGTGCTCTGGCCCTGGCCGGAGGGCATCGACAGCGCCGAGGTGGCCGCTCCGCCGTCCGGC
>JAUVPZ010000142.1 GCA_030598395.1 Miltoncostaeaceae bacterium | reverse complement strand
TGGTGGAGGCCGACGTCAACGGCGTGGTCACCAACCGCCCCGGCGCCCTGGCCGAGGTGCTGCGCCAGATGCGCGGCGCCGCCTAGTGTCCTGTCTCAGAGGTTCGTCGCATGTTTCGCGCGCGAATCCGAGCGAGGCAAGGACGCAGGGAGGCCCGAGATCGGGAATATCGGGCCGACCGAGGACACCGCATCGCGACGGGATGCAGCCGCGAAACTGCCCACGTATTCCTGGGACAGGACACTAGCAAGCGGGCGGCCGTCAGGCCGGGGCGACGGCCGGGCCGTAGCGGGCCGGCACGCCGGCGACCAGGCCCCAGAACTGGTCGCCGTGGTCGAAGTGCCACCACTCCTCGACGTAGGCCGTGAAGCCCTCTGAGGACATGGTCCAGAACAGCAGGCGGCGGTTGTCGCGCACCTCGGAGGGCCGGTCCTCCAGCGCGCGGGCCCCGGCCTCGGGCACGAACGCGTCGAAGCCCGTGCCGAGCGGAAGCGGCCGGCCGTCGCCGTCGCCGACGGTCAGGTCCACGGCGCCTCCGGTGAGGTGCGGCGGCGGCGCGTCTGGCGATCGCGACGGCGGCGTGACGTAGCGGGCGGCGGCCTCCTCGATGGCCTGTGCGACCCAGTCGGGGTGGGCCGCCACGATCTCGTCGACGTAGCCCGAGAACAGCGCCGCCTGCGTCTCGAGGGCGCGGTAGCCGTCCCACACCACCAGGCTCCGTCCCGCCGGCAGCGAGGCTGCGGCCCGCTCCAGCCGCTCGGCCACGCCCTGGCGCACCCAGCTGCGCGAGAAGGCGCCGGGGAGCCCCCACTGGTGGTACTTGGGATCGTCGTGAACGCGCGGGCCGATTGCGTCGACGGGGACCAGCGGCTCGTCGACCCGATCGATCGGCACGTCGCGCCAGCCGTCGGTGTGGCCCAGCGCCGGGATGGGGGTGTCCTTCGGGGCGGCCGTCAGGCGCGCCACTGCGATGCCTCCACCACGCCGGGCCCGGGGTCGGCGCCGGCGGCGACGGCCAGGAACGGCTCCACCAGCGCGGAGGGGTGCGGCACGGTGGCGGGATCCTCGTTGGGATAGGCCGCCGCCCGCATCGCGGTGCGCGCCGGGCCCGGGTTCACGGCAACGGCGCGGATGCCCCGGTCGGCCAGCTCGGCGCGCAGCATGGACGTCATGCCGTTGAGGGCCAGGCGGGACACGCTGTAAGCGCCCCAGCCCGGCCGGCCGGCCGCGCCGGAGGTGACGTTGATGATGGCGCCGCCGTGGCTGATCGCCGGCAGCACCGCCTGCAGGAGGCGCAGCGTGCCGCTGACGCTGACCGCCATGACGCGCTCGAACAGCTCGGGCGGGTAATCGGCCAGCGGGGCCCGCTCCCCGAGCAGCCCGGCGTTGTTGACCAGCACGTCCAGCCCGCCCAGCTCGGCGGCCACCTCCGCGCCCACACGGCCGGGCTGGGCAGGGTCGGCGAGGTCGAGGGCGTGCGCCGACGGGGCGGAACCGGCGGCCGCGCACGCGGCCACCGCCGCGCGCAGGTGGCTGGCGTCGGTGGCGGTGAGCGCCAGCCTGGCGCCCTCGGCCGCGAACGCCTCGGCGATGGCGCGACCCACCCCGCGCGACGCGCCGGTGATGAGCGCGCGTGTTCCATCCAGCCGCCCCGGCACCCGGAGCAGGTTAGCGCCGGCGAGCTACTCGCCCTCGTCCGGCTCGGACGGGGTGGCGTCGATGGTGGCGGTGGCGTCACGTGGCGCCTGGTCGAGGTTGGGCGGCGGACGCACCGCGCTGCGCTGGCTGCGCCCGGCCACCGCGGCCACGTAGGCGGCCACGTCGTCGGCGTCCTGGCCCACCACCAGGTTGCGCGGCATGGGGGCCTGCGCGATCTCGATCCAGCGCCTGGTGATGCCGGCGAACTGCGTCTCCTCGAAGCCGGCGTCGCGCGACGCGCGGAAGGCGTCGTCGAGGTCGGGGCCGATGGTGGCCGTGGTGCCGGCGTCCTGGAGGGCGTGGCAACTGCCGCAGCTCTGAATGAACAGCCGCTTGCCCGCCTGCAGGTCGGCCTCGGAGCTGTCGATGCTGCCGCAGCCGGCCAGCGCGAGCCCTGCCGCAGCCAGCGCAGCCAGGCCGGCCGCGTGCCGTGGACGACATCGCACCCGCATCACATCACGTAGACGAGCAGGTACAGCAGCACCCACACGACGTCAACGAAGTGCCAGTAGATGGCGCCGGCCTGCAGCGGCGTGAACCACTGGGGCGTGAAGTCGCCCACGCGCACCCGCACATAGCAGAAGAAGAGGATCATGAGGCCCAGCAGCACGTGCGCCCCGTGGAAGCCGGTGAGCGTGAAGAACGCGCCGGCGAAGGCGACGTCCTGGGGATTGAACGTCAGGTGCGCGTACTCGTTGATCTGGATGATCAGGAAGGTGGCGCCCATGAACATCGTGACCAGCAGGCCCCGCTCGAGCGACTTGCGGTCGCCGTAGTGCTTGAAACGGTGCTCGGCCCAGTGGATGGTGAAGCTGGACGACACCAGGATCGCGGTGTTGATCCCCGTGATCAGCAACGGCAGCGCCAGCGGCTCGCCATTGCGCAGCAGCGGCGGCCACACCTCGGCCACGTTGAAGCGGATGAAGAAGTACGCGGCGAAGAAGGAGGCGAACAGCATCACCTCCGAGCCGATGAAGAACACCATCGTGAGGATGCCCGGGCGGATCTGGCTGATCCGCGACGGCATCGGCGGCGGCACGCGCAGCGGGGTGGGGGGCGAGGTGGTGGCCACGGTCTATGCCCCCGCCGGTGCCTCGGCGTCGATGGTGACCAGGTCGACCGGCACGGGCTCGGAAGCCGCCCGGATCCGCTCGGCCGCCTCATCCTGGTCCCAGGTCTCGCTGCCGCGCACCGGCACCACCATCAGCGCCTCGGCGCGGTGCCACATACGCGCGATGCGCGCCGCCGCGGCCACGTCGCCGTCCAGCACCTCACCCCGAGCCTGAACGCCGTCGGCCTGAAGGCGGTCGATGGTGGTGCGCACCCGCGCGACCACGGCCTGCCGCTGCGCCTCGGCGTCGTCGGTCCAGCCCGGGCCGGAGAGGTCCATCGGCACAAGCAGCGTCACCGCGACGGCGCCCCGGTCGGCCCGCTCGCGCAGGGCCGCCAGCAGCGCGTCGCTGCCGAGGGCGGCGTTGGCCACGACCGAGAGCTGTGTGACGCCCGAGGCCGCCATGGGCTCGGCCGCCTCGCTGGGCGTGACGACGACCCGCGTGATCCCCAGCCCGGTGGACTTGCGCAGCCGGTCGACCAGGTCGCGACCCATCCAGCGCGAGGTGCCGGTGGGGTACGTCGCCAGCATGATCTCGCTGACGGGCTCATCGGCCATCACCCGCCTGACGGCGGTCTCGGGGTCGCCCTCGACCACCAGCCCGGAGGCGTCGATGCCCGCCTCGGCAAGCACGGACAGCGCCACGGAGAGCCGCCGCTCGGC
>JAUVPZ010000053.1 GCA_030598395.1 Miltoncostaeaceae bacterium | reverse complement strand
GTGGCCAGCACCCGCGGCCAGGCCGGCGCCGCCGAGCTTGCCCGCCTCGCGGAGCGGGCTCGTCTGCCGGTGCCCGAGCCGACCTCTTCGGCGCGCGTAACGACGTCGTTGCCGGGACGCGACTACGGCGACGCCGTGGCCGTCGCACGCGAGCTCATCGCAGCCGGCGACTGCTACCAGGTCAACCTGGCCCAGCGTCTGACTGCTCCCTGGCGGCCGGGCCCGCTGGAGCTGGCGCTACGGCTCTGGCGGGCGTCTGGGCTCACGTCGCACCGCGCGTTCCTCCGGCTGCCCGAGGGCACGCTGATCTCGGCGTCGCCGGAGCGCCTCGTACGCACGGCCGCGGGGATCGCCGTCAGCGAGCCCATCAAGGGGACGGCAGCGCCGGGCGACGAGCGCCGGCTCGCGGCCAGCGGCAAGGACCGCGCCGAGCACGTGATGATCGTTGACCTCGTGCGCAACGATCTTGGCCGCGTCGCGCGCGCCGGAGGGGTGCGGGTGGAGCGGCTCATGGACGGCCTCGCGACGCCGTACGTCGCACACCTCGTCAGCCGGGTGCACGCCGAGCTGCGCTCCGAGGCGACGGCCCGCGACGTGCTCCGTGCCCTGTTTCCCGGTGGGTCCGTCACGGGCTGCCCGAAGGTGCGCGCCATGGAGATCATCCGACAGCTCGAGCCGGTGCCCCGCGGCCCGGCCTTCGGCAGCGTGGTCGCGCTGGGCGCCGACGGCTCCCTCGAGGCGAGCGTCGCGATCCGAACCGCCTGGCTCACCGCGGGCGAGGCGCGCTACTGGTGCGGCGGGGCGGTGGTCTGGGACTCGGACCCCGAGGCCGAGCGAGCCGAGGCATGGTCGAAGGCCACACCCTTCCTGAGCGCGATCGGCGCCTGAGCGCAGCCACGCCCGCCCCCGGCCTGCTCGAGACCATGCTGGGGGTCGGCGCGCGCGCGCCCTGGCTGGCGCGCCACCTGGAACGGCTGGTCGCCTCGGCGGCGACCCTGGGGCTGCGGCCGACACCCGGCCCCGCCGCCGCGGCGGCGGTCGAGGCGGCGCTGGCCGACGGGGCGGGCCCGGCGAGGCGCGTGCGGCTCATCGCACCCCCCGGCGGTCCGGTGCAGGTCGAGTGCCGCGTCGAGCCGTCCCTCGCTTCGCTGGCGCCCGCGGCGGCTGCGGCGACCTCGCGGGGCGGCTGGGATCCCGACGACCGCCGGGCCGAGCACAAGATCACGGACCGCGCGCGGCACGACGAGGCCCGCCGGCTGGCCCTCCAGGCGGGGGCCGACTTCGCCCTGCTGCTCGACCAGGACGGCCGCCTTGGCGAGGCCTGCGTCGCGAACGCGTTCTGCGTCGTCGACGGCGAGCTGGTGACCGCGCCCCCGCTCGGCCTGCTGCCGGGCCTGGCCCGGGCCGAGATCATCCGCCGCCACCCCGTCCGCGAGGAGGCGCTCCCCGAGTCGGCGTGGCGCGCGGCCGAGGAGGTCTTCCTCACCAACGCGCTGCGCGGGGTGGTTCCCATCACCGACATCGACGGCGTGCCGGTGGGCGACGGCTCGGTCGGACCCGTCGCGCGCGCGCTGGCCGCCGAGCTGGCCGCCGAGCGCGGCGTGGGGCCGGCGGGATAGGCTTCGGTCATGGCGAGGCCAACGAGCCGCCGCAAGACGACGAAGAAGCTGGACCCCGGGAAGGAGTACACGCCCGCCGACCTCGTGGTGACCACGGAGCGGGAGCTCCGCGGCGCGCCCGCCGTGGGCACCCTCGACCGCCTGCCCGCGCGCGAGGCGATCTACCGCACGCTCCAGCGGCGCGGTCCGATGACGGTGGCCGACCTGGCCGCCGAGTTCGGCGCGATGACCGCGGCGGGCGCACGCCCGCCGTACGCCGAGGACCCGGCGCTGTACGTGTTGCGCATGATCGGGGGCAGCGCGCGCCAGCTGCCACCCCTGGCGCCTTTCGAGGAGCTGGTGCGGGCGTTCGCGGTGGACCCGACCCCGGACCCCGACTACGGGTTCGAGCTCCGCCCGGCCTGACCGGACGACCTCGGGCGCGCGCGCCGAGCCTGGCGCCCCGCGTCGGCGCTGCGCGGCTCCAGGCCGAGCAGCCGCATGGCCTTGAGGCCGAGCGAGAGCTTCTCGCGGTCGTCGGTGCGCGCCACCTCGAGGCCGCTGATGTCGGCGATGCGGTCCAGCCGGTACCGGACCGTGTGGCGGTGGGTGAAGAGCGCCCCGGCGGTGGCCGCCAGGTTGCAGTCCTTGCCGAGGTAGGTGGCGAGGGTCACGACCAGCTCGGTCTGGTACTGGTGGTCGTAGGCCACGAGCGGCTCGATTGTGCCCTCGTAGAACTCGTCGAGCTCGCCCGGCCGGTCGGCGAAGATCTGGAACAGCAGCTTGTACGTGCCGGTCTCCTCGAAGGTGATCAGCTCGCCCACCCTGCCCAGGCGCTCGCCGATGGCCAGCGCCAGCCGTGCCTCCTGCAGCGAGAGTCCCAGCCGCTCGGGCTCGCGCGTGTAGCGCGAGATCCCGATGGTGAGCGCCGTTCCGGGCACGGTCTCGCGGGTTGCCGCGAGCAGCCGCGCTGCGAGGATGCTGGCCCGCTCCGAGACCTCGGCGTCCTGGTCGGGGGCTGGGCCCGGTGCCGGGGGTGGGAGCAGCGCCACCAGGCCGTCCTGCCACCGGTCGATCAGCGAGCGCGGCCAGTGGAGGTCGATGGCGGCGCGCGCCTGCTTCATGAACCGGCGCACGAGGCGCTCGTCGGTGATCACCCGGCCCTCGTCGTGGGGGTCGTGCAGCACGCCGACCAGGGCCACGGCACCGGGGGCGAGGTCGGCTCCGAGGTGCCGGGCGCGGCGCACGACCGACTCGCGGCCCACGGTCTCGCCGGCCGCCAGCTCCTCGATGAGGTCGCCGCGAAGGCGCGACTCGGTCTCGATGCGCACCCGCTCGCGCGCCTGCTCGACGGCCGCGGCCTCCGCCAGGGCCGCCAGCGCAGCGTCCTGGGACGGCGTGCGCGCGCCGTCGATGAAGGCGACAAGCACCCCCGTGTGGTCGCCCGGGCCCTCCAGCGCCAGCCGGGGCAGGTCGGTGAGCTCCTCCTCCATGAACGGGCCCAGCACCGACGCCGGGCTGTGGCCGCGCGCGGCCTCGACCGCGGCGTCCAGGCGGGCGCTCAGCGCGTCGTCCAGCCCGGCGGCGCCCAGCACGTCGAGGTACTCGTCGAGCACGACCACGGGCGCGTCCACCAGCTCGGCGGCCGTCGCCACCAGCCCGCCGAAGCCCGATCCCGCCAGCAGGGGCCCGCGCAGCGCGTCCCGCGCGTCGCGCAGCGGCCTGCCGGCGCCCGAGGCGGGAAGCGCGGCCGCAAGCTCCGCCACCACGGGGCCCCAGGGCGCGCCCGGCGGCACCACGATGACCGGGACCGTCGGCTCGGCGTCGGGCGCGGCGCGGCATACGACCGCCGCGCATCCCGCGGGCAGCGGGTCCGGTGGCGCTCCCGGCGCGAGCACCAGCGCGCCCGCCTCGGCTGGAGCGTCGGCGTCGGCGACGACCACGCACTCCACCCGTGCCCCCAGCGCCGGCGGGCCCAGACAGCGCGCGCCCGCCAGCGAGGGCACGGCCAGCAGATCGCCGAGCGTGGCGGGCGTCGTCGAGGCCTCGGCGCGGGAGCTCACCCCACGGAGGATCAAGGCCTCGGCCGCGCGGGTCAAGGGCTCTCCTTGGGCCACAGGGCCAATGGTGGGCCAAATCGTTTGGTCGTAGAGATAACGCCGCGCGGCCGCCGCCCCGGGTATCCTCAGCCGCTGCCGCACCCGCGCCCGACCGCTCCCACCGGCCGTGCCCGCCCTGTGAGAGGGTGCGCGGCGTCGCCCTCGCTCTGGGAGAGTTGGCCGGGCGCGCTGAGTGTGAATCGATCCAGGAGGTTGGGCGCGTGACGCACGAACAGGTGACCGCCGCGGTCAAGGAGCACGACGTCAAGTTCATCCGGCTGTGGTTCACCGACATCCTCGGCCAGCTCAAGAGCTTCGCCATCACCGTGGAGGAGCTCGACAACGCCCTCGAGGAGGGCATGGGCTTCGACGGAAGCTCGATCACGGGCTTCAACGCCATCGAGGAGTCGGACATGGTGGCGCACCCCGACACCTCGACGTTCCAGATCCTGCCCTACCGGCCGCGCGAGAAGGCCGTGGCGCGGATGATCTGCGACGTCAAGAACCCTGACGGCACGCCGTACGAGGGCGACCCGAGGTACGTCATGCGGCGGGCGCTCGATCGGGCGGATCGGATGGGTTTCGACCACTTCTACCTCGGCCCCGAGCCCGAGTTCTTCCTGTTCCGGGGCTCGGACGCCACCGAGGTGCTGGACGAGGGCGGCTACTTCGACCTCACCACGCTGGACGCCGCGAGCGACCTGCGCCGCGAGATGGTGCTTGCCCTCGAGCAGATGGGCATCCGCGTGGAGTACAGCCACCACGAGGTGGGTCCGTCCCAGCATGAGATCGACATGCGCTACGACGACGGTCTCGCGATGTCCGACAACATCATGACCTACCGCACCATCGTGAAGGAGATCGCCCACCGCAACGGGTGCTATGCGACCTTCATGCCCAAGCCGCTCATGGGCGAGAACGGCAGCGGGATGCACGTCCACCAGAGCCTCTTCCGTGGCAAGAAGAACGCCTTCTTCGACGCCAAGGACGAGTTCTTCCTCTCGAAGGATGGCAAGGCGTTCATCGCCGGCCAGCTGAAGCACGCGCGCGAGATCTCCTGCGTGTTCGCCCAGTGGGTGAACTCCTACAAGCGGTTGGTGCCGGGGTACGAGGCGCCGGTCTACATCGCCTGGAGCCGCCGCAACCGCTCGGCGCTGGTGCGGGTGCCCGTGTACCACCCGGGCAAGGAGACGGCCACGCGCGCCGAGTTCCGATCGCCAGATCCGGCCTGCAACCCGTACCTCACCTTCGCGGTCCTGCTCCAGGCGGGCCTCGAGGGCATCGAGAACGGCTACGAGCTCGCGCCGCCGATGGAGAAGAACCTCTACGACCTGACGCCCAGGGAGCGCAAGAAGGCCGGGATCGACTCCCTGCCCGAGACCCTCGCCGAGGCTATCCAGCTCGGCTCGGAGTCCAAGCTGCTGAAGAAGACCCTGGGCGAGCACATCCACAGCCGCTACGTGGACATCAAGCGGGCCGAGTGGGACGAGTTTCGCCTCCAGGTCACCCCCTGGGAGCTGGAGAAGGACCTCCCCATCCTGTAGCCACGGCTGGCTCCAGACGGAGCCGTTCGCCCGGGACGCCTCGCGCGAGGCGCTCGGGCGGACGGAGCACAAGTGCAACCATGGGCGGGTGGCACGGGAAGGGCGGGCCGGAGCGGACGTGAGCGTGCGGCGCCTCACCGATGCCCAGCGGGCCGATCTGCTGCTCTCGATGTGGTGGTCCCACGACGGCCAGTGGGTGCTCAAGACGCGCGACGCGCACGGGCTGGCCGACGCCATGGAGCGCAACGAGGACGTCATCGAGAGCACGGGGCGCATCGAGATGCGGGGCCTTCACCGCGCTCTCGGTGCGCCGGCGGTCGAGGGCGCGGCCGACTTCTTCCCCCTGGCGCTGGCGGTGCACGAGCTCATCGGGATCCCGGCGGACGGCGAGATGGAGGATCCCGACGCCTTCCTCGTGCGCGTGGCGGACTGCCTGGTGTGGACCATGACCGAGCGGGCCGGTCTCGCGGCCCACGCGCCCGGGTGCGCCGGCTCGCTGCGCCGGCGCCTGGGCTGGGCCACGGCCTTCTTCCCGGCCGAGCGGGTGCACTGGGAGCGCACACACGGCCGCCCCGACGGCGACCCGGACTGCGGCTACCGCTTCCGGCTGTTGCCCGCCAGCGGCTGACGCGCCTCGGCCAGGGTGCCCCGCCAGCGTCGCGCGGCCGCCGCCCAGGTCCAGCCCTCCGCGAACCGCGCCCCGGTGTGCCCGAGCAGCGCCCGAAGCTCGGGGTCGGACGCCAGCCGCGACAGCTGGCGGGCGTAGCTGCGCGCGTCGCCGAACAGGAGTCCGCCGCCCGAGCGCGCCGTCTGGCCCGCCAGCACCTCGGATCGCGCGTTGGCCAGCGTGGGCCGCCCTGCTCGCCACGCCTCGAGCGCCGCCAGCGACAGCGACTCGTGGCGTCCCGGAACCAGCGCCACCTCGCAGGCGGCCAGCAGGTCGGCGCGCATGCCGCCCTCGACGAACCCGGTGCACACCACCCACTCGGGCAGGCGCAGGCGCCCGGCGGGCCGACCCGCCAGCACCAGCCCCAGTGGCCCGCCGCCGGCCCGGTAGGCCGCGTGCGCGCGCACCAGCGCGTCGACGCCCTTCGAGGCATCCACGCGACCCACGTAAAGGGCGAAACGGGGTGGAAGCGCGCTCGCCCGGCGCGCGCGCGCCGCGTCTCCGGGGGGGCCCTGCTCGATGCCCGCGCCGACCACCCGCGCGGGCCGCCTGTCGGTGGCGTGCAGGTCCTCCACGAGCCGACGCTCCTCGGGGGTCAGGAAGGCCAGGGCCGCCGCCATCCGTACCACGCCCCGGGTGAGGCCGAAGCGCAGCATCGGCTCATCGTGCGCGCAGGGCACCAGCACCGCGCGGTCGGCCACCAGCGGCATCGCCAGCTGGGTCGTGGCGTAGAGGTAGGTCCACAGCGCGACCACCTCGTGGCGCTCCCGCGCCCGGGCGAGCTGGGACAAGAGGCCGGGCGCCACCGGACCCTGCGCGCGCGCCCACGCCTCCTCCGCCGCGGCCCCCCCGACGCCCAGGCTGAGCTGACGCAGCAGCGCCGCCGAGCGGGCGGGATCGGGCGGGAGGGCGTCGAAGCGCAGCACCCGCACCGCACCGTCCCACTCGGCGCCCGGTGGGTAGTGGGGTCGCCAGTGCAGGTAGTCGCGGGCCGTCGTCGTGTAGACGGTCACCTCCTCGCCGGCGTCGGCCAGCGCGTGGGCGGTCTGCCGGCACAGCGCCTCGGCCCCGCCCGCCACACGGGCGCCGTAGCGCTGGACGACGAAGGCGACCCTCACCGCTCGGCGTCGCGTTCGAGCGCCGCAACCCGCGCCCGCAGCTCCTCGAGCTCGGCCCGCTCGCGGTGGCGGTCGCGCTCGAGTTGGGAGACCAGCTCGGCCAGCGCGGGCGCCAGCAGCCGCAGCATGGCCCGCCGTGCACCCCCGACCAGGCGTCCTGCGGGGCCCGGCCGGTCGCTGGGCGTGGGCTCGCCGAGGCGCAGGGGCGGCAGCGGCGCGGGGCCGGCGGCCTGGCGCAGCTGACGCAGCAGGTCGTCGGGGTCCGGTTCGCCCCCTTCAGCCATCAGTGAGCACTAGTAGGCGCCCCTGCCGCCCAGCACCACCGGCACCGTGCGCGCCAGGATGGTGAGGTCGAGCCAGATCGACCAGTACTCGATGTAGTAGAAGTCGAGCCGCACCAGCTCGTCGAAGCTGAGGTCGGAGCGCCCGCTGACCTGCCACAGGCCGGTGAGGCCCGGCAACACCAGGTACCGGTTCTTCTGCAGGTCGTCGAGGCGCTCGTAGTCCCGCACCGGCAGCGGTCGCGGCCCGACCAGCGACATCTCGCCGCGAAGGACGTTGATGAGCTGCGGCATCTCGTCGATCGAAAAACGCCGCATCACCCTTCCCACCTTCGTGACGCGCGGGTCGTCGCGGATCTTGAACAGCGCACCGCCGGCCTCGTTGGCGGCCTCCAGCGACTGTTGCTCGGTCTCGGCGCCGGGTCGCATGGAGCGGAACTTGAAGCAGGTGAACTCCGACTCGTCGACACCGACGCGCCGGCTGCGGTGGATGACCTGACCCCGATCCCCGAGCTTGATCGCCAGCGCGAAGGCCGCCAGCAGCGGCGCGAGCACGATCAGGATCAGGGTGCCCACGACGAGGTCGAAGACCCGCTTGGCCAGGAAGGCTGCGCCGCTCAGCACCGGCGGCCGCAGCTCGAACAGCGGCAGGCCGGGCGCCGGAACCGCACGCAGGCTGTGGCTCAGCAACTGCACCGTGGTGGGGGCGAGCCGCACCGGGAGGCCGCGCTTGCGACAGACGTCCAGCAGCTCCAGGACGGCCTCCGACTCGGTGGCCGAGCCCGTCAGGATCACCTCATCGACCTGCGCGGGGTCGAGCGCGCGGCGCAGCTCGCCGGCGACGCCGTGGGGGTTCTCCCGCGCCGTGCCCGGCACCAGCCTGCGCCGCCCGACCACGCGGTAGGGCACGCCGCGGCGGCTCTGGGTGCGCTCCAGCCCCTCCGCCACGGTGTTGACCAACCTGGGCTCGCCCACCAGCAGCGCTCGCCGCTCGAACTGGATCGCATCCAGCACCAGCGCCGTGACGCTCTCGTAGCTGGCGCGCAGCGCCAGGACGCTGATGCTCACGAGGAACCACGACGAGTAGAAGATGTAGTAGGTGTCGAACCGCCACCCCGCGATGACCGTGATCACCAGCACCGCGAGCGTGGCGAGGGCGGTCCCGCTGAGCACGCGCGCCGCGCCCGGCCGCTCCTCGCGCGCCGCGTACAGACGGTTCCAGGCGAAGAGCAGGATCATGGTGGTGGCCGCCAGCGGGAGCACCTTCTGCTCCACGTTCCAGATGGCGGCGCTGTCGATGGGGTCGCCCTGCAGCACCAACTTGCCCGCCAGCGCGGCGTAGATCCCGACGAACGCCGCGGCGACGTCGATGGTCAGCAGCGCCAGCACCGAGATGCCGCGGCGCAGCGTCTTGCCTCCGGCGGGCCCCGGCAGCAGCGGGAAGAACCGCGCGTCGCGGCGGGCCGGTCGCTGGGGTGCGGCCCGCTGGGCTCCTCCGGGCTCGCCGCGCGCGGTGGTCACGCGCGCACCCGCACGACGAAGGTTCGGCTGATCGCGGCGCTCTGTCCGCCCCCCCGCGCCCGCCCCCGCCAGCGGGCCCGGTAGCGCGCGGTGCGCCGGGCGCGCACCGTCGTGCGGAAGCTGCCGTCGGCGCTCGTGCGCGCCCGGGCCGCAGTCGCCCAGCGCCGGCCGCTTCGCCGCTGCACGAGCACGAGGCCGCCGCGCCGGGCGCGCCGCGCCTGGCCCCTGACGGTCACGTCGGTGCCCGCCGCGACCGCGCCGGTGCGCGTGGGGGAGGCGGGCATGCGGTAGGCACGGGCGGCAGGCTTCGACCGCCCGTCGCTGCGCTGGAGGCCCGACGACCACTGCGGATGGTCGCGCAGGTTGAACCAGACGAGCAGCCGGATGCGGCGATCAGAGGCGGTGCGGCGGTAGGCGTCGACCAGGAACGCGGCCTGCTGGCGCTCGGACACGGCAAGAGGGTACTCGGGCACGGGGCGGGTGCCGAACCCGAACTCGGTGAGCCACAGCGGTTTCCCGCGCAGCGCCGTGCGGTCGAGCAGCCCGGTGAGCCGCGACAGGTTGTAGAGGTCGACGTACGAGGCCCGCGGGCTGGTGCGGTTGCGCGGCCGGGTAATCGGGTAGGGATGGTGCGAGATCCGGTCCAGGAGCGGCGCCCGGGAGCCCGAGGTCAGCGCGCGCCAGAAGTCGAGCGGCGGCACGCGGTCGTCGGGCCCGTCCGGGCAGCTGAACGGACAGCGGTCGCCGATGGGCGCCGTCACCCCGCCGCCGATCCGGGCCCGCCGATCCACGCGCTTCACCTCACGGAAGAATGCGTTGAGCATGCGGCGGTAGAACGCCGGCGACACGGGCCGGTACCGCCCGCCCTGCCGCTGGTACTGGGGGCGCAGGAAGAGCGCCAGGTTCGGCTCGTTCCAGGCCTCCCACCGGTGTACGCCGCTCCCGGCGTAGCGCCGTGCGGCGGCCGCTCCGAACCGGCCGAAGTCGCGGGGGTCGCGCGGCCGCGTGGCTCGCCCCGGAAAGCGGTCGCTGGCGGGCACCGCCGGATCGCGCGCCCATGCGGGCGTGCCCCAGACCGTGAACAGCACGGCCACCCGGTGGCGCCGGGCGGCAGCCACGATGAGGTCGTACCGGCGCCAGCTGTAGGCCGGATCGCCCGGGTTCCGAGCATCGCGCGGACGCCGTGTGGCGACCAGGTCCCAGCGGAGGTCCACGCGGATCACGGAGGCCCCGAGCCTGGCCATCTCGGTCACGCGCGCCGGGGCATCCACGCGCGGGTCGTAGATCTGATCGTCCTGGATCCCCGGGGTCGGGGAGCGCACCGTGGCCGCCGCGACCTGCTCGGCGAGGCCGGCGCCGGCCGCGAGGACGACCCCAGCGGCCACCGCCGCGGCGGTGGCCGGGAGTCGGGATGGGCGGCGTCGACGCGGGGTCACGGGCGCGGCCAGATTAGTGGCGGCGCGCCGGAATGACGCCCCTGCCGGTCGCGCTGACCCCGGCTAGGACGGAGGCTTTCGGAGGCGCAGGTAGACGACGGCGTGCTCGCCGGCCGCGAGCGCGGGCAGGGTGCGCGAGCGCCGGAAGTTCCAGGGGCAGATCAGGGCGAGCAGGCCGCCGACGAGAAATGACCACGGACGAAGCGCGAAGAACGCGTCGTGCACCGGCAGGCGCTCCACGGCGTACTCGCGCTCCAGCTCCTCCCACGGCAGGCTCAGCAGGCGCTGCTGCAGGCTCTTATCCGTATAGCGCCGCTCGAAGAACGCGAGCTCGCCGCGCTGCTCGGAGGCATCGCCGTAGACGGGGCGCTCGGTCAGTAGCTCCCCGTCGCGGTCCGCAACGTTGGTCGTCAGGTGCAGCACTCCGCCGGGTCGCAGCACGCGCCAGATCTCGGCCATGGCCGCGCCATCGCCATCGCCCGGCACGTGCTCGATGACCGAGATGCAGGCGCAGCCGTCGAAGGTGGCGTCGGGGAACGAGAGCGCCCGCGCGTCCTCCACGCGGAGCTCGAGGTCGGGGTCGAGGCGCCGCCAGCGCTCGATTTCGTCACCGAGCAGGTCGATGGCGACCCACTGTCCCCGACCTGCTTGGTTGAGGTAGCTGGCCAGAATCTTTGGGCTGCCCACGTCGAGCCAGCGCCCCTGCATGTCAGGCCCCGCGGCCAGCCCGAGCTCGTAATAGCGCCATGGGTCGATCGGCACCAGCAGCCGGTTCAAGCCGCCTCGAAGATCGGTCCCCCGCCGCGTCGCGAGCGCATGTCGCAACCAGCCGCCTCCCACCCGGTAACTATGAGTCCAGAGGCGGGCCCAGGCGGGGATCACGGGTCGATGGCCTCCTGGTAGACGGCCAGCGTCTCGGCGACCGTGCGATTCCAACTGAATTCGGCCGCGCGCGCCCTCCCGGCCGCGCCCCGCCGGGCCAGCTCGTCGCGGTCGGCCAGCGCGCGCTCCAGGTCGGCGGCGATC
>JAUVPZ010000030.1 GCA_030598395.1 Miltoncostaeaceae bacterium | reverse complement strand
TGGGGTTCCATGATGGCGTGCCAGATGTGGCTGCCCACGGCCCCCATGCGCCCCAGGTAGCGCTCGGGGTCGACGGTCCGGTGCCGCGTCTCGAACCAGACGTCCAGCGGCTCCAGCCCTGCGTCGACGAGTTGCTGCGCGAGCAGGTCGGGGTCGATGGACGCGTCGTCGAACACCTCGTGCACCCGGGCAGGTACCGGCGGGTCGAGACCTCGCAGCAGCGCGACGTACTCGCGGTCGTGGCCCGGGCCAGGCGAGACGAGCGCCAGGGTGCCGCCTGGCCGGAGGCTCGCAGCCATCAGAGCGATCGCGGCGGCCCGATCGGTGAACCAGTGCAGCGCCATGCAACAGATGACCAGGTCGGCCTCGACCCCGTGGCCGCCGAGGTCGGCCACATCGGCCGCGATCAGCCGCGCGTCGACCTCGGGGTGGTCGGTCAGCTTGTCGCGGAACCGGTCGAGCATCCCCGACGAGACGTCGAGGCCGGTCACCGAGCGGATTGACGGGAACCGCTCGATGACAGCCAGCGAGGCGAAGCCGGTGCCGCTGCCCACGTCCAGCAGATCGCGGTATTCGCCGGCGGGAACACAGGCGGCCAGGCGCTCCGCGGCGAAGCGGTTGAAGTACGCGGCGTCGTCGTAGCCGGGCGCGTTCCGGTCGTACTGCTCGGCGAGGCGCTCCTGGGCCATCGGACGAGAGGCTAGTACCCAGGGCACTAGTGGGGCGTGCGCACGCCGGTCGTGCGCACCTGCGCCCGGTCGGGGCGGAGGTCGCCGTAGTCGGCGTGCGGCGGCGCCCCGTCCATCATCCAGGCGGCGAGCGCGCGTCCCGCGGACACGCCCGTCTTGAAGCCCGTGCCGCTCCAGCCCACCGACAGCCACAGGCCCTCCACCGCCGTGGGGCCCAGCAACGGACGCGCGTCGGGGGTCATGTCGAGTGGGCCGCTGCGCCCACCGGCCGGGCGCCAGCCCGTCGCCGCCGGCACGCGGCGCGCGGTGCGCGCCCGGGCGTCGGCGGCGAACGCGGCGTCCACCGACGGCAGTGGCCCATCCGGATGGGCCACGGGACGGTCGCTCCAGTCGCGCCTGCCCACGATGGCCGCGCGGTCGCCGTCCGGACGGAAGTAGACGCCGCTGGGCACGTCGACTCCGGCCACCAGGGGGGCAGGCTCGCGATCGAAACGGGCGATGATGGCGGCCGTGGACCGGATGGGCAACTCGAGCCCAGCCCCCCTCGCCAGCGGCACCGCCCAGGCCCCGCAGCACATGGCCACGGCGCCCGCGGCCAACCGGCCATCCCCGAGTCGCACCCCCGAGACCCGCTCGCGGTTCAGCGTCAGCGCCTCCACCGGGGTGCCGGGGCGCAGGTCGACCCCCGCTCGTCGTGCCGCCGCGGCCAGCGCCGTCGTCGTGCGGGCCGGATCCGCGTAGCCCGATCGCGGCTCCCACGCGGCGGCCGTGATGCCGTCCGCCGCCAGGCCCGGCGCGACGTCCGCCAGCTCCCGGCCGTCCAGCACCGGCGTCTGGACCCCCACGTCCCGGAGCATGGCGACGCGCCGGGCGAAGCGGCCGTCGTGAACCTCCTCCGGGTGGGGCACGTGTGCGAACCCCGTCCGCTGGAAGCCGGCGTCGCCGCCCACCTCGTCGTCGAACCGCTCGAAGCTGGCCAGCCCCTCGAGGGCCAGGCGCGCGTCGGCGGCGTGCATGTAATGAGTCCGTACGATCGCGCCGGAGACCTGCGTCGCCACGCCGCCAAGCTCGTCGCGCTCCAGCAACACCACGCCCATGCCCCGCCGCGCCGCCGCAAGCGCGACGCCCAGGCCGACGATGCCGCCCCCCACCACCGCCAGGTCGCGCGCCGGCGTCATCGCGGGAGGCTCCCAGGACGGCCGGAACGCAGGATAGGATGCCGTCCGTGGATTCGATCGCGATCATCGGGGGGGCCTTCGAGCTCTACAAGCGCCACTTCGCGCACCTCTTCGGCATCGCCCTCGCGGTGTTCGTGCCGGTGGCGCTCATCGTGCTGGTGCTGGCGTTCGCCGGCGTCGCGGGGATCGTCATCGGGCAGATCGTCATCTTCGTGGGCGTACTGCTGCTGCAGGCGGGAGTGGTCAGGGCCGTGGAGGACCTCCGCGACGGCCGGGTCGACCTCTCCATCGGCGAGACGCTCTCGTCGGTGGGCGCGCGGCTGCTGCCGCTGCTCGTCGCCGCGATCCTCGTGGGCATCACGGTCGCCATCGGCCTCATCCTCTTCATCATTCCCGGCCTGATCCTGATCACGTTCCTCATGGCCGTGGTCCCCTCAATCGTGCTCGAGGACGAGGGCCCCCTGTCGGCCTGGAGTCGCAGCTGGTCGCTGGTCAAGGGCTACGCCTGGCCGGTGTTCTTCGTGATCGTCCTCACGTTCCTGCTGCTGTTCGTGGCGGGCTTCATCGTCGGGCTCATTCTCAGCCCCATCTCCGAGCCCATTGCGCGGTTCATCTCCACGTTAGTCACGAACACCCTTCTGGCCCCGTTCGCCGTCGTCGCCTGGACGATGGCCTACTTCCGCCTCCGCGAGCTCAAAGGTGAGCTGGCCGAGGCGTCCCCCGAGGTCGCCTGAGCCTGCCAATGCCCCGGTGTCTGCGCCCGTGGCTGCTCGTCGCGCTGCTCGCCGCCGTCGCGGTGACGGCCGCCGCCTGCGGCGGCGGCGAGGAGGCCGACACCGGCAGCACGACGCCGCAGGCTGCGGCCGCCGTCTGCGACGATCGCGAGCCGGACCCCGTTCCCGACCGGCCCACCTTCGAGGAGGCGCCCGAGCTTCGGATCGACCCGGCCCGCACCTACCGCGCGACGATCGCCACCTCCTGTGGCGACATCGTCGCAGAGCTTGACCCGACGGCCGCGCCCATCGCCACCAACAACTTCGTCTTCCTCGCGCGTGAGGGCTTCTACGACGGGCTCACCTTCCACCGCGTGGTGCCCGGCTTCGTCATCCAGGGCGGCGACCCCGTGGGCGACGGCACCGGCGGCCCCGGCTACACCTTCGAGGACGAGCTCCCCGACGACGGCTACCCCCTCGGCGCCCTCGCCATGGCCAACGCCGGCCCCGACACCAACGGCTCGCAGTTCTTCATCGTGACGGGCGACGCCGGGCTGCCCAACGCGTTCACGCGCTTCGGCCGGGTGGTGGCCGGCCTCGAGGTCGCACAGGCGATCGAGGGGCTCGCCGACCCGGACGCGCGACCGGGCGACGAGCGGCCGAGCCAGCCGGTGTACATCCACGACGTCACGATCCAGGAGTCCTGAGGGCTCCCGGCACGACGACCCCGCGCTACTCGGACCAGTCCCCCATCGCGATGGGCGGACCGTGCGAGTTCATCAGCTCGGCCGGCAACAGGTAGGCGGGCGGATCGCGGTCGCCGCCGGGCAGCGCCCTGCCCTCCAGGGCCTCGCGCGGAACGTCCACCGCAAAGAGCACCGGGCCTTCGCCCGCCGCCGTGGCGCCGATCGGGGCCTCAGTGACCACGACGCCCGCGGCCGAGCCCTCGCGCCGCGCGTCGTGGAAGCCGCGACGCCGGATCTCGAGCGCGTCGTCGTAGGTGGTCTCGTGATACAAGCGCACCCGCTGCTCGGCCTCGGCGAGCAGCGATGCCTGCCGGTGGTCCGGCTCGGCCCGGGCCGACTCGTGCTCGAGATCGACCACCACGTGGGTCACCGGCAGGCTGTAGCGGGCCCGCGCCCGGCTCACGATCTGGCGCTCGAGCCAGTTGGACCGCCGCGGCGGGTGCGTGGAGATGACCACCTCGTCGGGCTCGTACAGGCGCAACGCATCATCCAGGGCCTGGAGGGGGTCGGCGTCGCCCAGGTGGCCGCGGGCGCGCAACCCGAAGGCCGACAGCGCCTGGACCGACTCGGCCAGGCGGGCCTCGGCCGCCGCGCGGGCGCGGGTGTCGTCAGATCCCAGCCAGTGCTCCAGCCGCGACCGCGCCAGCGTGGGCGCCACCACCACGACCTCGGCGCCGGGCCCGGCGCGGTAGCTGACCTCGTCGACCACGGCCGCGCCGGCGCACGTCTCGTTGGCGATCACCAGGATGCGGCGAGCACGACCGGACGACCCCGGCTCCATGGGTCGAAGGTACCAGGCAAAGAGGAGTTTCGTCATCCGCACGAGTGGGGGTGGCGCCGGCCACCCCACCGGGCGTAACATGGCGTGCTGGGTGTACCGCCTGATCCACGAAAACTCCGGCATCCAGCTGCGCGAGGACGAGCGTGGCGGCCACTATCTGGTGCGCGCGGCAAACGACGGCCAGATCGGAGCGCGGTGGGTGTGCGCCGGCGGCGCGCGGTGCGAGGAGATCGTGCTGGCGCCCGAGCACTTCCTGCGCACGCATCCCGACGTCGCCGAGGTGCCGGGCGTGGGCGCCGCCCTGCGTGAGCTGACCGCCCCGCGGGGCGACGGCCAGACCGGCGCAGCGCTCTAAGAGCGCGCCATGTCCCGCCCACACGGCCACTCGGTCGCCGACTACCTGGAGGCAATCTACTTCCTCGCGACCCCGGTCGGGGAGTACGGGCCCGTGGTCAAGGAGGCGCCCGTGCCGGCCGCTCGGGTGGCCGAGATGCTGGAGGTCACGCCGCCCAGCGCCAGCGAGATGCTGAAGCGCCTCGAGGGCCAGGATCTCATCGAGCGCGGGCCCCGCAAGGCGCCTCAGCTCACGGCCAAGGGTCGTGCCGAGGCCGAGCGCATCGTGCGCAACCACCGCATCATCGAACGCTTCCTCACGGACTTCATGGGCTACACCGCCGCCGAGTCGCACGTACACGCCGACCAGATCGGTGACTCCTTCAGCGACGACATGGTCGAACGGCTCTCCGAGCAGCTCGGCCACCCCGACCGCTGCCCGCACGGCTGGCCGGTTGACACTGCGCACGAGCAGGAGGAGAATCGCGACCTGCGGGCCCTGGCCGAGCTGGACGCCGGCGAGCGCGCCACCATCGTGCGCCTGGCCGAGCACGACGGCGAGCTGCTGCACTGGTTCTACGAGCAGGGCCTGGTCCCGGGCACCCCGGTTGAGGTGGAGCGCGCCGACCCGGCCGCCGGCCAGCGCACGATCAGGGTGGGCGGCGCATCGATGGTCATCGCCGACCACGGCGCGGCCGGGCTGTTTGTCCGCCGAGACGAGGCGTAACTCCCCTTCGGCTGGCCACGGCCATCCGGTAAGGTGAGCCGAATGTCACAGGAGGCCCACGCCGGAGGCGCAGAGCCCATCGCGGTGACCAGCCTGTCCGCCTCGCTCGGCGGACGGGCGGTGCTGCGAGGGGTCGACCTGTCGGTGCCTGCTGGGTCGGTGGTCACGCTGCTGGGGCCGAGCGGCTGCGGCAAGACCACGCTGCTGCGCTGCGTCGCCGGCCTGCTGCGCCCAGACTCGGGCGAAGTGCGCATCGGCGACCGCCCCCTGTCGGGACCGCGCACCTGGGTGCCACCCGAGCGGCGGCGCGTGGGCATGGTCTTCCAGGAGCCGGCCCTCTTCCCGCACATGACCGTGGCGGCCAACGTGGGCTACGGCCTGCCGCGCAGCGCTCGCCGCGCGCGGGTGGAGGAGACGTTGCGGCTGGTTGGCCTCGACGGGTTCGGCCGGCGCCTGCCCGAGCAGCTGTCCGGCGGCCAGCAGCAGCGGGTCGCGCTGGCGCGCGCGCTGGCGCCGCGGCCGGCGGCACTGCTCCTCGACGAGCCGTTCAGCGCCCTCGACGCCCCGCTGCGCGCGCAACTGCGTCGTGAGGTGCGCGCCGCCCTGGCGCACATCGGGGCCACCGCGCTGTTCGTGACCCACGATCAGGAGGAGGCGTTCCTGCTGGGCGACGCGGTGGCCGTGATGCACGAGGGCGCCATCGCGCAGCAGGCGCCCCCCGCCGAGCTGTACCGGCGTCCCGCCACCGGCGAGGTCGCCAGGTTCCTGGGCGACCCGAACGTGGTGCTGGGGATCGCCGCCGGCGCCGTGGCCGAGACGCCGCTGGGCGCCGTGCCGCTGGCCTCGCCGCAGCGCGGTCCGGTGGACGTGGTGGTGCGTCCCGAGCAGGTGCTGCTCCAGGACGGCGGCGGCGCGATCGTGGAATCGGTGGAGTACTTCGGCCACGACTGCGTGTACCTGGTGCGCGCCTGGGGCGGCCCACCCATCCGCGCCCGCGAGCTCGGCGCGCCCCGCTTCTCGCCTGGCGATGGCGTCACACTGCACTTCGACGGCGCGCCCACCGCCGCGTTCGGCGGGATCCCGGACATCTCGGACCCCGCCCTGCACCCCTCGGCCTAGGCCGCTCCGCCCGAGGTGCTTCGCCGTGCCGACTGGAGAACATTCGGCATGCCTTATATTGAGTGGTCGTTTCCTTTAGGCTCGCACGCGGCCGTTCGGGAACTGAACCGAGGGAGCTCATTTGGGACGCCGAACCCAGCTTGCCGTTCTGACTGCGCTCGCCGTGGCCGCGACTGCCCTGCTTGCAGGCGCCTGTGGCGGCGATGACGACGCTGCGCTGGTCGTGTACTCCGGCCGCGGCGAGGAGCTGGTGGGGCCGTTGTTCGAGCGCTTCCAGGAGCAGACCGGGGTCCAGCTCGACGTGCGCTACGGCGACTCGGCGGACCTGGCGCTGCTGATCGGCGAGGAGGGCGACCGCACGCCTGCTGATGTCTTCTACTCCCAGAGCCCGGGCGCCGTGGCGTTTCTGGCCGAGCGCGACCTGCTGGGGTCGCTGTCGGACGAGACGCTCGGGTCGGTCGACGCGGCGCTGCGCAGCCCGGACGGCGAGTGGGTCGGCGTCACCGGCCGCCAGCGCGTGCTGGTCTACAACGCCGACGAGGTGGACGCCACCGGCCTTCCCGCGTCGATCGACGACCTCACCGACCCCGAGTATCGCGGGCGGGTCGCCGTGGCCCCCGGCAACGGGTCGTTCCAGGACTTCGTGACCGCCATGCGCCAGACTCGTGGCGATGAGGCCACCGAGGAGTGGCTGGCCGGCATGGCGGCCAACGACTCCCCGAACTACGCGAAGAACAGCGCCATCGTCGACGCCGTGGCCCGCGGCGAGGTCCTCATGGGGCTGGTCAACCACTACTACAACTACAGGGCGCTCGCCGAGGACGGCGATCTCCCCAGCCGAAACCACCTGTTCGAGGACGGCGACCTGGGCGCGGTGATCCTGCCCTCCACGGCCAGCGTCGTGGCCGGCAGCGAGCGGGCGGAGGACGCGGAGACGTTGATCCGGTTCCTGCTCTCCTCCGACGGTCAATCCTACTTCGCCGAGGAGACCTTCGAGTATCCGCTCGCGGGCGGCGTGGAGCCCCGCGCCGAGTTGCCCCCGCTGTCCGGGCAGGAACTGCCGGAATACGACCTCGGCCGGCTTTCTGACCTGCGGCGCACGGTCGAGCTCATCAGGGAGAGCGGCCTCGAACAGTAGGGGCACCGGGCGCCACCCCTGGACCGCGGCCGCCGTGCGCCATGCCCTGGTCCTCATGGTGGCGGCGCTGTTCGCGGCGCCGTTCGTCTACCTGCTGGGCCGCAACCTCGGCGAGCCGGGCCAGTTCATCGCGTCGCTGGCCGATGCCGGCCTGGCGGGGTCGCTGGGCCGCACGCTCCTGCTGGGCGCGACGGTCGCAGCGGGCGCGACCGTCATCGGCACGGCCGCGGCCTGGGTCGTGGCTCGCACGGACGTGCCGGCGCGCACGGCACTCGCGGTGCTGCTGGCGCTACCGCTGGTCATCCCGTCGTTCATCGGCGCGTTCGCCCTGATCGCCGCGTTTGCCACGGGGGGACTCCTGGAGCGCCTGCTCGCACCGCTGGGCGTGGGCTCGCTGCCCAGCGTGCAGGGCTTCTGGGCCGCCGCGGCCGTGCTGGTGCTCCTGACGTACCCCTTCGTGTACCTGCCGGTGGCCGCCCGCCTGCGCGGCCTGCCGGCCGATCTAGAGGAGTCATCGCGCACGCTGGGGGCGGGCGCGGCGGCCACCTTCGGGCGGGTCGTGCTGCCGCAGCTGCGCGCGTCGATGATCGCCGGTGCGCTGCTGGTGTTCCTCTACACCATCAGCGACTTCGGCGCGGTGCAGCTGCTGCGCTACGACACCATGACGCGGTCGATCTACGCCGACCGTCTGTTCGACACGACCTCCTCATTCGCACTGGGCCTGGTGCTGGCGACGGTAGCCCTGGCCGCCGTGGCGGTCGAGCGTAGGGTGGCGCGCCGCGAGCGCCGGGATACCCGGCGGGAGGTGCGGCCGCTGGTGGTGCGGCTCGGTCGGTGTCGGGCCGCCGTCGCGACCGCGACATGGGCACTGGTGGCGCTCGCGCTCGCGGCACCCGTCGCGGTGCTGGGCTGGTGGGCGGCTCGTGGCCTCTCGGAGGGCCGCGCCCGCACCGGTTCGGCGATCGCCGACCCCTCCAGCCTCGCGGGGCCAGCAGCCAACACCGCCCTGGTCAGCGTGGCCGCAGCGGTCGTGGCAGTGGCGGTCGTGCTGCCCGTGGCCTATGCCAGCGCCCGGCGACGGGAGCGCCTCGCGGACGCCGCCAACGGCGTCATCGTCGGCGGCTTCGCGCTGCCCGGGCTGGTCATCGCTCTCGCCTTGGTGTTCTGGGCGCTCGAGGCCCCCGGCCCGGCCGCAGCGCTCTACCAGACGCTGCCCCTGCTGGTGCTGGCGTACGTGCTCAACTTCGGCGCGCTGTCCCTCGGGTCGGCCCAGGTGGCCGTGCGAGGCGTCCCGGGGTCGCTCGACGACGCGGCGCGGACGCTGGGCGCCGGGCGCCTACGACGGCTGGTCACCGTGGAGGCTCCGTTGATCGCGCCGGGCGTGGCGGCGGGCGCGGGGCTCGTGCTGCTGTCGGCGATGAAGGAGCTTCCGGCCACGCTGCTCCTGGCCCCCCCGGGCTTCACGACCCTGGCCACGCGGGTGTGGAGCGCCTCGGAGGACTCGTTCTTCGCCGACGCCAGCATCGCTGCACTGCTGCTCATCTCGCTGTCGGCGGTCCTCACGTGGGCCTTGGTCATCCGCCCCGCCCGATCCATGCTCGGGAGCGACCTGTAGGACGCACCGTTCGAGGTGGGAGGCTCGACCCCGACGGGCCGAGCAGAGGCTCACACGGCTCAGCGAGCCGGGCGGTAGAGGCGAGCCAGCCGATCGGGGTTGGCGCCGGCGAGGTACAGCCAGCGGATCGTGACCCACAGGAGAACGGTCCGCGCGATCCCGAGCCGGCGCCAGCGCCGTGAGGACGTGACGGCCGGTCCCGGCAGCCGGACGCAACGTCCCGTCGCGATCAGCGCCCGGGCCATCTCGTAGTCCTCCATGATCGCGACCCGTGGATAGCCGCTCAGATCGCGGAAGGCGGCCGTGCGCACGAAGATGATCGAATCGCCGTAGAAGACGCCGAGCGCCCGCTGCACCGCGTAGGTCGCCGCGAGAACCCTCGGAAACACCCCGGGGCCGTCGAACCGCAGGCTGAAGTTGCCGCCGCTGTGGCGCCGGCCCCTGGCCACGCGGCGGAGCGCCGCAACGCCGCCCGGCGGCAGGCGCGTGTCGGCGTGGAGGAACACCAGCATCTCCCCCGCCGCGGCGGCCGCCCCGGCGTTCATCTGGTCGGCGCGTCCACCCGCGGCGGCCAGCACCGACGGGCCCGACGGGTGCCGGCGCGCCACCTCGACGGTGCGGTCGCCCGAGCCCCCGTCCACCACGATCACCTCGTCGACGCCGGGCTGCGCGGCCAGGTGGTCGAGCGTCCGCTCGATGGCGCGCTGCTCGTCCAGCGTCGGCACCACCACGCTCACCAGCGGCCCCTCGACCGCGGCGGGCGCGGCGCTCAATCGCGCCCGGCCCCGCCGCCCAGGCGGCTCAGAATGCGGCGGCGGCGCTCCTCGTAGCGCTCGCGCGAGATGGTGCGGAGCGCGTAGGCCACCTGCAGGGTGTCGAGCTCGCGCTGCACCTGGGCCTCGGTGCCGCTCCAGTCGGCGGCCTCGGCGACGCCGTCAGTGGGGGGGGAAGGGCGCTCCTCCCCGAGTCGCAGGACGCGCGCGATCAGGCCGGCCATGGCCGCAATGGTAGGAGGCCGTCCCCGGCGCATGCCGGCGCGCCGTGCCGCCGGAACGGCGCCGGCTGGGCTGGACCGTCTCCGAGCAGCCCCGACACCCGGGACCGCCTCCGAGAGCCCGGCGCCGTCAGATGGCGCACGCCAGGGGCCGGGCGAGGCTGCCGTCGGCCTGGCGCAGAGTGAGAAACCGCTGCACCACGAGACGTTTCGCCTCGGCGAGGGGTATCGCGCCCGGCGCCACCAGCAGGTCGGGGCTGGTGCCGATGTCGGCGCCCACCGGGTGCCAGTGCACGCCGTCCGCGCTGACGGTCAGCTCCGGCACGAGCTCCGCCTCCCCCACCTCGATCCCCCACTCCGAGAAACCGCGCGCGACCAGGGGCCGCACCGCGTGATCGTCGGGCGCCACGCCCAGCCCGCCGAGCAACGCACGCAGGTCCTGGAGCTCATCCGGTTCGATGCGGCGCACGGTGGTGGACACCAGCACGCGGATCCCAAGCTCGCGGGCGGCCGCGATGCCGTCCAGCGTGCGCTGCCACGAGCCCGCCCCCCGATGGCGGTCGTGATCGGCCGCAGCGGCGCCGTCGAGCGACACCTGGAGGGCAAGCCCGGGCAGGCCGGCCAGGCGCCGCAGGGCGTCCGCGCGGCGTCCGCGGAACAGCATGGCGTTGGTGAGCACGGTGGTGGGCAGACGTCCGGCGGCGTAGGTGACCATCTCGCCGAGGTCGGCCACCAGGAACGGCTCGCCGCCGGTGATGTAGAGCTCGCGAAACCCCTCCTGGGCCGCGTCGTCCACGAGGTCGCGAACGCGCTCGAGCGGCAGCTCGCGGCGCCGGGCGTCCGGAGCGCTGGCCACGGCGCAGTAGTCGCACGACAGGTTGCAGTGGAAGTTGGTGTAGATCCACAGGCGTGCGGGGAACGCCGCGCTGCCGAACAGCGACACGCTGGGCAGGCCGTCGTCCGGCGGCCTGGCCGCCGACGCCCACCCCACCGTCGCCCCCGCGGCCACCGCGGGAACAGCGTCCCGGTAGCAGTGGAAGCGCCCGCGGGCGCGCTCGGGCGGCGGCACCACCTCCAGGCAGGTGGTCCACCAGCCGGTCTCGGCCGTGACGGCGAAGGCCTCGGGCAGCCCGGCGTCGCGAATCGCGGCGGCGTGCGGCGCCGGGTCGTACGCCACGCCCACGAGCTCGGCGCGCGCGCTCCCGCCATCCAGCTCGAGCACCGCGTACCAGCCGCGCGGGTCGCCGTCGTTGGCCGAGCGACCCACGGTGCCCGCGTTCACCACCAGCGTCCCCGCCACGCGCCGCTGCCACGGGATGCCGGTGTGCGTGCATACGACGACCTCGGCGCCACTCGCCCGCAGGCGTGCGGCGATCTCATCATCGTCGAGCGATTCCCACAGGAAGTCGTTCACGGCCGTCGGCGAGCCGTGGACCATGTGGACGTCCACCCCCTCCACCGTCTCGCGCCACTCGCCGGGCAAGGACCCCATCCACACGGCCAGCTCGGACGATGTCGCGCGGCGGGTGTAGTCGTACATCACCTGCGCGTACGCGTTGTCGCGCGGGTCGGCGTAACCGCAGCCGCAGTCGTCGGCGCCGGCGGCGATGGCGAGATCGTAGTTGCCTGCGATGCACTCGGCACCGGCGTCGGTGAGCAGCGGCCACACGTCGTTCGGGCGGGCGCCGAAGCCGCCCAGGTCGCCGAGGCAGACGATGCGGTCACAACCACGTCGTCGCGCGTCGTCGAGCATCGCGCGCAGCGCCCACGGGTTGCCGTAGACGCCGCCGCACACGGCGATCCGCATCATGCGCGAACGGCGGCCGGGCGCGCCGCGGGCCGTGTGCGCGGCGAGTTACCCTTCGGTGGCAAGGTGCAGCAGCAGGCCCTCGACGGTGTCGGCGTCGCCCGGGAAGCTGGCCACCGCCGCGCGGGCCGGCGGGAGGTCGCCGGACAGGCGCTCGGCCAGCCGGCGCGCCTCCGGCGCGGTGGTCTCGGGCAGCACCATGACGAAGCAGTCGTGCTCCGGAGCCACGGCGATCGTGTCGTACACCCGCCCGTCGGGCCCATAGGGGGCCACCTCAGAGATGGGCAGGGCAAGCAGGGACAGCGGCCGGCCGTAGCGGCGGGCTCTCGCCAGCTCGGCGTTGATGAGCGTGATGACCTCCCCAAGCAGCGGCACGTCGGCGACCTGGGCCTGCCGCTCGGGGCTCATCGCTCCGGCACCCCGGCGGTGTCGCGGACACCGGGAAGGTGTGGCGGGGCACTGTGGAGGAACTCAGCGTGGACGCACGGCTCCTCCGCGCGGTGCGGAAAGGTGCGGTCGACGCCGCACTGGCACATCGGCAGTGGCTCGTTGGCCACCCGCAGTCCGCCGAACCCCTCTCGCGTCGCCTGGGCGGCCCGGAAGCGCTGGAGGTCGATCTCCACGGCGAAGACACGCTCGACGCAGCCGATGTAGGTGCGGCCCTCCCCCTCGTAGGCGTAGAGGCGGTCGCAGGCCGACTGGAGGCAGCCGGACGGGTAGACGAGCCGGTCGCAGGTCACGGGGCACAGCCGGCAGGAGCCGGCCGGGGCCGGCGACGGGCGTGACGGCGTCATGTGAACAGGGTGGCGAACATCGAGGTGGGACGCCCGAGTGAAGAGGGGCCAGTCTATTCAAGACCGATCCGACCGCCGCGGTCAAGCTGCCGAACGACCCGGAAACGGGCTGTCAACGCACGGCACGGCCGGGCGGCCGCGGGCGGTGCGCTACGACGAGGCCACGCAGCGCTCGCCGAAGAGCGTCTTGAGCGAGGCCGTGAGGTTGGTGTCGCTGGCGTCGACCGCGAACTCGGGGCCCAGCCGCAGGCGTCGCGCACCGAAGCGGGTTGGCATCTCGACCACCACCGGCACGTCGCCACGGTGGTCGCCGATGATGCGCCGCAACTCGTCGAGCCCTCCCGCCACCAGCCCCTCGGGCGAGATGCAGAGCTCGAAGCGCTCCTCCTCGGCGGCCGGGTCGACGTGGAAGGCCTCGATTGTCTGGGCGACGACCTTGGTCTCGCCCTCGGCCTTCTGATCGACCCTGCCCGACACCAGCACGATGGCCTCGAGCTGGATGGCGGAGCGGGCCTCGTTGAGGACCGCGGGCACCACGACCACCTCGACCGAGCCACCGAGATCGTCGAGTCGGAAGAACATCATGGGCTCACCGCGTCGGGTGGTCACCGCCTTGGTGTCGCCGATCAGCCCCCCCACCCTGACGGCCTCGCCGTCGGGGCGCTCGCTCAGCGACGACAGCGGGCAGGTGACGGTGCGCGCCATCTGCGCGCGACAGACGTCGAGCGGGTGGCTGGTGACGTACCAGCCAAGCGCCTCGCGCTCGGCGGACAGCAGGGCGGAGTGGTCCATCTCGGCGTCGTCGATGGGCGGATCGAGGTGCGGCGCCGGAGCGCCGGGGTCGGCGTGGGAGATGTCGAAGATGGAGCCCTGGCCGACCTCGGCGTCGCTGCGCTGGCGCGCCGCCTGACCCATGGCCCTGGGCAGGGCGTCGAGCATCCCCTGGCGGCTGGCGCCCGTGGCGTCGAGCGCTCCCGCGCGGATGATGCTCTCGAGCGCGCGCTTATTGACCTGTGCCCCGTCGATGCGGCGGCAGAAGGTCCACAGCGTGGTGAACGCGCCATCCTGCTCGCGGGCCGCGACGATGGACCGCACGGCGGCCTCACCCACGCCCTTGATGGCGGTGAGCCCGAAGCGAATCTCACCCGTGGGGACCACCACGAAGTCGGCAGCGCTCTCGTTGACGTCGGGCGGGAGCACGTGCAGCCCCATGTCCCTGGCGGCCGACGCGTAGAAGGGGACGCGGTCCTTGGTGTCCATGACCGAGCTGAGCAGGGACGCCATGTACTCGGCCGGGTAGTTGGCCCTGAGGTAGGCCGTGCGGTAGGCCACCAGCGCGTAGCACGCGGCGTGACTCTTGTTGAACGAGTAGTCGCCGGCGCGCTCGCAGAGGGCCCACAGGCTACGAGCGACCTGCCTGGAGGTGCCCGATGCGACGCAGCCCTCGACGAACTCGTCCTCGAGCGAGGCCATGAGGTGGCGGTCCTTCTTGCCCACCGCCTTGCGGAGGTCGTCGGCGCGAGGTGGCGAGAAACCGGCCAGGTCGCGCGCCATGGCCATGAGCTGTTCCTGGTAGATGGCCACGCCGTAGGTGGGCCCGGTGATGGGCCTCAGGCGGGGGTCGTCGAAGGTGACCAGCGACGGGTCGCGCTTGTTGCGCGCGTAGGTGCTGATGAACGCCATGGGGCCCGGCCGGTAGAGCGCGACCAGGGCCACCAGATCGGCGAACTCCGTGGGCCCCACCTCGCGCAGCGCCTCGCGCATGCCGCTGGACTCGAACTGGAACACGCCGACGGCGTCGCCGCGCGCCAGCATGTCGTAGGTGGCCGGATCGTCGAGGGGCACCGACTCGATGTCGAGCTCCTCGCCGTGCCGGGCCCGGATGAGCTCGACGCAGCCCTCGATGACGTCGAGGTTGCGCAGGCCGAGGAAGTCCATCTTGAGCAGTCCGAGCGCCTCGACGTCATCGTCGGGCACCTGGGTGACCACGTTGCCGCTGTCGTCCAGGCGCACGGGCAGATAGTCGGTGATGTCCCGGGGGGCGATGACCACCCCGGCCGCGTGGACGCCCTCGTTGCGCACGAGGCCCTCGAGCGGGCGGGCCGTGTCGATGATCTCCCTGGTGACCGGGTTGCCCTCGTAGTCGCCGGCGAGCTCGCCTCCCGGCGCCATGGCCTGGTCGAGACGGATCCCGATGGGCCGCTCGGGCACCAGCTTGGCGATGCGGTCGACCTGGCCGTAGGGATGGCCCAGCACACGGCCGGCGTCGCGCACCACCGCCCGAGCCAGCAGCTTGCCGAACGTGCCGATGCGGGCGACGGCGTCGACGCCGTACTTCTCGGTGACGTAGCGCACCACGCGGTCGCGCCCGGCCACCGAGAAGTCGGTGTCGATGTCGGGCATGCTGCGCCGTCCCGGGTTGAGGAAGCGCTCGAACAGCAGGTCGTGCTCGAGTGGGTCCACGTCGACGATGCGCAGCGCGTAGGCCACCAGCGAGCCGGCCGCCGAGCCGCGGCCCGGCCCCACGGCCACGCCGTTCTCGCGGGCCCAGCGGATGTAGTCCCAGACGATGAGGAAGTAGCTGCTGAACTCCATCTCCTGGATGACGTCGAGCTCGAACCGCAGGCGCTCGTGCGCTGCGGCGGGTGCCGCGTCGCCGTAGCGGACCCGTAGGCCGTCGGCGCAGAGCTGCCGGAGATACGCGGCGTCGGTCTGGCCCTCGGGCACCGGGAAGCGCGGGAGCTGCGTGCTGCCAAGCGGCAGCTCGAGGCCCGCGCAGCGCTGGGCCACCTCCACCGACGCCGCGACGGCCTCCGGGTGGTCGGGGAGCGCCTGCGCCATCTGGGCGCCGCTCTTGAGGAAGAACTGGTCGGTGTCGAAGCGCAGGCGGTCGGTGTCGCTGATGATCTTGCTGGTCTGGATGGCGAGCAGCGCGTCGTGAGCCCGGGCGTCGTCCCGGCAGACGTAGTGTGCGTCGCAGGTGGCCACCGCCGGCTGGCCGCTGTCGGCGGCGAGGCGGGCAAGCTGGTCGTTGATGGCTGGCTGCTGCGGGAGCCCGGCGTCCTGGATCTCGATGTACACGTCGTCGGCCCCGAAGATCTGCACCAGCGTGTCGAGCTCGCGGCGGGCGGCGCCATAGTCGCCGTTCTCGAGGCTGCGGCAGACGGTGCCCGACAGGCAGCCCGACAGCGCGATGATGCCGTCGGCGTACCGGGCCATGAGCCCGTGGTCGATGCGCGGCTTGCCAAGGTGCCCGCCCGCCACGTGCCCGGCCGAGCAGAGCTTGATGAGGTTGTAGTAGCCGTGGGCGCTCTGGGCCAGCAGCGTGAGATGACTTCGGGAGGGGCCCTCCTGCTCGCGCGCCGGCCGGGCGGAGTGGTCGGGCACCACGTAGGCCTCGAGGCCGACGATGGGCGTGACGTCGCGCTTATTCGCCTCGCGGTAGAGCTCGACCGCGCCGCTCATGACGCCGTGGTCGGTGAGCGCGACCGCGCTCTGGCCCATCTCCTGCACCCGGTCGAGCAGCCGCGTGATCTTGCACGCGCCGTCCAGGATGGAGTACTCGCTGTGGACGTGGAGATGCGCGAACGGCGGGTCGGGCGCAGGGGGCATCGGCCGGAACGCTAGCCGCGGCGGCGGACCGCAAGCAAGCCGGCCGCCCACCCCGGAGTTGCGGTCGGCGCGGAGGCCTTCACAGAAGCCTCACCGCGGCCCAACCGGAACCGCGCGGCCTGCCCGCGGTGCTGCGATACGGTCGGGCTCGATGCGGGGACGGACGTTGGCGTTGGCTTCGGCTCCGGTGATCGCCGGGCTCGGACTAGCCGCCCTTGTGCCACAGGCCGACGGCGCCATCCGCCGCGTCGGCGACGGCTCGGGCCGCGCCATCACCTTCGACGTGCGTGCATCCGGGGTGGACCTCGCCGGCTACGCGCGCATCCTCCGGAGGGCGCTGCACGGCGACGAGATCGAGGGCGTGACGATGCGCGTCGTCCCCCGGTCCAGCATCGCGAGCACCTGCGGCTCGGGGGACGCGGTGGCGTGCTACGGCGGTCGCCGCGACGCGGCGACCATCGTGGTGCCGGCCACCAGCCCCGACGTTGTGCGCCACAGCCTGCTGCACGAGTACGGCCACCACGTCGACGCCAACCGCGCAACCCCGC
>JAUVPZ010000156.1 GCA_030598395.1 Miltoncostaeaceae bacterium | reverse complement strand
TGTCCTGAGCCGGAAGTTCGTCGCATGTTTCGGGCGCGAATCCCGAGCGACGCAAAGACGCAGGGAAGCCCAGACCGAGGACACCGCGTCGCGACGGGATGCAGCCGCGAAACCGCCTATGTATTTCTGGCTCGGGACACTAGACCCCGGCCGACTCGGGCGGCTCCCACCGCTCGAGCACCCAGCGCCGGGCGCGCTCGAGCACGGGCTGGCCCTCGAGCGACGGCAGGCGCCAGCCCAGCATCCCGGCGCCGCGCAGCGCCGCGGCCAGCTGCGCCACCGCCGCCGCCACCGCCAACGGCTGCGGTCGCAGTCCGATCTCTTCCATGGGCTGGAGCACCTCGCGCTCCAGGCGGACGGGCGCCATGTCGGGGAGGAAGAACGCGTCCCTCGCAGCGCCGTTCAGCTCCTCCACGTCGATGAGGGCCACCAGCGGCGCCACCCGTCCCTCCTCCTTCGCCACGGCGATGATCAGCTGCTGCTGGTCGGGCGCGTCGTCGAGCGACGTGATCCAGGCCGATGCGGGGTGGGCCTCCACGAGGCCCGCCACGGCGGGCAGCCGTGCGGCGGCGCCGGCACCCAGCGCCTCGCGAGCAGCCGACGCCACCTGGCCGCCGAGCACCGCGCCGCACGCCAGGCCGGCCTCACGCCCGACGTCGCCCGCCGACGTCGCCATGGCCGTGACCGCGCCGACGGCGTCGTCGACCTCCATCTGACCCACCGTGACCTCCACCATGGCCTCCACCAGGTAGGAGCGCCGGGGGCGCACGATGGCTCGGGCCAGTGCCAGCGGGTCGTCGTCGGCCCCTTCCAGCGCCGAGCGCAGCCGCGTAAAGGTGGCCTGCTCGTCGAGGTCGGAGCCCAGATCGGCGAGCGCCTGCACCACCTCGGACGTCGCGTCCTCCGCGCGGGCGAGCCCCTCCTCAACCCAGCGCCGTGCGGCGACCGCGTCGCCCATGCGGTAGGCCAGTGCGGCCGCGGCGTAGCGGTCGTCAGGGTCACCCTCGGGGAACGCCTCGCGGAGCAGCCGGACGGCCTCCCCTGCCCGGTCGTCGCGGGCCAGGGTGCGCGCAAGACGGCGACGCGCGGCGGAGACACGATCGGGGGCGACCCGGCCCAGCAGGCGCAGGAGCTCCGCCTGCACCTCGGCCGACGGCCCAAACCGCCCCTCGCCCAGCAGGTGGGACGCCCGATCCTCCAGCGCCTGCGCATGGGCCTCGACCACGGCATCCCAGCGTGTGCCGGCGCGCCCGATCCAGCCAAGGTGCACCTCGTAGCCGGCGCGCGACAGCACCTCGGACAGGGGCATGCCGGGCGCGCGCAGCGCAGACGGGTTGGAGGCGGTCACCTCGACCACCACGGCGGCCAGCGACACCAGCGGCTCGCGGGCACTCGTCTCGCCGAACCGCCGCCGCACGACCGACATCAGGGCGGCCTCGTCGGCGGGCCGGCGGCCCAGGCGCTTCTGCGACCGCGTCGCCACGACGCCGGCCCCGCCGTCGAACCGAACGGCCACGGCCCAGCCCGGACGAGCGCCCTCGGGCAACGCGACGCGCGGGCCCACCTTCGTCAGCGCCAGGGGTGCGAGGTCGGGGTCGAGCGGCAGCGACCCCTCGTCGATGGCCGCCGCGTCGAGGCGGGCGGTGAGCGTGACACCGTCGAGCGCCTGCGCGAGGCTGGCCACCCTGCCGTCGGCGAGCACGACGGTGCGGGGGTCGTGGCGCAGTGCACGGCGCACGGCCCCGGCCGGATCGCGGGCGCGCGTGACGCCCCGCCGCAACAGCAGGGAGCCCAGCTCGCGATGGTGCGCCGGCCCCCCCGCCAGCAACTCCAGCGCCGCGTCGGCGATGCGACCCACGGCGCCAAGCTACCAACGGGCGCGGCCGCCGCCACCCTTGCTCCTGTCATCATCGGAGCATGAACGCGTGGCCGATTGCGGCGGCGTCGATCCTGGACACCTTCAACGAGACGGCCGACTGGGCGGCGCGCGTCGGATACTGGGCCGTGGCCCTGGTGGTAGCGGGCGACGGAATCTTCCCGGCGCTGCCGGGCGAGACCGCCATCGTGGCCGCCGCGGTGCTGGCGGCGCAGGGCAGGCTCAGCCTGCCGCTGGTGATCCTCGCCGGCGCCGTGGGCGCAGTCATCGGCGACTCGACCGCCTACTGGATCGGCCGCGGCGGGGGCGGGCCGATCCGGCGCACCGTCGCACGGCTGGCGGGCAACGACCGCCTGGTGGCAGCCGAGCGGATGGTGCGGCGGCGGGGGCCCGCGCTGGTGTTCGTGGGGCGGTTCCTGCCCGGCCTGCGCATCGCCATCAACATGTCGTGCGGCGCCGGCCAGATGCGCTACGCGCGGTTCTTGGTGTTCGACGCGATGGGTGCCGTGGTGTGGTCGACCCAGGCGGCGCTGATCGGCTTCTTCGCGGGCAAGGCCTTCGCCGACAGGATCTGGGTGGCCTTCGTGGTCGCGTTCGCCATCACCCTCGTGGTGGGCGGCTTCGTGGCACTCAAGGAGCGCCAGCGCGTGCGCCGCGAGCGGGCGGCTTCCGAGCTCGAGCGGGAGGGCCGAACGGTGGGCGAGGTCGAGCCGGCCCGACCGGGAGGCGCCAGATGAGCGAGCCGTCGCCCCTTTCGCCCGAGCGGCTCGGGTCGCTGGTCGCCCGACTGGCCGCCGAGCCGGTGGCGCTGCTGGGCCTGGGGATCCCGCGCTGCCCGGCCTCCGAGCTGCTGGCGGCCAGCCTGGCCGAGGTAGCCCTGGCGCGCCCCTCGATCCCGCTGGGGTACGCCCTGCTGTCAGGGCCCGGCGACTGGGCACTGCGCCAGGAGGTGCTGTGGCCGCGGGGCATCCAGGTGAGCCGCTCCAGCGTCCCCGCCCTGTGCCTGCTGCGCAGCGGCCGGGCCGGCGCCCGACGTTTCGGGGGCGGCCCGGCGACGGCGATCGACGGCTGGCTGAGCGAGCACCTCGGCCCGGCGGAGCGACCGCTGGGCGGGGAGGTCACCGACGGCGAGTGGAGGGC
>JAUVPZ010000102.1 GCA_030598395.1 Miltoncostaeaceae bacterium | reverse complement strand
GGTACGACCCGGTGCCCCACCCCTCGCGCTGGATCATGGCGGTTCCCGTCTCGATCCTGGCGCTGCTGGCCTTCGTCGGCGGCTGGATCCAGGTGCCGGACGGCTGGGCCCTGGTGGACGACTGGCTCACGCCGGTGCTCGTGGAGCCCGAGAAGACCGAAGCCTCGATCGCCGCCACCGTGCTCTCCAGCGTGGCGTCGCTCACACTGGTCGTGATCGCGATCGGGGTCGCCTACTGGCTGTTCGCGAAGGGCCCCGCACGGCGGCGCCAGTACGCCGACAGGCTGCCCCGCACCCGCGAGGTGCTGCAGGAGGGCTACTACTTCGACCCCGTCTACACATCGGTGTTCGTCGAGGGCGGCCACAAGGTGGCCGACGTGCTCACCAAGGACGTGGAGCGTTACGGCATCCGGGGCTCCATGCTGGCCGCCGGGCGAGCGGCGCTCGACGCGGGCCGCGGGCTGCGGGCGGCGCAGACCGGCCTGGTTCGCACCTACGTGTTCACCATGATCGCCGGCCTCGCCATCGTCGGCGTCATCTTCGTGCTCGCGACGTAGGCATGCCCTACGTCTCGATCATCGTGTTGCTACCCCTGGCCGGGGCGCTCGCCATGCTGCTGGTGCCGGCCGCCCGTCTCAGGGAGGCCCGGCTCATCGCGCTGGTCGCCTCCGGGGCGTCGCTGGTGTTCAGCGCCATCCTGGTGGGGGTGTTCGAGCGCGGGGTGCCGGGCATCCAGTACCCGGACACGCTGGACTGGGCCGAGCAGGTCGGCCTGGCATGGGATGTCGGCGTCGACGGCATCTCGCTGTGGCTCCTGGTGCTGACGGCGGGCCTGTTCTTCCTGGCGGTGGCGGCCACGGCGTGGCGCACGCCGCTGCGCGGCCGGGCGTTCCTCGGCCTGCTGCTGGCGGCGGAGGCGGGCCTTCTGGGGCTGTTCGCCGCCACCAACCTGGTGCTGTTCTACGTGTTCTGGGAGGCCATGCTGATCCCGTTCTTCTTCCTCATGGCCATGTGGGGAGGCCAGGACCGCGGACCGGCCACCGTGCGCTTCGTCATCTACACCATGGCGGGCAGCCTGGTGATGCTGGTCGCGCTGCTGGCGACGGCGTTCGTGGCGCAGGACATCACGGGGCAGTTCACGTTCAGCATCCCCGAGCTGCGTGGTGTGGTGTTCAGCGAGACCGAGAGCACGCTGCTGTTCGCCGGCTTCGCACTGGCGTTCGCGATCAAGCTGCCGCTGTGGCCGCTGCACGGCTGGCTGCCCGGCGCGTACCGGGCCGCGCCCATCCTGGTCACCGGGCTGCTGGCGGCGGTGATGAGCAAGGCCGGCGCCTACGGCTTCCTGCGCATCGGGCTGCCGCTGTTCCCCGAAGGCGCCGACAACTTCGCCATCCCGCTGGGCGTGCTGGCCGTCATCGGGATCATCTACGGGTCGCTGCTGGCCTGGCGCGCGCCCACGATGCGGATGCTGGTGGCCTACTCCAGCCTGGCCCACCTGGGGTTCATCCTGCTGGGGATCGTGGCGTTCGACCTGCTGTCTGCCCAGGGCGCGGTGCTGCAGATGGTCAACCACGGCATCGTGGTGGCGGCCGCGTTCGCCATCGTGGGCATCATCAACCGCGGCACCAGCGGCGACCGCATCGACGACGTGGCCGGCATGGCGGCGGGGGCGCCACGGCTGGCGTGGGTCTTTCTCATCGTCGCCATGGCGTCGCTCGCGATCCCCGGCTCGAACAGCTTCGCCGGCGAGTTCTTCATCCTCAGCGGCGTCTTCCGCCAGCACGTGTGGCTGGCGGTGCTGGCGTGCATCGGGATCGTCTACGCCGCGATCTACATGCTGCGGCTCTACCAGACGTCGATGGCCGGCCCGCCGCACGGGGCCGACACGGGCAGGTCCGAGCTGCGGGCGCCCGACTACCTCGTGCTCGTGCCGATCGTGATCGTCATGTTCTTCATCGCCTTCTGGCCCACCGGCATCGTGGGCGCAACGCGGGCGTCGGTCGAGCGGGCCATCGCGCCGGCGCAGGTCGCGGCGGGGCGGGACGCCGACGAGATCGCCCGGCCGCCAACTCCGAACCCGCCGCCACAGGCGGTGCCGCTTCCCGGCGACGAGCCGGCGGCGCCGGACACCCCGCAGGAGGGCGCCCCGTGAGCCACCTCAACGTGGTCGCCGCCCTCCCGCTGATCATCGTGGCCGCCGCCGGCGTGCTGGCGATGGGCACCGGGCTGTTCGACTCGCAGCGGGTGCGCCGGTACGCGCCCACCGGCGTCGCCGTCGCCGGCATCGTCGCCGCGTTTGTTGCGATCGTCGTCCTCTGGGGCGACCGCGAGGAGGCGTTCGGCGGCAGCCTGCGCACCGACCGCTTCAGCCTGCTGCTGTCGGCGATCTTCCTGGCCGCGGCGCTGCTGGTGATCGCGCTCGGCTGGCACGAGTCGGCGGCAGTCGACCGCCGCGGCGAGTTCGCCGGGCTGATCATGGTGGCCGTCGCGGGGATGATGCTGGTCGCCTCCGCCGGCGACCTCATCACCCTGTTCCTCGGCATCGAGACGCTGTCGATGTCGCTGTACGTGCTGTGCGCGCTCGAGGTCTGGCGCGAGCGCTCGCTCGAGAGCGGCCTGAAGTACCTGATCACGGGGGCCGTCGGATCGGCCGTCTTGCTGTACGGGCTCGCCCTGCTGTTCGGCGCCACGGGGGCGCTCGACTTCGCCACGATCGGGCAGCAGCTCGAGCTCACCGGGCTCACGGCCGACCCGCTGGTCATCGCCGCGATGGCCCTCATCGTGGTGGGGCTGGCCTTCAAGGCGTCGGCCGCGCCGTTCCACATGTGGACGCCCGACGTCTACGAGGGCGCGCCCACCACCGTCACGGCGTTCATGTCCACGGCCACCAAGGCAGCCGCCCTCGCGGCGTTCCTACGCATCTTCCAGGGCGTGCTGCCCGAGCTCGCCGCCGACTGGCAGGCCGCCATCGCCGCCATCGCGGTCGCCAGCATCGTAATCGGCAACATCGCCGCGCTCGTGCAGACGAACATGAAGCGGCTGCTGGCCTACTCGAGCGTGGCGCACGCCGGCTACCTGCTCATCGGCGTGGCCGCGGGGGGCATCAGGGGCGCCGAGGCCGTCGCCTACTACCTCATCGCCTACCTGGCGATGACCATGACAGCGTTCGCCGTCGTGATCATCCGCGAGCGCGAGGTCGAGAACGGCGAGCAGCTCGAAGCCCTGGCCGGCTACGGTCGGGCCCGGCCCGTACTCGGCATCGCCATGACCCTGGCGATGCTGTCGCTGGCCGGGTTCCCGCCGCTGGCCGGGTTCGTGGGCAAGTTCCTGCTGTTCGGCTCCGCGGTGGAGGCCGGCATGACCTGGCTGGCCCTGGTGGGCGCCGCGGGCAGCGTCGTCAGCCTGGGCTACTACCTGCGCGTGCTCGGGGTGCTCTGGCTCGGTGGGCGCGAGGACGCGCAGCCGGCCAGGATGCTCGCCGTGCCGGGACCGGTGCTCGCGGCCACGGCGACGGCGGCGCTCAGCATCATCCTGCTGGCGCTGCTCGCCACGCCGCTGATCGACATCTCGCGCGGCGCGGCCGAGGCGCTGCTGGCACCGTAGCCGGCGCTCATGCAGGGTCGCGGCGGGCCGTGCGCACCAGGTGCACGGCGGTGGCCACCAAGAGCAGCGCGAACCCGATGCGCAGCGCGCGCTCGGGTGCGGCGTCGGCGATCAGCGCGCCGGCCACTGCGGTGAACGCCGAGACCGCGCCCACGAGGATGGCATCGCGCCAGCGGACGGTGCCGCTGCGGCTCTGGCGCCACGAGCCCAGTATCGCAACCGGGATGATCGCCAGCAGCGAGGTCGCCTCGGCGTTGAGCTGCGACAGCCCCAGCACCAGCGTGAGCGTGGGCACGAAGATGATCCCGCCGCCCACGCCGAACAGGCCGGCGATCGCTCCCGCGGCGACGCCGAGCGCCACGACGAGGGCGATCTCCACGATCATCCGATCGCCAGCCCGACGGCCACGGCCACCAGCACGACCGCGAAGAGGTAGCTCAGGACCCGCGAGCTGATGCGGTCCTTGAACGCGATGCCCACGGTCACGCCGGCCATCGCGGGCACGCCGATGAGAATGGCCTTCTCCCAGTCGACGTTGCCCAGCAGGCCGTGGGTCAGGGCCCCCGTGCTGGCGGTGAAGATGATCGCGGCAAGCGAGGTGGCCGTGGCCACCTTGGCGTCGTAGCCGGCCAGCACCACGAGCAGCGGCACCATGATGACGCCGCCGCCCACGCCGAACAGGGCCGAGAAGAGACCCGCCGCAAGGCCGATGGCCGCAAGCCGCATCACGTGCCCGCGCGAGCCCAGCGGCGCGGTGCTAGCGTCGGCGCCCGTGACCGCCCCTTCCGCGCTCGCGCTGCTCGCGCCACTGAGGGACGATCTGGCGGCGGCGGCGGTGCTGTGCGACCTCGACGGCACGCTGGCCCCGATCGCCGCTCGGCCGCAGGACGTGGAGCTGCCGGAGGAGGCGCGCCAGCTGGTGCGGCGCCTGGCCCGGCGGGCGGCGCTCGTAGCGTTCATCAGCGGCCGGAGCATCCACGAGCTGATGCGGATCGTGGATGTGCCGGAGATTGCGTACGCCGGAAACCACGGGATGGAAGTTCGACGTCCGGGGACGGATCCCGCGCCGCTGCCAGAGGCTGCGGCCTTCCGTCCGCGCATCGCTGCCTTCGCCGCCGATTGGACCGCCCGCCTGGCCGAGCACGGCGTGTGGGTGGAGGACAAGGTGGTGACCCTCAGCCTCCATTCCCGCGGCGCGCGCCACCCCAGGGATGCGGGCGACTATCTGAACCACGTCGTGGCGCCGGCGGCCCGCGACGCGGGCCTGGTGCCGACCCGCGGCCGGATGATCCTGGAGATCCGCCCTCCGGTGCGCATCGACAAGGGCACCGCTGCGCGGGCGCTTCTGGACGGGGTGCCGGCACGGCTGGCGGTGTCGCTGGGCGACGATCACACCGACCTCGACGTCTGGCGGGCGCTGCGGGCGCTCAGAGCCGAGGGGCATCTGGCGTCGGCCGTGACCGTGGGGGTTCTGGGACCGGAGGTACCGGACGAGGTGCGCGAGGGCGCCGACGTCTTGGTCGACGGGCTGGAGGGGGCGCTTGGCGCGCTGCGGTTCCTCGCCGGCGACGGGCGGCCGCCTGCCGGTCGTGATACTCCTTTAAGGCGATGATCACGCTGTACCAGCTGCGCAAATGTCCCTGGTGTGCCGCGGTCCGCCAGGCGCTGGAGAACGTGGGCCAGCCGTACGCGCCGGTGCAGGTGCCGTACCCGCGCGAGGAGCGCAGCGAGGTCTGGCGGCTCACCGACCAGGCTCTCGTGCCCGTGCTCGTGGACGGCGAAGTGGTGCTGCACGGCTCGCGCGCGATCGTCGCCTACCTCTACGAGCAGTACGGCGACTCGGTCAAGCGCGAGCGCGCAGCCGAGTTGCGCGCCGACCTCTCCCAGGTCTAGTGCCCCGCCAGGGGACGTGGGCGCGTTCCGCCCGCGAAAACCCCGCGGGGCCAGGACGCAGTGTCATCGCCATGGCGGACCCCATGGCGATGACCGAGGACGCCTCATCCGCGGAGGTTTGCAGCACGGCGGAGCGTGGCGAACGTTTCCTGACGGGGTACTAGCCCAGCCGGGCCGACCGCTCGGCGCCGAGCTCGGCCCACGGTCGGGAGTTGGCGATGTCGCCGGGCCGCGCCCCCGCGCGGCGCGCCACCAGC
>JAUVPZ010000078.1 GCA_030598395.1 Miltoncostaeaceae bacterium | reverse complement strand
TCTCCAGGATCACGGGAAAGCTGCCGTGCCGGCGGGCGACCTCCAGCAGCGAGGCGGCGCGCAGCCGCTGCTGCCACAGGGGCGTGCGCCCCCCGGGCCGGCGCCGCGGGATCAAGAGCGCGCGCGCGGCGTTCTCGCGGAAGCGGGCGCCGAACAGCGCCGTCGTGCCCAGCTCGGCCAGCACCAGCTCCTCCAGGTCGTCCGGGTCGATGAGTGCAAGCCCGGCCCGGGGCGCCTCGTCGCTGTCGGGCACGTGCAGCGCGATGCCGTCGTCGCCCCACAGGGCATGGGCCTCGCCCCCGGTCTCGGAGCGCATGCGCGCCGAGAGCGCCATGGCCCACGGCGCGTGCACCCGCGCGCCGAAGGGCGAGAGCACGCACAGCCGCCAGTCGCCGATCTCGTCGCGGAAGCGCTCGACCACGATCGTGCGGTCGCTGGGCACCATGCCCGTGGCGTCCTCCTGGTCGCGCAGGTACGCCACCAGGTTGCGGGCGGCGTTGTCGTCCAGGCGGCTGTCGGCGGCCAGGCGGGCGAGCGCCGCACCCTCGGACGCGCCCGCCAGCTCGCGGGCCAGGCGGCCCACCTCGACGCCCAGCTCGAAGGGCCGGCCCGCGCCCTCGCCGCGCCAGAAGGGCACCGCGCCGGGTGCACCGGGGGCGGGCGACACGATCACGCGGTCGCGCGTGATGTCCTCGATGCGCCAGGTGGAGGCCCCGAGCATGAACGTCTGGCCGGTGCGCGCCTCGTAGACCATCTCCTCGTCCAGCTCGCCCACCCGGCCGCTGCCGTCGGCCAGGAAGACGCCGTACAGGCCGCGGTCGGGGATGGTGCCGGCGTTCTGGACGGCCAGCGAGCGCGCGCCGTCGCGCCCGCGCACGACGCCGGCGGCCCGGTCCCACACCACGCGGGGGCGCAGCTCGGCGAACTCGTCGGACGGGTAGCGGCCGGCCAGCATGTCGAGCACGCCCTCCAGCTGCTCGCGCGACAGCTCCGCGTACGGGTACGCCCCGCGGGCCACCGCCAGAAGCTCGTCGACGCCCCACGCGGCGTCGGCCACCATGGCCACCAGCTGCTGAGCCAGCACGTCCAGCGGCTGGCGAGGCACGCGCGTCTCCTCGATGGCGCCGGCCTGCATGCGCGACACCACGGTGGCGCACTCGAGCAGGTCGCCCCGGAACGTGGGGAACAGCCGCCCCCGGCTGACGGCGTCCAGGTGGTGTCCGGCGCGGCCCACGCGCTGCAGGCCCCGGGCCACGCTGCGCGGGCTCTCCACCTGGATCACCAGGTCGATGGCGCCCATGTCGATGCCGAGCTCCAGGCTGCTGGTGGCACACAGCGCCGCCAGGCGGCCGGACTTCAGCTCGTCCTCGATGAGGCGGCGCTGCTCGCGCGCCAGGCTGCCGTGGTGGGCCCGGGCGATCTCCTCGCCGGCGAGCTCGTTCAGCCGCACCGCCAGCCGCTCGGCCAGGCGACGGCTGTTCACGAAGATCAGCGTGGAGCGGTGAGCGCGCACCAGCTCGAGCAGCCGCTGGTGGGCCGCGGGCCAGATGGAGCGCGCGGGCAGGTCGTCGCCCGGCGAGGCGGCCTGTCCCGGCTCGCGCATGTCCTCCACGGGCACAACGACCTCCAGGTCGAGTGCCTTGACTTGACCCGCGTCCACCACGGTGACCGGGCGAGGCTGACCTTCGGCGTCCTGGCCGCCCAGGAACCGTGCGATCTCGTCAAGGGGGCGCTGGGTGGCCGACAGGCCGATGCGCTGGATGCCGCCGCCCTCCTCGGTGCCCAGGCGCTCCAGGCGCTCGAGGCTGAGCGCCAGATGGGTGCCGCGCTTGCCTCCCGCCAGCGCGTGGATCTCGTCGACGACCACCGAGGTGACGCCCCCCAGGATCTCGCGGCCGCGAGAGGTCAGCAGCAGGAACAGGCTCTCGGGTGTGGTGATCAGCACGTCGGGCGGGTGGCGCAGCATGCGGACGCGTTCGCGCTGCGGCGTGTCGCCGGTGCGCACCGCCACCGACAGCTCGGGCAGCTCGATTCCCCGCTCGGCGGCGACCGCCCGCATGCCCGCCAGCGGCGCCCGCAGGTTGCGCTCCACGTCGTAGTTGAGGGCCTTGAGCGGCGAGATGTAGAGCAGCCGCGACGCGGTGTGGCCGTCGAGACGCTCCTCCAGCAGGGCGCTGAGGCCCCAGAGGAAGGCCGCCAGGGTCTTGCCCGAACCCGTCGGTGCCAGGATCAGCGCGTGCTGTCCGGTGGCGATGGCCGGCCAGCCCTGCGCCTGGGCCGGCGTGGGCCGGGCGAACGCGCGCGCGAACCACTCCCGCACCACCGGATGAAACCGCTCGAGCGCCGGATCGGGCGCGGGCGGGGCGGGGCGGGTGACCATCGTGCCGATCGTAGTGCCCGCCCCGCGCTCGCGCCGCGGCGGCTCAGGGCATGCTTTCACCCGCGGCGATCTCCACGTCCAGGCGGTTCTCGGGCGGCGCCAGCGGGCAGCTCCAACGCGGGTCGTACGAGCACGAGGGGTTGTAGGAGTAGTTGAAGTCCAGCACCATGCGGCGCCCGTCGGAGCTCATGCCCAGGTCGGCGCCCTTCACCGTGTCCAGCAGGTAGCGCCCGGCGCCGTAGGTCTCCCTGCCGGCGAGGGCGTCGCGAAACGGCAGGAACACGCCACCTCCGTAGCCCTCCAGCCAGTAGACGGCCAGCGCCACCTCCACCCCGTCCAGCACGGGTCGCACGAACCCGAACCGCCGGAACCGCACCGGCTCGCCCGTGCTGCTCGGGATGACCAGCTCGGGGCCGTCCGACTCGGCCTGAAGCTCGGCCTCGGCGCGCAGCTCGGGGCGGTGGGGGTAGTACGGCACGCCGGGAAAGCCCGCCCGCTCCGCCTCGGGCAGCGGGCTCCGGGGGTGCCCGCGAAACAGCTCGTCGCGCGCTCTGCGGAAGGCCTGCAGCGCCTCGGTCGAGTCGCCCGCCTCGCGCACCTGGCCGTACAGCGCGCTCACGCGCCGCTTCCAGTCGAGCAGGCTCAGCTTGGGGGCGGGCAGGCGGTCAGCCTACGCGGGCTTCCGGGCGGTTGGACGCGCGCCGGGCCCCGTGGCGGGGCTATCCTCCCCCCGTGGCGACCGAGGCACCGCCCAGACCGAAGGAGAAGGGCCCCGGCGACGACGCCGGCTACGGCGACCCCTGCCACGTCATCGTGCTCAACGACGACCACAACACCTTCGAGCACGTGGCGCGCGCGCTGGCGCAGGTCATTCCCGGAGTCGACCACGACCGCGGCATGGCGCTGGCCGACAAGATCCACCGGCGCGGCAGCGCCAGCGTGTGGAGCGGCCCCCGCGAGCAGGCCGAGCTCTACTGGGAACAGCTGCAGGACGCCGGCCTCACCATGGCCCCTCTTGGGTAGGTCGCCGAGCTGGGACTGAACGGCGCCGACTGGCTGCTGCGCGCCCTGGCCGCCGAGGGCGTCCCGTACCTGTTCGGCAATCCGGGCTCCACCGAGCTGCCGCTCATCGAGGCGCTCGGCCGCCAGGAGCGGCTGGGCTACGTGCTGGCGCTACACGAGGCCGCCGCCATGGGCATGGCCGACGGCTACGCCCAGCAGAGCGGCCGGCTGGCCGCGGTCAACGTGCACGTGCAGCCCGGCCTGGCGAACGCGATGGCCGGCGTGCTCAACGCCTCGATGGGGAGGGTGCCCATGCTGGTCACGGTAGGCCAGCAGCAGCAGCACCTGCTGCCGGCGGCCCCGTTCCTCGGCGGCGATGTGGTGGGCATGGCCCTCCCGATCGCCAAGGCGGCCTGGGAGGCGCACGACGCGGCCGAGCTTGCCGAGCTGGTGGCCCGGGGGGTACGCATCGCGCTCACCCCGCCGCGCGGGCCGGTGGTGCTGAGCCTGCCGCTGGACGTGCAGGCGGCCGCGGCACCGCCGGCGCATCGTCCCCAGCCGACGCCGTCGCAGGCCGCGCCCGCGGGAGAGGCGCTCGACCGCGCGGCAGCGGCGCTCCGCAGCGCCGCAGCGCCGGTGGTCCTGTTCGGCGACGGCGTCGGCGACGCCGGGGCGGGTCGCGAGCTGGCGGCGATCGCCGACCGTCTGGGAGCGCCGCTGTTCGCGGAACCCATGCCGGGGCGCGTCTCCCTGGCCACCGACCACCCGCTCTACCGCGGCCCGCTGCCGCCGTTCGACGCCCAGATCGAGCCCATCCTGGCGCCCTACGACGTGGTGTTCGCGTGCGGCATGCCGGTGTTCCGGGTCTTCGGAGGTAGCCCGGGCCCCGCCCTCGGCGCCGGGGTGCGCCTCGTCCACCTGGACGACGACCCCGAGGAGATCGGACGCGTCCACGAGCCGGAGGTGGGCCTTGCGGGCGAGCTTCGGGCCGGGCTCTCCGGGCTGCTCGAGCGCCTCGGGCCGGCCGGACCGCGCGACGCCCGCCGCCGGGCGCGCGCGGTTGCCGGCGCGGCGGACGCCCGCCGCCGGGGGCGCGCGGCGCTCGCTCGGGAGGCGGGCGGGGAGGGGGTGTCGCCGGCGGCGTTCGCCCGGGCCGTGGCGGCCGCCGTCGGGCCGCGCGATCTGGTGGTCGACGAGGCCCTCACGGCCGGCAGGGGGCTGCGCACGGCCCTGGGACGGCGCGTGCGCGGCACGTGGCTGGCCCACCGCGGCAGCGCCCTGGGCTGGGGCCTTCCGGCCGCGGTGGGCGCCAAGCTCGCCGACCCGGCGCGACGGGTGATGGCAATCCAGGGCGACGGCAGCCTGCTGTTCGGGGTGCACGCGCTGTGGACGGCCGCGCACCACGAGCTGGGCCTTGCGCTGGTGGTGGCCGACAACCGCGGCTACGAGATCCTGCGCGCGGGCCTTCGGGGCATGACCGGGTGGCCAGAGGGCCCCTGGCCCGGCCTTCGGATCGACAGTCCTGCCCTGAACCTCGTCGAAATCTGTCGCGGCTTCGGCGCGTCGGCCGTCGCGGTGGAACATCCCCACCAGCTGGGCGACGCGTTCGCCGACCTGTGGCGGCGGGCCGAGGCGAGCCCGGCCGTCCTGGTGGTGCGGGTGGCCGGCCGCGCCGCGGCCGTCGGCTACCCGCTGGCCTGAGCCGACTCCGGCGGACGGATGCGCCCGGCGTCGTCGATGCGCGGCGCGCTGGCGCCGAAGTCCTGCCGCGACAGCGCGCGCACGTGCTCGATGGCCGCCCCGCCCGGCGTGGGCGCGCCCGAGGCGGTCACGAACGCCGGGCGCAGCCGGCCGGACACGAACCGGCCGTCGCCCGCGAGCGTGATCTGGAGCACCCCGCTCAGCGCGAGCACCCCGGCGGTGCTGAGCCCCCTGTAGGTGGCGAAGTTCCCCAGGCTGTAGGCGATCAGCCGGCCCCTGTAGAACTCCATGCCCCGCATCACGTGCGGGCCGTGCCCCAGCACCAGGTCTGCGCCCGCGTCGACGACACCGCGCGAGAAGGCGATGCTGTCGCCGCGGCGCTCGCCCAGGTAGGTCTCCTCGCCTGGCCGCACGTGCACCGCGCCGCTGCCCTCCGCGCCGCCGTGGAAGGTCACGATGACCACGTCGGCCTGCGCGTCGGCGCGCTCCACCAGCGCCCGCGCAGCCGGGATGTCCAGCAGCGGGTCCGTCTGGGGGTAGGGCGCGAAGCCCAGCACCGCCACCTCCACGGGCCGCACGCTGGCGGCGCGCCGCACCGTCTGGGTGGCCACGCTGCCGGCGGTGCCCGTGGAGAGAAGGTCGGCGTCGTCGAGCGCGGCCAGCGTCTCGTCGAGGCCCTGCTGGCCGTAGTCGAAGCTGTGGTTGTTGGCCAGGTTCATCACCGTGAAGCCCGCCGAGCGCAGGTGGCCCGCCAGCGCCGGCGGCGTCCGGAACGCAAAGCAGGAGCCGTCCTCGCCCTGGCCGCACTTGGAGGCCCCGCCGGTGGCCAGCGTGCCCTCCAGGTTGCCCAGCACCACGTCGCCCTCGAGCAGGTGGGTCACCGAGGCCATCAGGCCGGCGCCGCCGTCGGGCGGGGTCCCCAGCACCGCGATGTCACCCGCCGCCGCCACCTCCACCCGGCTGGGGCGGGCCCGCGCGGGCTCGGTGTCGGCCTCCCGCGCGCTCGCGGCCGACTCGGTGGGCGCCTCGGTGGATGCCTCGGCCGGCGGCACCTCGCCGCCGTCGCCGCCGTCGCGCAGCACGACGAACGCGGCGGCGGCGGCAACCGCCGCCACGACCACGACCAGGGCGAGGCGCTCCAGCCGGGTGCGCCGCCGGCGCCGCCGGAGATCGTCGCGCCGACGCTGGTCGCGCTCGCTCATGCCTGGGGTGGTCTACCAGCCGCGGGCGCCCCCGTCGAAGCCCGAAGGTCGCCATGGGCTTCCGTCGCCAGCTCCGCCGCCCGCCGCTCCTCGCCGGCCGAGAGCGCGTCGTCGGACAGGCCGACGCCCGCACGCCGGCACACCGCCGCCTCCACGGCCGCCACCACCGCCCCGGGCTCGGCGACGGCTCCCACCTCCGCGAGGCCGGCCGCGCGGTCGGCCAGCGCCGACGCGAAGCGCCGGTCGCGGCCGAGCGCCGCGGCCAGGGTGGCCGCGTCGAGCCGCAGCGCGACGCCCGCCTGCAGCAGGGTGCCGGAGCGACGCCGCACCTGCGCCAGCCCCACCACCTTGCGCTCTGCCGTCACCACCTCGTACGCCGACGTGCCCCCGAAGCAGGCCGCGGCGGCGTCGCCGGGGGGCGCCGCGCGCGCCTGGCGTGGCGTGAGCGCCCGCGCGTCCACCGCACCCAGGGCGTGCAGGGCCCCGGCCATGGCCTCGCCCAGCCAGCGGTAGGCCTCCACCACGTCGGCGCTCGCCAGCGCGTGGCCGGGGGGCAGGGCCACGTCCAGCGCCAGCAGACCGTGGTCCCACAGCAGCGGGCCGCCGCCGCTGGCCCGGCGGTGCACGGTGATGCCGGCCTCCGCGCACAGGCGCCAGTCGACCGCGGGATCGGCGGCGGAGCGACCCAGGATCAGCGCCGGTGCGCGCACCCTGGTCCAGGCCAGGGCCGGCGGGCCTGCGGCGGGCATGCCCTCGAGCAGCGCCACCGCGCGGGCGATCGCGCTGCCGGCGTCGAGGACCGCGGCCGGCAGGCGGCGCCAGACCTCAGCCGCCGCCATGGAGGGACACTAGGACAGGTAGGGAGCCACGCCCACCGCCTGCTGGGCGGCGTCCATCACCATCTCGCTGACCGTGGGGTGGGCGTGGATGATGTCGCCCAGCTCGGCGATGGTGAGCCCCTCCGAGATG
>JAUVPZ010000135.1 GCA_030598395.1 Miltoncostaeaceae bacterium | reverse complement strand
GGCGCTTCTACCGCCTGACGCCCTAGTGTCCTGAGCCGGAAGTTCGTCGCATGTTTCGGGCGCGAATCCCGAGCGTCGCAAGGACGCTGGGAGGCCCGCTATCTCCGAATATCGGGCCGACCGAGGACATCGCGTCGCGACGGGATGCAGCCGCGAAACTGCCCATGTATTTCTGGCTCGGGACACTAGTTCTAAGCGGCGGTGAGGGCGAGGCCCGGGGGCGCGCACCCCGGGCAGAAGGGCTCGCCCCAGTCGGGGTCGGGCACCCCGGTGGCGGGGTCGAGCCACTCCACCGTGGCGTCCGGTGCTTCGTGGCCGCAGCCGTGACAGGCCACATGATCGGGCGATCCGGTCATCATGAGACGATCAGCATGACCGCAGCTCAGGACATCACCCGGCAGGGGGCGCCATGGGCCGGCTGACGATCTCGGGCGGCCGGCTTGGCGGGCAGCGCATCGCCGCGCCCCGCGGTCGCGCCGTGCGCCCCTCGGCCGCACGGGTGCGCGAGGCCACCTTTGCCCGCCTTGGAAGCGTGGAGGGACTCGACGTGCTGGACCTGTTCGCCGGGTCGGGAGCGCTGGGCTTCGAGGCGCTGTCGCGCGGGGCCGCCACCGTCACGTTTGTGGAGCGCGCCAGACGCGCGGCCTCGCTCGTGACCGACAACGCGCGGAAGCTCGGCGTCGAAGACCGGTGCCGTGTGGTGGCGCGCGACTGGCGGGCCGCTGTGCGGGCCGAGGCGGCGGCCGGCCGCACCTACGGCTTGTGCCTGATCGATCCTCCCTATAGCGTGATGGGTCGCATCGCGGGCGCGCTCGCGGACGCGCTTCCTGCGGTCCTCGACCCGGGAGCCGTGGTCGTCGTGGAGGCCTCCTCGGCGGAGCTTCCTGCCCTGGCGGGTCTGGCGGCCGACGCGCGTGACGACCGCGTGTACGGCGACACAGCCGTCAGCGTCATCCGAGCGAAGTGAGAAGCGTGACAGTCCAGGACGGACGCAGGCTGGCCATCTGCCCGGGCACGTACGACCCCGTGACCCTGGGCCACGTGGACATCATCGAGCGGGCCAGCCGGCTGTTCGACACCCTGATCGTGTCGGTCACCGACGGCTCCTTCAAGAAGCGGCCCATCTTCAGCACGGCCGAGCGCATCGCGTTCGTGGAGGAGAGCGTGGCCCATCTGGAGAATGTAGAGGTGCGTCCGCTCGGTGACCTCGTCGTGAGGCACGCCCAGGATGCGGGCGCGCTCGCCATGGTGAAGGGCCTGCGCGCCATCTCGGATTTCGACTACGAGTTCCAGATGGCCCAGATCAACAAGCATCTCGCCGAAGACATCGAGACCATCTACCTGCCGGCGTCCGCCAAGTACAGCTTCATCAGCAGCGGCGGCGTCCGGGAGGTGGCGGCCTGGGGCGGGCCGGTCGACGACTGGGTGCCCCCGCACGTCGCCGCAGCGCTGCGCGAGCGTATGCAGCGGAGCCCAACGGCGGGCTGAGGAGGGTTCGTTGGACGTACTCGAGCTCATCGACAAGCTTGACGACCTTGTGCACAACGCCAGGGCGGTGCCGCTCACCGAGCAGGTGCGCATCGACCGCGAGTCCATCTACGGCCTGCTCGACCAGATGCGTTCCACGATCCCCGAGGAGGTCAAGCAGGCCCGGTGGATCGTCAAGGAGCGCCAGGAGATGCTGGCCGAGGCCAAGCGCGAGGCCGAGCGCCTGGTGGCCGAGGCCCGCGACAAGGCGGCCCAGGAGGCCTCGGAGCAGGAGATCGTGAAGAAGGCCGAGCGCGAGGCCGGGCAGATCCTGGAGGAGGCGCGCCAGCGCGAGCGCGAGGTGCGGCTGGGCGCCGAGGACTACGCCGACGAGGTGCTGGGAACGCTGGAGAACAACCTCGCCAAGTTCATCGAGGCGGTGCAGCGGGGTCGCGAGCGTTTGCAGGGCAAGTCCGAGGTCATCCGCCCGCTCGAGGATCAGCAGCCCCAGCCGGATCTTGAGCCGTCGGGGCCCGACGACGACTCGGTCGCCGAACCCGTTCCCTAGTCGCCTGCGATGACCGCGGCCCAGACCCGCGGCGCGCTGGTCGATCTGGCCGCCCTTGCGCTCGCCCCGGGCGCGGGCCATGACGAGCGGCACGACGTGACGCTCGATCCGTTCGTGATGGGCGGCCAGGAGTACGTCGTGGCGCCTGCCCAGTTGCGGCTCGGCGTGGGCCGCTCGAGCGGTGGGTTCAACCTGCGCATACGGGCGGATCTGGTGCTCCAGGGCGCCTGCTGGCGGTGCCTGGAGCCGGCCCGGCTCGACGTCTCACTGGACGTGCGGGAGTACTCAGGCGACGACGCGACCGACCCCGACCTGGCCTGTGAGTACGTCGACGGCGAGGTGTTGGACCTGGGGGCGTGGGCCCGCGACGCCATGGCCGAGGCCGGGCCGCCGGCCATCCTGTGCCGGGACGGCTGCGCCGGGCTCTGTGCCGTGTGCGGCGCCAACCTGAACCAGGGGCCGTGTCGGTGCGCGCAGGGCGAGCCTCGGCCGTTCGACTCACGCTGGGCCGGTCTCGAGGACGTGGCGCGCCGCCTCGCGGACGAGGGCTGAGCCACCCACGTCCGTATCCGCTACATTTCCCCGGCCCCCGAGAGGAACGACCCATGGCCGTCCCCAAGCGCAAGACCTCACGCCAGCGGCGCGACAAGCGGCGCGCGAACCACTCCATCGCCGCCACGCGCATGGGGCGCTGCCCGTCATGCGGAAGCCCCGTTCGGCCCCACCACGTCTGCGGCGTCTGTGGTAACTACCGCGGGACGAAGGTCGTCGAAATCGAGCCCTGAGCCGCGGTCGCGGCTTGCTGAAGGAGCCCGGTTGAGCGAGGTGACGATAGCCCTCGACGCGATGGGCGGCGACAACGCGCCGCACGAGCTGGTGCGCGGTGCCGTTGACGCCTCCGGCGGCGGGATCAGGGTGCTGCTGGTCGGCGATGAGTCCGTGCTTCGGGCCGAGCTGGACAGCAACGGCCGGTCTGCGGCGGACGTGGAGATCGTCCACGCGCCGCAGGTCGTCGGCAGCAGCGAGGACGGCGCGCGCGCCGTGCGCGCCAAGCCCGGATCGTCGGTGGCGGTTGCCTGCCGGCTGGTGGGGGAGGGTGAGGCCCAGGCGGTGATGTCGGCCGGGCACACGGGCGCCATGCTTGCGGCGTGCACGCTGCACCTGCGGCGCGTTCCCGGGGTCATGCGGCCGGGCATCGCCGTGGTGATGCCGTCGTCGCGCGGTCCCGTGGTGCTGCTTGACGCGGGCGCCAACGCCGAGGCGCGCCCCGAGCACTACCCCCAGTTCGCGCTGATGGGCCGCCTCTTTGCGCGCGACGTGCTGGGTCTGGCCGATCCCCGCGTGGGCCTGCTGTCCATCGGGGAGGAGGCGGGCCGCGGCAGCGAGCTGGTGCAGGCTGCCCACAGCCTCCTGGAGGACACGCCGGGCTTCATCGGCAACGTCGAAGGGCGCGACATCCCGCGCGGCCTGGCCGACGTCGTGGTCACCGACGGGTTCACGGGGAACGTGGCGCTGAAGCTCTACGAGGGTGCCGCGGGCTTCCTGTTCACCGAGGTTCGCGACGCGGTCCAGGCCACGCTGGCCGGGCGCATCGGTGCGCTGCTGGCCCGCCGGTCGCTGCGCCGGGTGCGCGATCGCCTCGATCCGGACACCTACGGCGGCGCGTACCTGCTGGGCGTGCGCGGACTCGCGGTGATTGGGCACGGCAACGCCGGCTCGCGTGGGATCGCCAACGCCGTGCGACTTGCCGCACGTGGCGCGCGGGAGGGCCTGGTGGCCCAGTTCGCGGGCGCGCTGGCGGGAGAGGCCGCCGCGCAGCCGCCCGCCGCGTAGTAACGC
>JAUVPZ010000005.1 GCA_030598395.1 Miltoncostaeaceae bacterium | reverse complement strand
CTCAGAAACGCCATGGGCTGGCCGTTCTTACTCCTCGGGCTGGATTCGAACCGGCAACCCTCCGGTCAACAGCCCCACCCGCACGAACGCGGGATGGTGAGGAGGAAATCGGGTCATCACCGGGAAACGCGATGCTGAAGAGGATCTCGGCCTCCGAGCGGATCCTCGGCTGAGGGTGCTAGAGATGCCCTGAGGTGCGCTGCAATAGGTCCGGCGGGGCGGACGGCGACGGGGACGGCCTGGCATCCACATAAGCTCCCGGTCGCTCATGTCGCTGTCGTCATCGCCCCCAGTCACGCGCCCGATTGACCGCCGGTTCGCGTCGTGAACCTCGAGCAGCTCGACGATTCGCTGACCGGCCAGGATCTCACGGCGACCGACGTTCTCGCGGCCGTCGGGATCCTGCTGATCGGTACCGTCTTGGCGTTCCTGGTCGGTCGATTGACGCGCTGGTACTTCGGCCGACCGGGGAGGCAGTCCGAGCAGATCACGAAGCTGATCGCCCAGGCCGCCCGGTGGCTCGTTCAGATCGTCGCCATTGCCTGGGCCATCAGCACCCTGGGGCTGGGCGTGGGCTGGCTGACGCTCGTCGTGGGCGGGGTGATCATCATCACGGTGTTCGCGGCCAAACCGCTCGTCGAGAGCATGGCGATCGGCGTGGTGCTCAGCTCCCGACCGGCCTTCGGCGTCGGTGACGACGTCGAGATCGGCGACCATCGGGGCGAGGTCATCGAGATCACCGGTCGGAGCCTGCTGCTTCGTCTCCGCGACGGGCGCCGGGTTCACATCCCCAACCGCGACGTGCTCGAGGGGACGGTGACCGTCTACACGATCGACCGGGCTCGCCGGACCGAACTGGACGTGACGATCCCGTATGCGACAGACATCGACGTGGCGGAGCGGGTGATCCTCGACGCACTTCGCGGGCCCGACGCGATCGTCGCCGATCCCCCGCCCGCCGTCCGCGCCAGGGAGTTCACCGAGGGGGTGCGCCTCTCGGTGCGGTTCTGGCACGGGTCGAGCATTCGGGACGGCAACCGTGCGCTCGATCAGGCGATTCGAGCGATCAAGCGGGCGCTCGATGCGGCAGGCATCGGGATGGCCGTTCCACAGATCGACGTCGCAACGGTGGCGCCAAGCTCGCGACAGGACCCGTAGCGGCGCCCCGTACACCACGGGACGGTGATCCTCGATCCACCGAAGCCGCCTCGAGCGGCCGCGAAGAACACGTGCGCCGCTCGCTCGACTCGGAGGCCTCGGAGGAAGGGGCCGGCCCGTGGTTCGCCGCGCCGAACGGGCTGCAGCACGTGGTCTCGCCCGGCGATGCGTCGGGCTGGCCTCGGCGCTCAGCCCCCCAGCGCGTCGTACTCGCTGTGCCAGTCGCTCGGCGCGCCCGGGGGGTGGTAGACCTCCTGCAACATGCCGGCCAGCGTCAGTGCTGCCGCTGCGTCGTCGGAGTCGAGCAACTGGTGGGTGTGCGCCGCCGACAGCCGCCCCGAGGCCGAGGCGGCGGCCGAGTATGCCGCCGCGGCCTGCTCGCTGGGCATCGAGTAGATCACGAGTCCGTCGTAGTCGCCCAGCATCCAGAAGAACTGGTGCATCTCGCCCCCGGCGTGCTCGATCGTGACGCGCACGGCCTCCGCCCGGTTCGCGGGGTTCCTGACCATCTGCTGCCACGCCTCACCGGTGTAGCAGAACAAGCTCACGTACTTCGGCATCTCTGCTCAGACTTGAGAAGAATGGAAGCCGATCCCCTCGGCGCCTCCGGAAACATGCCCCGTAGCCCCCAACGACCATACTCTAGAAGCAGCGGACGCGATCCACGGCCAGCACAGAAAGGACAGGACCCATGAAGCGAAGCGACTTTCCCGCCCCAGAAGAAGGCGTGCTGCTGACCCACTTCATCGTGGTGTCCGACGCCGCCGCCTCCCGCGATTTCTACACCCGCCTGCTCGACGCTGATGTCATCGTCGAAGAGAACCCGGTGATTCTCAGGGCCGCGAACTCCTGGATCATCATGAACCCCGGCGGCTCGGGCACCCCGGACAAGCCGGACATCACCCTCGATGTCCCAAACCCCGACATGCCCGTGTCGTCGTTCCTCAACGTCCGCGTGGCCGACATCGAAGCGACCCGGGAACGTCTTCAAACCCACGGAATCGAGTTCCTCACCGACCCCTGGGACCGAGGCGCCGAGATCCGGGCCTATGTCCGAGACCCGGACGGGCACCTCATCGAGATCGGGCAAGCAACCGGCATCCTCGACCTCATAGACTGAGGTTGTGACCGGCCGCCAGGGCGAGCGTCGCTGGTAGGGCGCAGGCCATGACGGGTCCCGCGCGACGTGGCGAGGCGCATGAACGCCGAGTCGTACTGCTATCGGAACGGGGCTACATGTCACACGAAGACAACAAGGCCATCTCGAGACGCGCCCACGAGCTGTGGGCCAGCGGCAACTCGGAGAACCCCGAGGCGATACTTGCAGAGAGCTATGTCAACCATCAGGAATCGGACGTCCAGGGCGGCGTGACCACGAAGTCGCGGGACGCCTACGTGGAGCTGGTCGGTGGATACCACGACGCCTTCACGGACTCGAGGGTCAGCATTCTGATGCAGATCGCTGAGGGCGACCTGGTCGCCACTCGGTGGGAATTCACCGCCACTCACACCGGGGACTTCTTGGGTTTCGCGCCGACGAACAAGGTCGTCACGTGGACGGGCGTCCAGATCGACCGGATCGAGAACCGCGAGATCGTCGAGAGCTGGGTGGCCTGGGACAAGTACCGCCTCTTCGCCGGGCTCGGGTTGGTCCGACAGCCGTAGCGCGCCACTCAACGCGACCCGCGGTCTCGGGCCCCTGCCGACCTCATGCAGCACCCGGCGGGCGACGAGCGAGGGCTCACGCGGCGAGCGCGCCGGCGTCGCTTGGGGCGTGAGGGCGAACGCCGCGGTCAGGACGAGTTGGCGGCGCCCGACGTGCGCCCGCGCCCCAGGATGACCACCAGCGGCGCCAGCGCCGCCATGATGATCCCGGCCCCGATGAGCACGGCGTCGAGGTCGCTCTGGGAGTAGATGCCGTCCACCGCGGCCTGGGTGTCGAGGAGGGAGACGGCGAGCGCGATTGCCACGCCGGCCGCGCCGACCACGATGGTGAGCACCGCGCCCGAGGCCGCGCCGGACTTGCCTGGGGGTACGACGGCCTGCGTCGCCACGTTCGCGTACGCGAAGGCCAGGCCGCCGCCGAAGCCAGCCAAGGCCGAGAGCACCAGGTACGGCCCGAGCGACTCGGAGAGCCCCATGCCGAGCGTGCCGAGGCCGCCAACCACCAGCGCGGTCGCCATGACGGCCCGTGGCGAACGGTCCTCGAGCCGGCCCGAGAGGATGCTGGCGGCCGCGATCCCGAACGAGAACGGAAGGAACGCGAGCCCGGCCTCGATCGCCGAGAACCCGCGGAGGTCTTGAAAGAAGAGCATGGAGATGATGACGATCGCCCCGAGGCCGCCGTTTCCGACGGCGCCCGCGCCGGTCATCACGCTGAACCGGCGGATGAGGAAGAGCCGGAGATCCAGCAGCGGGAAGCGCGTGCGGTTCTCGACGAAGACGAGGACGGCGCCACCGACGATTCCGGCAGCGATGAAGGCCAGGGTGGTCGGCGCGCCCCAGCCGTCGTCGGCCGCGAGGTCGATGCCGTAGGTGAAGCTCCCGACGGACGCGATGATCAGCACCAGGCCGGCCCAGTCGATCGTCCGGGGAACGGACTCGTCCCGGGTTTCACGCACTGACCGGAGCACGAGGACGATCACGATCACGGCGATCGGGACGTTGACCCAGAGAACCCACCGCCAGCTCAGGTACTCGGTCACCGCGCCGCCCGCGAACGGACCAAACCCTTGCCCGATCGCCAGGATCGCGAACGCGAGCCCGACGGCGCGCTGTACCTTCTGCGCGGGGAACGCCGTGGTGACGACCGAGATGCTCACCGGGAAGACGATCGCTGCACCTACGCCCTGGAGGATGCGCATGACGATGATCATCTCGGCGCTCTGCGAGGCTCCCCCGAGGAGCGAGGTCACGCCGAAGATGGCCATGCCGATGATCAGCCAGCGGCGGCGCCCGAAGATGTCGGCCAGCCGTCCGCCCACGACGAACATCGCGCTCAGGGCCAGCAGGTAGCCGCTCAGCACCCACTGGAGCGACGTGACCGAGGTGTCGAGGTCCGCCGCCATGCTCGGAAGCGCGGCCTGGACCGAGAAGAAGTCGAGGGCGACGGCGAAGAGGCCCATGCCCGCCGCGACGATGACCAGCACCAGCCGCGGGTCGTCCGAGAAGAGGCCCTCCTTGGCGGAACGGCTCGGCCTGGCTCGCTGCGTCAACGTCCGTCCACCCCGGCCGGCGTTGCTGTGGCCTCACCGGCCGGCGCCGGGGAACCCTACCGTGAGCACCCCGAGCTTCGCGCGATCGCCACCGCCTCGGGAATCGTATCTGTGGTGTGGCCCCCGAGGGGCGGGCTATTCGCCGGATTCGGCGCGGAGGCGACCGTCGTCGATGGCGGCCTTGAAGGCGACGTGGTCCTTTTCGTTCTGGTCGGCGTAGGCCTCGGCGAAGGCGGTGACGGCGTCGACGAAGACGCGTCCCTTGCCGAGGTATGCGGCGATGGCGACCGGGTCGCCCGAGCGGGCATGCGAGCGCGCCAGCGTCCACCCGCACACTCGGGCGTAGTTGGCGAGCCTCTTGGGAGTTGCGTTGTCGAGGTCGACCGAGCCCTTCCAGTCCTTGAGCTGGCGCCAGTAGTAGTGCCGCCCCTTTGAGGGCGCCGCCCAGCCGAGGAAGATGTCGCTGGTGGCCTGCATGAGGCGCTGACCACGCACGACGCGTTCGCCGTGGTTGTCGTAGACGCTGGCCGGCAGGTGCTCTTCGAGGACCGACGCCGTCGCCTCCTTGATCTGCAGGAAGAGCGGGTCGTCGGCGTCGCGCCCCCCGAGCAGCAGGATCAGGCAGCGGGTCCCGACACTGCCCACCCCCACGACCTTCAGGGCGACGTCGACGACCTGGAAGCGCTCCAGCAGTCGCCTGCGGTTGTCGGCGAGGCTTGATCGGTAGCTGGCCAGGGCCGCCTCGACGAGCGCGCGCAGGGCGTCTGGATCAGAGGCAGCAGATAGATCCCGCAGCGGTACGAGCAGGGGCGGGTCGCTCTTGATGCGGTACTCCCCGCCGATGCGCTCGGTGAGCTTGGAGAGGGCCTAGAGGCTGTCCTTCGACCCGGCCTTGCGCTGGAACTCGCCGATCCGGCGCGCAGCCTTGCCACGCACGGCGCGGGCGAGGCGATCGACCGACAGCTGCGCGTACCAGATGTCGAGCGTTCGCATGGTTGCGAACCCGGCCATGGCGCCGCGATAGCTCTCGACCGACCGGGCGGTCGCGGCGCGGCAATCGGCGTCGTCGAAGCCGCGGTCGCGGCCGGCGACGGTGAAGCTGGTGGCCAGGCGTTTGAGGTCCCACTCCCATGGGCTGGGCAGCGTCTCGTCGAAGTCGTTGACGTCGAACACGAGCTCGCGCTCGGGCGACGCGTAGGCGCCGAAGTTGGCGAGGTGGGCGTCGCCGCAAGCCTGAACCGTCGGTCCGGTGACCGCGGTGGCCGCCAGGTCGGTGCTCATGATCCGCGCCGCGCCCCGATAGAAGGTGAACGCCGAGACCACCATCCGTGCGCGCCGAACGGGCACCAGCCAGGGCAGCCGCGTTTCGTTCTGCTCCTCCAGGAGCGCAACTGGGTCGGGTCGGTCGGGGTCGGGAGCCCACTCGCCGCTCGTCGAGCGGGGCACGTCCTCGCGCCGCGCCCGGCCCCACCGCGCGCGCTCCTACACCGTCTGGTGGCTCATGTCCTCAAGACCGCTCAAGTCCACCCCTGACTGGAGCGTACCGGGGCTCAGGTGGGTCCCAGGCCCGGCTCACTCGCCGGCCGCGTCGCGGGCCTCGGGCCCGAGGCGCGAGAAGATGAACCAGAACGGCAGCGCGACCAGCAGCGCTCCGCCGAGGATGTTGCCGATGCCGGCGGGGACGATGTTCCAGGCGAAGGCGACGTCCCAGCCCGGACCGTCGCCGGTCGGCATGATGAGCGAGAAGAAGCCCATGTTGGCGGGGCTGTGCTGGAATCCGGCCGCCACGAACAGGGTCACCGCCAGGAACACCGGCACGTAGCGCCCGATGATCGTACGGCCCATCATGGCGAAGAAGGCCGCCATGCCGACGATCCAGTTGGCCAGCACGCCCGAGAGGACCGCCTTCCACCAGCCACCGGCGCCGCCCTCTTGGCGGAAGGCCAGCTTGGTGTCCACGATCTCCGCCAGCAGGGCGTCGACCTCGGGGGAGTAGTCCTGGGCGATGTTGATCGCGCCCCCGGTGAGGAAGGCTCCGACGAAGTTGCCGACCCAGGCCAGCACCCAGAACTGGACGATGAGCAGCGCCGCGGTGCGCGGGCTGGCCAGGAGCGTCGCCGGTGCGACGACGTTGGCCTCGGTGAACAGAACGGCGCCGGCCAGGATGACGAAGAAGAACCCCGTCGAGAACCCGAGCCCCTCGAGCAGGCGCGCGGTCCCCTCGGTCTCGACGCCGGCCGCGAGCAGCACCGAGAAGAGCGCGCCGAGCGTGATGAACCCGCCGGCGATGATCGCCAGCAACAGGATCCGGAGCGCCGAGAGGTTGAGGACACGAGCCGTCCCGAACTCGGCCATGGCGTCGATGACGCGCTCGGGCTGGAGATACTGCGTCGGCGGCGGCGGCCGGCGTCCTGGCGGATTCGCGTCGCTCATGTCACCGGCGAGTCGCGCCGATATCGTGGCGGGGGCGTTCAACGCCCTGCAAGGCCTCGCCGCCCGGTGGGACGAGGCGCAGGCCGACCGCAGCGGACCGGCGTCGGTGCCGGCCGCCGAACACGGAGGACCACATGATCGCGCCAATCGAGGGCCTTCCCGACAACGTCATCGGATTCGAGGCCGAGGGCCGGGTCACGCGAGAGGACTACGAGCGGGTGATGATCCCGGTCGTCGAGAAGGCCATTCGCGAGCATGGCAAGGTGCGCTGCCTCTACGTGCTCGGACCCGAGTTCGAGCGCTACACCATGGGATCCCTGTGGCAAGACGCGAAGGTGGGCGTCGAGCACCTCCGCTCCTGGGAGCGCATTGCGTGCGTTTCTGACGCGGACTGGATGGGCCATGCGGTCCACGCCTTCGGGTGGATGTTTCCGGGTGCCATCCGCCACTTCTCGCTCGACGAGATCGACGCCGCGAAGGAGTGGGTGGCCGCGTAGCCGCGCGCAGAGCGGACCACCCTGGCCGGGACAGCCGCGACCGTCGGCCGCCTGATCGGCGAAGCCGAACGCTGGTGGGGCCCGGGCCCTTCACGCGTCCGCGGACCTTGAGCTTGTCGCAGTAGTAGAGCTGTTCAAGTGGACCCCGGATCGTAGGAGGCCACCATATGCGCCGGGGGGCTGGCCTGGCCGCAGCAAGGCGCACGGCCGGCGCACCGCGCCGGCCGGGGACCAGCTCGGCCGGGGGTGACGCCGTCAGGCCTCCCCGACCGTCAGGTCGCCGGCCGTGAGCCCGTGCGCCTCCATGAACGCCTTCATCCACGCCCGGTTGGCGTCGTCGACATCGAGTCGCCCGTCGAGGGTGAAGCTGGTGTACTCGGACTTCCGCGACCGGTCGGGCGCGAGGTGCTCGCCTGGGCCCTCCACATCCCAGTCGCTGTCAGGCGAGACGGCCATGCGCTCGGTCACAGCATCACGGGTGATGTTCCACATCATCATGTCCGTCGCCATCGAGAGCGGGCCGTCGTAGGTCTCCCGGATCCCGTCGTAGATGTCGTAGCGGGTATCGGCGTCGTTGAAGAAGTGGTAGGCCACGGCACGGCGAGGCTGCACCATGCTCATGATCTGGCCGAACGACTGCGCCGAGGTGTGAAAGAGCAGGTTGATCCGCAGCGCCAGCTCGGGCGGCTGGTTGTACTTGCTCATCATCTGCTCGGAGGTCATGAAGCATTCATGGGTGCAGAGGTCGGCGCCCCTGGCGAACTGCGGGTACCACTTGTTCGGGGCGGTATCGCCGCCGATCACGACCTTGTAGCCGTTCCACTCCAGCCCGTAGCTGATCGGGCCGTCGCCGGCGTGGATGCATGGCCATGACCGGATCGTGACGCCGTTCTCCTCGTAGCGCACCTCGTTCAGGCCTCGGTAGTCGAACTCGTGGACGGTGATCTCACCAGGAGCCGGGTTGATGGTGACCGCGCGGGTCATGTAGTCCCAGTTGTAGGCCTTCAGCATGTGCTCGACGGCATGGGCCGTACCCATGTCTTCACGCGCGCCGCTCGGGCCCCACACCTCGAGGGGAACGGTGCGGCCGGCGGTCCACCCTCCGGCCCACAGCGACGCGAGGTCTGCCCAGTGGTCGGTGTGAAGGTGCGTGAGGAACACCTTCGTCAGGAAGTTGGCCGGGATCATCAGCGACTGGATGTTGGCCATCGAGCCGCTTCCGATGTCGAAGATGAACTTGTCGCCGTTGCCCAGCTCGACGAGGAACGAGGTCGCGGCCTGGGCGCGTCGCGCGGTCGGCATGCCGGTGCCACAGGCGATCAGCCGGATCTCGTCCCCGCCCAGCTCCTCCGTGCCGGGGTAGTAGACGTAGCGGTCGGGTGCGGTCCCGGTCCGTGAAGTGACTCTGCCGCCTGCCATCGTGGCCTCCTGAGGTCTCAGCGCGTCCGCGCGCAGAATAAGGGCCCCGCCAGCAAGGGTCCGCTGGCCTCGCGGAGGATACGTCCGCCGCACCGCCCGTGCGACGCTCGCGCCAGGACGCCTCGTGCAACGGGCGTGCAGCGTGGCGCGGCTGCCAAGATGACCGTGGTCAGGTCGATCCCGAGGAAGACGAGAGCAAGATGTCGATTCGTCCCGTTTCACGCATCGCCAGCGCCAAGCCCACGATCGAAGGAGCGGGGGTCAGGCTGCATCGCGCGTTCGGGTTCGGCGAGACCGACGAGACGGACCCCTTTCTCCTGTTCGATGACTTCCGCAGCGACGACCCCGCCGACTACAAGGCGGGCTTCCCGTGGCATCCCCACCGTGGCATCGAGACCATCACCTACGTGCTCGCGGGAGAGGTGGAGCACGGCGACAGCCTCGGCAACCGGGGCAGCATGGCCGCCGGCGACGTGCAGTGGATGACCGCGGGGCGGGGCATCCTGCACCAGGAGATGCCCAAGGGCGACGCTCGCGGACGCATGCACGGGTTTCAGCTGTGGGCCAACCTGCCCTCGCACCTCAAGATGACGAGCCCCCGTTACCAGGACATCCACTCCGGCGACATCCCCACGATCGTCGACGATGACGGGGTCGCGGTGCGTGTGGTGTGCGGCGACTTCTGGGGCCAGCGCGGTCCCGTGGAGGGCGTGGCCGCCGATCCGCGCTACCTCGACATCTCCGTGCCCGCCGGTCAGCGCAGGGTGGTTCCCGTCGAGGCTGCGCGCCATGCCTTCGCGTACGTCTTCGAGGGGTCCGGCACCTTCCGCGACGCGTCCCAGCCGCACGGGGTGCTCACCGAGCGGAGCGTGGACGGCGAGGAGGTCCTGGTCCGCGAGCAGACCGGGAACCGATCGCTCGTCCTCTTCGGCGGCGGCGACGAGGTGGTCGTGCAGGCAGGCGAGTCCGGCATCCGCTTCCTGCTCGTCTCGGGCCGGCCGATCAAGGAGCCGGTCGCCTGGTACGGCCCCATCGTGATGAACACCCGCGAGGAGCTGCAGGACGCCGTGAGCCAGTTGCGGGACGGAACCTTCATCACGACCAGCGGCGAGGAATGACGAGCGGCGACGTCAGGGTGGTGGGCCTCGGCGGATCGCTCGCGGCGACCTCCGCGAGCCTGGCGGCGCTGGACGCCGCGCTCGACGGAGCGCGCGAGGCGGGGGCCGCCGTGTCGCGCTTCAGCGTTCGGGAGCTCGACCTGCCGCACTACAGGCCCGATCTGGCAGCACCCGCCCAGGTCGAGGCGCTGTGCGACGCCGTCGAGGCGGCACACGGCATGATCTGGAGCAGCCCCCTCTATCACGGCACGGTGAGCGGGTCGTTCAAGAACGCGGTCGACTGGCTCCAGGTGCTGGCGCAGCGCGGCGTGCCCTACCTCGCCGACAAGGTGGTGGGGCTGGTGGCAACCTCCGGCGGCGTGCAGGGCCTGCAGGCGATCAACACGATGGAGTTCATCGTGCGCTCGCTGCGCGGCTGGGCGGTGCCGCTCGTGATCGCCGTCCCGAGCGCCTCCCAGGCCTTCGACGCCGAGGCGAACATCGTGGATCGCTCGGTTGCCGGGCAGTTGGTGGGCCTGGGCGCGGAGGTGGCGCGCGCGGCCCGGCAGCTGGCGGCACAGGGAACCTGCGACTACAGCGACGAGGATCCCGCGCCCGGTCGGTGAGCGTCATCACGTCGCCGGGCGCGGTGCGACGACGGCCGGCTAGGGTCGGTGTGGGTCGGCGTCTCCGAAGCAGAGGACGAATGGCGAACCGAGTGATGCGCGCGGAGTTCGAGGGCACGGTCGTCGCCGAGAGCGGGGACACGACGGTGGTGGAGGGCAACCACTACTTCCCGCGCGAGAGCCTGCGCGCCGAGTATCTCCGGCCGAGCAAGGCGATCTCGCTGTGCTACTGGAAGGGCCTCGCCCGCTACCACTCCATCGAGGTAGGCGACCGGCGGATGGGCGCAGTCGCCTGGTACTACCCCTGGCCGGCGCCCTGGATCCGCAAGATCAAGGACCGGGTGGCGTTCGGCCCGGGCATCCGGGTACGCGAGGTCAAGCGCTCGTAGGCAGCGATCACCGCGAGCGCGGCGGCGGCGCGCCGTCTGGGCCGACCAGGTCGGGGTGCCAGCGCTCCATGTGGCCCAGGTGCTGCGCGGTGAGCGCTCCCGGCGGGTAGTACTCGGCGTAGAAGTCCGGGTCGGCGTGCTGCGCCTGGCACGTGAGCCGCTGGTACATCGGATCGAGGTAGACCGGGAAGCGCCCGTACGTGTCGTGCACGTACTGGCAGTAGTCCTTCACCAGCTCAACGGTGTCCTGGTGGGGGCGCGGAACCGACGCGGCGACTTTGTCGGGCTCCAGGTAGGGCTTCGGCACCGCCTCCTCGAACGCCGCCCACTTCATGCTCATGAAGGCGTCGACAGCCTCGCGCATGTCGTTGTAGTAGGGCGGCGTGAACGCCTCGAAGTGGCCGTCGAGCCCGACCGGGCACGTGGTGCCATCGCGAGCCTCGGCGAAGCGGAAGCCGAGCCCCGGAACGTCTCCGCCGCCCATCACGAACCGCGCGAGGTAGCCGGTGAAGGTCCACCCGCCGAGGCCCATCGCCTGCAGCGCCAGGTTGATGTTCTGGCAGATGAACGCCTGCTCGACGACCAGCATCGACAGCACGCGCTGCTCCAGCTCGGCGATGCTCATCGTGCGGCCCGCATCGAGCCGACCCGAATCGACCGCCGCCTGCACGCCGGCCGGCCGGCCGCCGTGCTGCTCGTCGACAATCGTGAAGGCGTAGCTGCGCGCAAAGTAGATGAACAGCAGGTTGATGTACTCGAGCGTCGTGTTCGTGACCGGGATGAACAGCGTGGTGCCGGGCTTGTTGGCGTTCCATTGGTTGAACTCGAACAGGCCGGGGAGCTTCGTGGGCAACGGGGCGCGCGACGGGCGCAGCTCCACCTTGGCCCGCCGGTACAGCTCGACGATCCAGCGCACCTGCTCGTCGTGGGACTTCCCCGAGAGCGTGGCGATCTCACCCGGCTCGGGCACGAGGCCGAACATGTTGAGCATGTAGGTGCCGTCGTCGTTGGTGAAGAAGAGCTCGGTGCCGTGGTTGGAGCACGAACTGGGCCATGTCCGCGTGGTCCACTGGACGAGGGTGCTCATGCCGCGGGCCGGGTCGAGGTCCCCGAGGTTGAGGCCGGTGAGGCCGGTAGCCGCCATGCACAGCAGCGCCTCCTCGAGCTCGTCGAGCGGGACCGGCTCGTGGGGGCTCGACCAGACCAGCACGTCCGAGTCGACGTCCATCCCCAGGCCCACCCGCCGGCTCTTGCGATCGAAGATGGTCTGGAAGAAGGGATAGCTGAAGGCGTCGACGAGGCCGGGCGGCGTTCCCGGTACCGGCACCCGCTCGCCAGCGGCCGAGGTCGTCGTCATCGCAGGTCCTCCTCGTCGGTTACAGTCCCGGTGCAGCCGGCCCTCGCGGCCCGGCGCCTAGCAGGCGTGGCCGAGGCTCGCGGCCTCGCATCCGGGATTTCCGCACGCAGCCTAACGGCTTCGCGAGCCGCCAGGGCGGATGAGGGGCTCGGCTCGGCGCCCGCCCCGTCAGCGGACGATGAAGCTGCGCCGCGCCGTTGCCGTGTTGCCGGCCGGGTCGGTCACGACGAGCTCCAGCAGGTAGCGGCCGGGGCCGAAGCGCCCGAGGCGGGCTCGGTGGGCCCGGTTGGGCGGGATGGCGAGCCGCCGCACCTGTGTGGAGCCCCCACGACGCGTGATAGTCGCCCGCGCACGCAGGCGGCCTCTGGTCCCCTTGTCGGTGACGCGCACCCTGGCGGCGGCGGCCCGCCGCTTGCCGGGCCCGCGAACCGACACCCCTGCCACCCGCAGGCGGGGCCGGGTGTTGTCGACGCGCACCGGCCACTCGCGCACCCCCTGGTTCCCCGCCCAGTCGCGCGCCTCCACGCGGAGCAGGTGCCAGCCGTCTTTCAGCCGGCGGGTGTCGAACCTGGCCCGCGTCTTGGCCGGGTTGCGCCGGCCGCCGAGGGGCTTGCCGTCGATGGACAAGCCCCAGCGCAGGAGCCGATTGCGGCTGGTCGCCGTGAACTCCAACTTCGTAACCCGCCGCGCCGACGAGAGCGGACGTGGGCGGAGCCGGGCGATGTGCGGCGCGCGCGTGTCCACCCGCACCCGTCCAGCGCCGAAGACCGAGTCCACGCCCTCGACGCCGAGGTCGAGGGCCAGCGACTGGAGCAGTGCCCGCATCTCGGTGGGCGAGGGGTCCAGGCCCTGGCGGCGCAACGCCGCGAGAAGCAGCGCAGCGGCACCGGCCGCGTTGGGCGCGGCGTTGCTCGTGCCGCCGACGCCGCGACGGCCGGACAGCCCCGCGACCGCCGTGTCGGTGGGCGCCACCAGGTCGGGCTTCGCGCGGCCGTCGTCGGTGGGCCCGCGGGAGGAGTAGCTCTTCAGCGCGTCGCCGCGCCAGTCGACGGCGCCGACCGAGATGGCCCCCGCCGCGTCGCCGGGGCTCGGCTGGCTGCTCTCGGGGCTGCCGCCGATGAGGCTCAGCGGGATCTCGCGCGAGAACAGAGTCATCGGTCCTGACGGCGGCGGGCCGCCGGCCAGCACGACCCGCAGCCGGAAGAAGCTCTCCTCCCGCGATCGCTGACCGACGATGAGCTCGGTCTCACGCGCGCCGCTCGACTGCCGCTGGCGCGATGCCGCAGCCTCCTGCCACACCCCGCCCGAGCCGAGGCGCTCGAGGACGATGTCGAGGTCGGTGGCCGGGCCACCCGGCGGCGACCGCCACGACAGCGCATAGGTGACCGGGCTGCCGGCAGACCGGAAGATCGTGAGCCCGCGCTGGGTGGGCCACTCGTGCTCCCCGTCGCCGTCGGTGTCGCGGAAGGCCCCCTGCCAGTGCCGGCGCGCGTAGTTGCCGGCCGAGTTGAACCAGAGGATCCCGCTGGCGGCCGCGGCGTTGACGACGTCGGCCTCCTTGCCGCGACCGTCGAACCGGCCGTCGATGAAGCTGTTCGAGTGGACCACGATGTCGGGGTTGACCTGGATCAGCCAGCGCACCGCAGCCAGGAAGTCGAGCCGGGTGTCGTAGTTGACGAACAGGTAGTTGGCCCTCGGCGCGTAGTCGTAGACCGTCTGCGCCACCAGCTCGCCGTGGTTGGTGCGGTTGCCGTAGGCGTTGCTGCCCGCAAGACCACTCGTGGCGTCGAAGCTACGCGTCAGCAGCCGGCCGGGCTTCGGCAGCTCGCCCCGCGCCTGGAAGCGCCCGACGTTGCGGCCGAAGCCGCGGTCGAGGATGGCGATGACCAGGCCCTCGCCGCCGCGGCCCCCGCGGCTGCGGCCGACCGCTCCAGTGCGGTCCAGCCCCTGGCTGATGACGGGCACGGTGTCGGAGAACGACGCCACCCCGGGCCCGGTGGAGGCGACCCCCGCCAGCCGCGCGATGCGCCTGGCCTGCGAGCGGCCGGCCAGCACCTGGAGCTGGCGGCCCTCGCGCCGCTGCACGCGCAGGGCGCTGCGGCCGAGGCCGCGCAGCGCGGTGCCGAGCTGTCCTGGCTTGGCCTGGACCAGCAGCGGCTCGGGGGCCGGGGGCGCGGCGGTCGCGGCGCCGACGCCCGCGGCGGCGGCGAGGGCGGTGGCGGTCAGGGCGAGGACGCCCGCCGCCCGCCGGATCGGCCCGCGAAACGGCATCACCTCAACTCCCTGCTCACCACGAAGGGGTACCCAATCACACCAGGCGGCCAGAGCCGCGGCGGCGCGGTCGGCGCACCTGACCCTCCGCTAGGGTAGCCCAGCCCCGACCTGGAGCCCATGCACTCGTACCAGCGCCGCAAGGACCCGAAGCTCAGCGACGCCTTCGCGAAGGACGCCGCGCAGGAGGACTTCCTGGAGGGGCTCAACCGCGTCCTGGCACCGCGCGCCGAGGCCGAGTACCGGGACCTTCCCGAGGAGCGCCCCACCCTGCACGTGATCGGGGCGCCGCGGTCGGGGACCACCCTGCTGTACCAGCTCGTGGCCAGCGAGTTGCGCCTGGGGTACGTCAACAATCTGATCGCCGCGTTCTGGCTCGCTCCCTGCGACGGCATCCGGCTGGCCCGCGCGCTCAACCTCCACGAGCTGAGCGGGTCGTCGTTCGACTCGAGCTTCGGCCGCACCACCGGGGTCCTTGAGCCGCACGAGTTCGGCTACTTCTGGAACCACCACCTCGGCTACCCGGACCTCGCGGAGCGACCGCCCGGCCACGAGGAGACGATCGACTGGCCACATCTTCGGCGCGTGCTGATCAACATGGGCCACGCTTACGAACGCCCCATGGCCTTCAAGCCGATGCTGCTCATCTGGCACCTGCGCGCGATGGCGCTGCACATGCCCCGCAGCTGCTTCGTCTGGATCCGGCGGCGCCCGCGTGACACCGCGCTGTCGCTGCTGAAGATGCGCCACTCACTGTTGGGCTCGTACGACGGCTGGGCCTCGCTGCGCCCCCGCGGCGTGCCCAGCGGCGAGCCGCCGTGGCGCCAGGTGGCCGCCCAGGTGGTGCTGATCGAGCGCGAGATCGAGCGCGCCGCCGCCGCGATGGATCCCGAGCGCGTCCTGGAGGTGAGCTACGAGCGCCTGTGCGCCGAGCCGGGCGCCGCCGTCGACGGCGTCGCCGACCTCCTTGCCGCGGCCGGGCATCGCCCGGAGCGGTCGGACCGGGCTCTCGCGCCGTTCGCGCCCGGCCGCAACGAGGCGCTCGAGTCCGAGTTCGGCCGGCGTGTGGACGAGGCGCTCGCCCACTACGCCGAGGCGCTCCCCGCCGCCGGGGAGCCCGCGCCCGCGGGCGGAAGCGTGCGCGGCGGATGAGCGAGCAGGCCGCCCTGGTGGGGCGCATCGTGGCGCCGCTGGTGAACCCGAACGAGCCCGAGTCGCAGGTCGTGGAGTTGAGCGTGGAGCCGTTCTCGGCCGTGTCGCACGGCCAGGTGGTGTGCACGCTCGAGACCAGCAAGTCCACCGTGGACGTGGAGAGCGAGCACGAGGGCTTCTGCGGCGAGGTCCACGTGGCGCTGTTCGATCGCATCGATGCCGGGCAGCTGATCTGCGAGGTGTTCGACTCGGTCCCGGCGCGGTCTGACGACGGCGGCGGCCGCCGCGCCGCGACCGAGGGCGGGCCCAGGATGACGAAGAGGGCCGAGCAGTTGGCCCGCGAGCTGGAGGTGGACGTGGCACTGCTGCCCACCGATCGCTTCGTGACCGAGCGCGACGTTCGCCAGCTGGCCACCGCCGACAGCCCCGAGATCGAGCTGGACCCGGCCATCGCGGCGGCCATCGGCGACGGCTCGGTGGCCGTCTACGGAGGCGGGGGCTTCGGCCGCTCGCTCATCGACGTCATCGTGGCGATGAAGGGTCTCGACGCGGCGTGCGTGATCGACGACAACCTCGAGCCTGGCAGCGAGGTGCTGGGGGTCCCCGTCGCCGGCGGGATGGCGGCGCTGGCAGCGCTGGCCGAGAGTGGCCTGTCGCTGGCCGTCAACGCGGTGGGCGCGATCGGCCGCATCCAGGACCGCGTACAGGTGTCGGAGCGCATCGCCGAGCACGGGCTGCGCATGGCCACGCTGGTCGACCCCACCGCGTCGGTTGCCATCTCGGCCCAACTGGCCGAGGGCGCAGCGGTGCTCCCCCAGGCGACGGTCTGGTCGGCCGCGTCGGTGGGGCGCGGTGCCATCGTGAACACGGGGGCCATCGTGAGCCACGACTGCCGCGTGGGCGATCACGTGCACCTGGCACCGGGCGCGATCCTGGCCGGCCACGTCGAGGTGGGCGAGGCGTCGCTGGTGGGGATGGCCGTGACCACGCGCCCCGGCCTCTGCATCGGCTCGGGCGCCATCGTGGGCAACGGCGCGGTGCTCACGGAGGACGTCCCCGACGGGACCATCGTCGCCGCCGGCACCGTCTGGCCGAGGTAGCGGGTTCGCGGTTAGGTCCGCGCGGCCTGGCGCGCCAGGACCGCCTCGATCACCTCGGCGGTGCCGGGCAGCGTCTGGGCCTCGAGGCCGGGCGCCGCGGGGATGATGCCGTCGCGCGCCGCGACGCGCCGCGCGGGCGCACGCAGGTCGTCCCAGGCCAACTCGTTCACCCGGGCGACGACCTCGGCGCCCACCCCGGCGGTGAGCGAGCCCTCCTCGGCGGTGACCAGCGACCCGCTGCGGGCGACGGACTCGAGCACCGGGTCGAGGTCGAGCGGCAGCAGCCGGCTGAGCGCGACCACCTCGCAGAAGATCTCCTGCTGCACGATGAGCTCAACGGCGGCCTCGAGCGCGTGCGGGACCATCCCGCCGTACGCCACGATCGTGGCGGCCGACTCCTCGAAGTCGTTGCCCGAGAACGTGAGCGAGGGATACGGGCCCGGTCCCTCGACGCAGCGCATGCCGTCGAGGTAGCCCCCGTCGGGGCGCCGGTTGGGCCGGCCGTACATCACCTTGTTCTCGATGAAGAAGACCGGCTCGTCGTCCTCGACGGCGTCGACCATCAGGCCGTGGAGGTCGTGCAACTCGCTGGCGGCCACCATGGTCACGTTGGGGACGCCCATGAGGAACTTCTCGAGCGATTGGCTGTGCGTGGGCCCGTACCCGCGGCGGCCGCCCATGGGCGTGCGCACCACCAGCGGCACGCTGACCTGCTCGTTGTACATCTCGCGGTACTTGGAGATGCCGTTGACCACCTGGTCGAAGCCCAGCGCCAGGAAGTCGCCGAACATGATCTCCAGCACCGGCCGGTAGCCCCGCAGGGCCATCCCTGCGGCCACCCCGAACAGGGACGCCTCGCTGATGGGCGTGGTGATCACGCGCTCCGGCCAGCGCGAGCTGAGGCCCTTGCCCACCTTGAACGCGCCCCCGTAGGGGTCCAGCAGGTCCTCGCCGATGAGGTAGACGTCGGATCGCCGCTCGAACAGCTCGTGAAGCGCGCCGTTCAGCGCCTCGACGCAGCGCCGCTCCCTCACTGGACCGCCACCGCCCCCGCCGCGGGCGCCGCCTCGCCGGCCTCCCGGGCCGCCTGAAGCTGGCGCTCGCACTCGGCCTCGATTCCCTGGCGGACGCCGTGGTCCAGGCGCCCTCCGGCGATGGTGATGGGGTCGTGGACGCGAAGCCGCTCGATCTCGGCCGGGTCGCGGGTGTCGTCGCCCTTGCTGTGGGGGCTGAAGCGGTGGGTGTGGAGCACCAGAAAGGACGGCGCGCCGCGCGCGCGCACGCGCTCCACGGCCTGCCCCGCCAGCTCGGACACGTCCAACACGTCGGCCGAGTCCAGCTCGGCGGCCTCGATGCCGAACGCCCGCGCGCGGGCGGCGATGGACCCCGACACGGCCAGCTCGGCCGGCGTGGACTGGGCGTAGCGGTTGTTCTCGACCACGAATAGCAGGGGCAGCGACCACAGCGACGCCATGTTCAGGCACTCGTAGACGGTGCCCTGGCCCAGCGTGCCGTCGCCGAGGAACACGGCCGTGACGGCGCCCTCGCCGCGCTCGCGCTCGGCCAGCGCGATGCCGACGGCCAGCGGCAGGATGCTGCCCTGCACGCCGTTGGTGTAGAAGTTGCCGCGGCACAGGTGCTGGCTTCCGCCCCTGCCGCCGCAGGTGCCGGTCTCGCGGCCCATCACCTCGGCCAGCAGGCCGGGTGCGTCGTCGGTGAAGGCGATGTAGTGCCCGTGGCAGCGGTGGTTGCTGACGACGACGTCGCGCTGCGGGTCGAGGTGGGCGATAACGCCAACCGCGTTGGCCTCCTGGCCGATGCACGTGTGGGTGGTCCCCACCAGCAGGCCCGCGGAGAACATGTCCAGCAGCGTCTCCTCGAAGCGCCGGATGAGGTACATCTGCCGGTAGAAGTGCGGGAGCGCGCGCGCCTTTCCGACCTCGCCGGGTGATCCGTGTTGTTCCGCCAACTCAGGTCCTCGGGACTGGGCGCCGTCGGGACGCTTGGCCGACGCGCCGAGGGCTCCCTCGGGCGACAGTGGCGGCCATGATACGCCCCTTCGCCGAAGTCCGGACCGGTGGATCACGGGGTTCTTCGCGGTCGCGGCGGCTGGCGTGGTTACCGGATTCCTGCGCGCCCGCCGCGCGAGCCGTCACCCTGTTCGCATGGCGGCGCCACAGAGCGACCCGGCGACGCCGGACGCGAACAGCACCCGGCGACGGTGGATCGCGCTTGGGGCGGGCGTCGTCCTGCTGGCTGTCGTACTCGCCCTCGCCGTCCTGCGCAGCGGTGGCGGCGAGCGCCTGCAGCCCGAGGCCTATCAGGGCCTCGGCGCCTGGGTCGATGTCTTCGACTACGTGCCGGCCCTGGGGGCGGCGCCGGTGGGCGAGCAGGACATCGACGCCATGGCGGCGCAGGGCGTGCGGACCATCTACCTGCAGGCGGCCTTTGACAGCGACGAGTTGCCGGGTGGGGTGGTGCCCGAGGACGCGGCGGGCCCGCTGCTGCGGCGCGCCCACGACCGCGGGATGCGCGTGGTGGGCTGGTACGCGCCCCGCCTTCGCAACCCCGAGGCCGACCTGGACCGCCTGCTCAGCATCGCCGGCGACGAGTTCGACGGCCAGCGCTTCGACGGGGTGGCAGTGGACATCGAGGACCGCAGCGTGGAGGACGTGGCGGACCGCAACCGGCGCCTCGTCGACCTGTCGCGCCAGCTGCGCGAGCGCCTGGGCGACGACGCGGCGATCGGCGCCATCGTGCTGCCCACGGTGCTGCTGGAGCGGGTCAACACCCGCTTCTGGCCCGACTTCCCATGGGCGGAGATCGCCCCCTTCTACGACGTGTGGATGCCCATGACCTACTGGACCGACCGGCTCTCCTCCTCGGGCTACCGCGACCCGGCACGCTATGTGGAAGAGAGCGTGTCCCGCACGCGCGAGCTGATCGGCCGCGCCGACGCTCCGGTGCACCCCATCGGCGGGATCGGCGACATGCTGGGCGAGGACGAGGTGGCGGTGTATGCCGGTGCGCTCGCCGAGGTCGGCGCGATCGGCGGCTCGGTGTACGACTACCGCACGATGCCCGGGGGCTCGTGGGGGGTGCTTCGAGGAGCCGTGCCCGAGGGCGGCTGAGCCCGCTCGGAGGGGCTCATCGGGCCTCACCGGAGCACTAGGCTTCCGAGCTGACGATGGCCGGTGGGCGTCGCAGGCGGGTGGCGGTGATCGGCGGAGGGTTCGCCGGCGTCGATGTCGCACGCGGACTCGTCGAGGCCCTGCCGCCCGGCTGGGAGGTGGTGCTCTACAGCGAGGAGAACCACTTCGTGTTCACCCCGCTGCTCGCCGAGGTCGTGGCGGCCTCCATCCTCCCCCTGCACGTGGTGTGGCCCCTGCGGGAGATGGCGCGGGGGGCGACGGTGCGCGCGGTGCGCGTTGTGGCGGTGAACCCCGACGCCAAGCAGGTCGTGTACCAGGGACCCTCCCAGTTGGAGCGCGACCCATACGATCAGCTGGTCCTCGCGGTGGGCCTCGACGCGGGGCTCGGCCGGATCCCGGGGCTCGCCGAGTACGGCTTCCCGCTGAAGACGCTGGCCGACGCGATCGCGCTGCGCAACCAGCTGATCCTGCAACTCGAGCGGGCCGAGGCCACCCAGGACGCCGAGGAGCGGGGCCGCCTGCTCTCGCTGTGCGTGGTCGGCGGAGGCTTTACGGGCGTCGAGACGGCCGCCTCGATCAGCGACCTGTTCGCCCGCAGCGCCCGCTACTACCCGGCGCTCGAGAAGTCCTCGAGCCAGCTGACGCTGATCAGCCACGGGGGTCGGATCCTCCGCCAGCTGCCCGATTCGCTGGCGGGCGCCGCCCAACGCAGCCTGGGGGAGCGAGGCGTCGACGTCCGCCTCGGCGTGGGCGTCGACAGGATGGCCCACGACGGCCTGCACCTGGACGACGGCACCGTCGTCCGGACCGGGCTGGTCGTCTCGGCTGCCGGCACCGAGCCCGTGGCCCTGGTCCGCGACTCGGACCTCCCGGTCGAGCGGGGCCGTGTGCGCGTCACCCCCGAGATGCGCGTCGACGGCCTGGAGAACGTGTGGGCCCTCGGGGACTGCGCCGCCGTGCCGAACGCTCACGACGGACAGGCCTCCCCCCCGCTAGCCCAGTTCGCCACGCGGCAGGCCACCCGGCTCGCGAAGAACATCGCGGCATCGATCGACGGCGCAGCGACGCAGCCGTTCCGTTACCGGCCACGGGGCTTGTTCGCGTCGCTGGGCCACCACGACGCGGTGGGAGAGGCGTACGGCGTCCGGGTCTCGGGGCTCCTCGCCTCCGTCCTCTGGCACGGCATCTACTGGGGCAAGATGCCGAGCGTGCCGCGCCGGGTGCAGATAGCGACCGACTGGGCCTGGAACGCGGTGTTCCCGTGGGCGCCGGTGGCGATGTCGAGCCCGCCGGCGCGCCGCATCGGGGGGCCACCGACCGAGTAGCGGTCCGTCCCTGTGTCCTCGCCTCGGTCGGGATTCGCGCGCGAAACATGCGACGAACTTCTGACTCAGGACACTAGAGCTCCAGCTCGGGGCGGCGGTAGTGGCCGCCGGTGTCGAAGACCCGCCGGGCGGCGATGATCGCCCCGAGGTCGCAGTCGGCGTAGAGGATCTCCTCGCGGCCCGAGACCGGGCCGGCCAAGAGGTTGCCCCACGGGTCGGCGATCAGGCTGGCGCCCTGCAGCAGCTCCTCAGGGCAGCCGGCCAGCTCCTCGGCCAGCGGGAAGTCGTCCGGGAAGTCGTCGCGGCGCAGGTACTGCACCGCCGACAACACGAACGCGCCCGCCTCGAAGGCGAACGTGCGCATGGCGGCCACCCAGATGTCGCGGTCGTCGGCGGTTGGCGCCACGTAGAAGTCGACGCCCTCGCGGTGCAGGCGCTGTCGGGCCTCGGGCATGAAGTTCTCCCAGCAGATCAGGCCGCCCAGACGACCGAAGTCGGCCTCGTGAGCGCCAAGGTCGTCGCCGGCTCCCTGACCCCAGAACACGCGCTCGTGCAGGGTGGGCATGAGCTTGCGGTGGCGCCCGGCCAGGCGGCCATCGGGCGAGAGCCAGACCAGCGTGTTCCACAGCGTCCCGGGCCGTGACGAGTCGCGCTCGTTGACGCCGATCGCCACCCACGCGTTCGCCCGGCGGGCCGCGGCGCCCAACCGCTCCGTGAGCGGGCCCGGCACGTCGAGCGAGTTGGCCCAGAGTCGGCGGTGCAGCTCTGAGGCGTCGCTGCCGAAGCGTGCGCTGGCGTGCGCCCACACCGAGCTGGGGTAGAGCGCCACGAAGACCTCGGGAAGGGCGATGAGCCGGGCGCCCGCGCCCCCGGCCTCGCTGATGAGATCGCATGCCTTGGCCACCGTAGCCTCGGCATCGAGCACCACGGGCGTCGCCTGGACGACCGCAACCCTGACGGCCATGGTGGCGTCTATCGGCGACTCCTCCGTCCGCGCCAGATGGTGCTCCCCCCAGCCTCCTGGAAGCGGGCCATCCCGGCCCGCTCACGCTCGGCAGCGACGCCGAAGGAGTGGATGGGCCGGACGTTCCACTTCATCATCCCCCAGAAGGGCAGCTCCGAGAGCATGAGGCTGGCCGACTCGGCGGAGTCGGCGTCCAGCACGAAGGTGGCCTCGCGCTCGCCCACGAAGACGCCGCCGCTGACGCGGCCCTCCTCCTCCCATGCGCGGAGCATGTCGAGGCTCGGCAGCACCGCGCCCTCGAGCAGCTCCACGATCTGGGGCGGCTGGAGCATGGCGCCGAGCTCGACCCAACTGCCGTTCACGATGAACCTGGGCACTCGTGACCTCCTTGCGACCCGGCGCGGAACGCCGGTGTGGTCGGATGTGCCCAGGTTCGCCGCTGACGGAGGGCTACGTCAACCCCCCACGCGTCGATCAGACGGTGCCGGCCATGTCCTGCTGGGCGTCGTCCCAGCGCGCTGCCAGCGCGTAGAGCACCAGCACGTTGAGCGCGATGATCAGGACGCTCCACAGCGGGAACGCCGACAGGAAGGCGATCTGCACGACGGCGTTCAGGCCGACGATCACCACGCCCACCCAGCGCGCCCACTCCTCGCCGCTGGCGAGGGCGATGCCGATCAGCACGAGTAGCACGCCCCAGATGAGCGTGACGATGCCCCAGGTGGTGAAGTCGAAGACCAGCAGGCCGCCCTCCGTGACGGCGTAGTAGTCGTCGGAGAAGATGGCGGCGAGCCCTTGGATGACGTTGAACGCCCCGATCATCATCATCATGATCGCGGCGAAGAGGATCCAGCCGCTCCAGAACGCCCTGGACATGCTCCCCCCTTGCGGTGGCGGCTTCCGGCGGCGCGAACCCTACAAACGCATTCGGTCGGCGCCGCGCCGCGGCCGGGTGACCCTTCTGCGCGAGACTGAGGACAAGGAAATGCCAGCGCGGGTAGCTGTATGGTGCCCAGCGGCTCCGCCGCGCTGACCGATCGCGACCGGATGCCGCGTTATCAACGCCAGTCAGGAGAACTGAATGGAGTTCGGAGAGTTTCTGCTCTCGCTGCTAGTCATCTTCTTCATGATCGTGTTCTTCATGATCCTGTTCTCGATCCTGGTCGACCTGTTCCGCAGTCACGACCTCTCTGGTTGGGCGAAGGCGGGCTGGGTGCTTGTGATCGTGATCCTCCCGTTCCTCGGGATGCTCATCTACCTGATCGCCCGCGGCCAGGGTATGACCGAGCGCTCGTTCAGGAGGGCGGAGGAGCAGCAGAACGAGTTCGACAGGTACGTCAAGAACGTCGCTGGCAGCGGCTCAGGCGGGGCGGCGCAGGAGATCGCCCACGCCAAGCAGCTGCTCGACAGCGGCGCGATCTCGCAAGAGGAGTACGACGGCATCAAGCGCAAGGCGCTGGCCTAGCGCTGTAGGGCGAGGGCCGCCGGGCAACTGAGGGGCGTCGCCGGGCGACCGGCGGCGGCCCCGATCCCCGGCCGATGCGCACCACCGCTCCCCGTCAGCGGGCGGGCGGCGCCTCAGCGGCGCGACAGCAGCACGAAGTAGATCAGCTGCGCCACCGAGGCCACCAGCGCGGCCACGTAGGTGAGCGCCGCCGCGCGCAGCACCGTCTGGGCGCCGCCGAACTCGTCGGCCGTGAGCAGGCCCTGGCTCTCGATGGACGCAAGGGCCCTCCTGCTGGCGTCGAACTCCACCGGCAGCGTGACGAGCTGGAACAGGACGATGGCCGAAAAGAGGACCAGGCCGATGGTGACCAGGCCCGACAGGCTGAAGATGAAGCCGATGATCAGCGGAAAGAACCACAGGCTCGAGCCGACGTTGGCCACCGGCACCAGGGTTTGCCGGATGCGCATGGGCCTGTAGCCCTGGGCGTCCTGGATGGCGTGGCCGGCCTCGTGGGCGGCCACACCGACCCCCGCGACGGTGGCCGCCTGGCCCACGTCGGCCGAGAGGTTGAGGGTGCGGTTGCCGGGGTTGTAGTGGTCCGTGAGGCTTCCCTCGACCTGGTGGATCGAGAGGCCCTCGAGGCCCGTGGCGCTCAGCACGGCCTGGGCGGCCTGAGCGCCGGTGATGCCGGTGCTGGTGGGTACCTTCGAGTAGCGCTTGAACGTGCTCTTGACCTTCCACTGGGCCCACACCCCGAAGCCCAGGGGCACGATGAAGGCGACGAGCCAGATGACCGTGTAGTTCATGTCCGCTCCGGGACGCTCACCAACGCCGGAATCCTATTTCATGAACGCCGGAATCCTATTGCCTGTGCCGGATCGCGGCCCGGCCCGCCGCGCTGCCTAGCAGGCCACGGTCGCCTCGGCGCGGCAGGCGTCGGGTCCCGGCCCGCCCACCGCCCGGTCGAAGCCGGTGGCGCCGACCAGCCGATCGCGCTCGGGCCCGCCGAACATGATGTCCTGCCCGGCGCCGCCGTCCACCGTGTCGCGACCATCGCCGCCGGCAGCCCGGTCGTTGCCGGGCCCGAGGCAGATCAGATCGTTGCCGCCGCGGCCGCACACCAGGTCGTCGCCGCCCAGGGCCGCCGCCACGTCGCGCCCGCTCGTTCCGACGTCGCGGCGTGCCGTGCCCACGAATCGTGGCGCGCGAGCCTCTGCAGCGCTTCGTGCGGCCGGTCGTGCGGAAGCTGCGGTTGCGTCCCACCACGTCGCCCGCCGCGCTCGCCGCGAGGGCGCGGTAGTTGTAGCGACTGCCCGGCAGCAGGCCGCGCAGCCGGTGCGTGGTCGCTCGCCGGCGGCGAAGTGCGCCTCGGTCTGCGTGCCGTAGCGCCGCGTGCGCCCGTGCTCGAAGCGCACCACGCCGCGGTGAGTACCCAGCGGTCGCCGATCTGCGTGCCGGCGCAGAGGATCGTGCCGTTGATGGTGACCTGGGCCATCCAGGGAAGCTCGCCGGCGCGCGCCGGCGAACCCTGCCACACGTGCTCGCGCGCGGGCGCCGCGGCGGCGCCGGGCCCCACGGCGAGCGCCGCAACCGCTGGCGCCGCCAGCGCGACTGCGGCGAGCGCCCTCCGAGTCACCGGTCGGTCGTGGGCGCTCACCGGCGGCGCCCCCGTGCTCTGCACCGTTTCCTGGCACATCGTCGCCGGATCGTGGCACGAGCCATTGACCTGGAGGCCCGGATGCGTTTTGGTGCGCGGGCCGTGATCCAGGGTCTCCTCGCCCGCGGGCGCCGCGCCTGCGTGGACGCCTGCCGGTGGCGGCTGTCGGTGCGCGGCGAGCTGCCGCTGCCGGTCGACGCCGACGCGGCGTGGGCTGCCTTCGCGGACCTGGCGGCCTGGCGCCGCTGGGACTGGCTGGGCTCGGCCGATGCCGGCTGGGTGACGGGGAGTCCCTGGACGCCGGGATCGGTGCTGCGGCTGGGTCACCGCCCGTTCACCTTCGACTGCACCCTGATGAGCGCCGAGCCACCGGGCCAGGTCACCTGGCAGGGCGGCGGCCTGGGCATCCGCGGGCGGCACACCTTCCGGTTCGAGCCCCGACCGGACGGTTGCCTGATGGTGAGCGAGGAGACCTTCACCGGCCCCGGAGCGGGCGCGCTCAGGCCCCTCGTGCGCCGCTACTGGCGGCACCATATGACCGCGTTCCGCAGGTGGGTGGCCGGCGGCTCCGCGACGAGCCGCTGAGCGCCGGTCGGGCCTAGGCCGAGGCCGAGGCCTCGGCTGCCCGCCGGTGCAGGTCGGCCAGCACGTGCATCAGCTCGTGGAAGCTCTCGACCGGCTCGGGCTCGGGCTCGCCGAGCTCCCATGCCAAGCGGGTCACCCACGACTGGGTCGCCTCGCTGGGCGCGCCCTCCTCGCCGAGGATGCACTGTTCGTACACGTGGCCGCCCAGCGCGCGCAACTCGGCCAGCACCAGGTGGCGCTCGCGCGGCCGGGGCTGACGCTCCTTGGCGCGGCTCTTACGCACACGCCGCCTGCGGCCGCGCCCGTCGCTGGTGGTCGGCGGCCCTGGGGGCTCGGTGGGATCAGCCGAGCCGGGCTCCAGCCGGATGCCCAGCGTGGCGCCGGCGTCAGCCTCCTCGCTGCGCACCACCTGGCCGCGCAGCGTGTACCAGCCGGCGTCGGGCAGCTTCATGCGCACGCTGACCGCGGCGTCGACCTCCAGCCCGGCCTCGCGAAGCGCCACGCGCAGGCCGCCCTCGCTGGCGTCGACCGTGACCCCCATGACGCGCCGCCCGCCGGCCTCCACCACAACGCCAAGGTCGGTGGGGATGCGGGGCCATGACCGCCGCTCCTCGGCGACCGCCTGGCCTCGGGCGTCCCTGCCCGCCGTGCTCGCGCTCTGCGCATTCCGGCCCACGCCTGCACATGGTGTCACGCGAACGACGGGGGGCCAAGCCGAGCAGGGGCGGCGAGGGTCACCCGCGCGCCGCCGCCCTCCATGCTCACCACGACGTCGCCGCGGCGCACGTCGAAGCGCTGGACGTGACCCAGCACCACCAGCTCGACCCCGGCGCCGCGGCCTCCGAGTCGACCCCCGCGACTCAGGTAGCGGCGCGCTCCACGGCCGCCTTCACGACCTCACCCAGGGTGGGGTGGATGTGGGGCGCCGCGACGATCGGGTCGGCGGTGCCGCCGGGCGCGTGCATTGCCACCACGATGGGATGCAGCAGGTCGGCGCCGTGGTAGAGGAGCAAGTGCGCGCCCAGGATGCGACGCGTGCGGGTCTCGAGCACCACCTTGACGGTGCCGCGCTCCTCGCCCCACGCGCGGGCCTTGCCGCCCGAGGGCGTGGCGTGGCCCACACTCACCTCGTGTCCGGCAGCGCGCGCCTCCTCCTCGGTCATGCCGACGACCGCGATCTCGGGATCGGTGAAGATGGCCCTGGGGCCCCAGTCGGGGTCCACATCCTGGGGGTCCAGGCCCAGCGCGTTCTCGGTCATCTCGACCCCGAGCCGCCGGGCCACGTGGGTGAAGGCGCCGTAGGGCGCGCCCAGAACGTCGCCGGCGGCGTACACGCCGGGCTGGCTGGTCTGCAGGCGGCTGTCCACCGCGATGCCGCTTCGCGTGCGCTCCACGCCGGCGGCGTCGAGGCCCAGGCGGTCCAGCGCCGGGCCGCGGCCCACGCCCAGCACCACGGCCTCGGCCTCGAGCACCCGCTCGGCGCCCGCATCCTCGATGGTGACCTGGCGAAGGCCACCCGACGCGGACACGCCGGTGATGCTCACGCCGGTGATCAGGTCAATGCCCTCCTCGCGCAGGTACCCCGCGAGCATCTCGGAGAGCTCCGGCTCGCCGTCCGGGAGGATGCTCTCGAGGATCTCGACGATGGCCACCTCAGAGCCGAGGCGCGACAGGCTCTGCCCCAGCTCGAGCCCCACCGGCCCGCCGCCAATCACCACGATCCGCGGCGGCAGCTCCGACATCTGCAGCACGTCGTCGCTGGTGAGGTAGCTGGCCTCCTCGAGGCCCGGGATGGGCACCTTCTGGGCCTCCGCGCCCGCGGCGATGAGCACCCGCGGCGCCCGCAGCACGTCGCCGTTGACGCGCACCGCGTCGGCCGCCTCCATGCTGGCCTCGCCGAAGTAGAGCGACAGGCCCTCGAGGGACTCCAGGTAGCGCTGGGCCCCGCTGGAGCCACGATCGATGATGCCGCGCACCCGGTCCATGACCGCGGCGAAGTCGACCTCGTACGAGGGGACGCGCAGCCCGAACTCCTCGGCGCGTCCCACCTCGTGGGCCAACTCGGCGCTGCGCACCAGGGCCTTGGTGGGGATGCAGCCACGGATGGGGCACGTGCCCCCGACGCGGTCGCGCTCCACCACCGCCACGGTGCGCCCGGCTGCCACCGCCTTGCCCGCGGCGTTGATGCCCGCCATGCCAGCACCGATCACGATGACGTCGAAGTCGCCCATGCCCGCCCCCCTCCTTCCGCGCGGGTGCCGGTGCCGGTCTCGCTCAGCTCTCGACCGACACTCGCCGGCCGAAGGCCACGTGGTCCTTGATGACGTCGGCCGCCTCGCTTGGCGCGGGGTAGTACCAGGCCGCGTCCTCCACGGGGCCGCCGCCCAGGTCGAGGTGGTAGTAGCTGGCCGTGCCCTTCCAGGGGCACAGCGTCGTCAGCGCGCTGTCGGTGAGGTACTCGCGCTTCACTGCGTCGGGCGGGAAGTATTCGTTGCCCTCGAGGACCACGGTGTGGTCGCTCTCGGCGACGACGGTTCCGTTCAGCACGGCGCGGGCCATGGCGTTCCTCCTCGGGTGCGAGCGTTGGTGCCTGCTTCATTCGGTCCCGCCGGGCCCGAGGACGTTACAGCGGCGCCCTTCCCGGCGACCGGCGACGCAGCTATCGTGCGGCCACCACGGAAAGGAGGTGGTCCGATTGTCTGATACCAGTGGAGGTGGCAGTAGCTAGGGGCGTGTCCCCTCGCGCAACGGCAGCGGGAGGGACGTCGTAGACGCCCCCCAGCCAAACCCTTGCTGCCACCGGGCCCGGGGCCGCCCTCGAGGGCGCCCCGGGCCTTTTCCTGCCACGCGCCGGCGTCCTGACGCCCGAGGGTATCGTTGGCGCCGTCCCCGAGCCCCCATCGTCTAGCGGCCGAGGACGCCGCCCTTTCAAGGCGGTAGCACGGGTTCGAATCCCGTTGGGGGCATGCCTACAAAGCACCTGCTCCTAGCGGGATTCTGAGCCGGCTGCGAGGCACAGCGCCAAGGTGCGGGTTGGTGCGTCTTGGTGCATCGGGTGCCGAAAAAAATGAAACCGGGACTGACACCTTGGAGCGCAGGCGGCGATGGCCTTCGGCACCCGCGGAGGCGCGAGAGAGCTAGGGGAGGTTCGGCGCAGGCGCCCCCGACGGCTCGGGGCCACCCTGGTCGAGGCGAAACGGCGGGTACTCGTCGCGCATCAGCAACGCGTAAACGGCCACCCTGAGCGCCCAGCGGTTCATGCCCATGACGAAGTCGAACATCCCGCGGGGATAGCGCTCACGAAAGAGCAGTGCGACGCCGGCGAAGATGACGAGCAGCCCGATGAGGCCGGGACCCCAGTAGCTCGGACCCCCGCCGCCCTGAAAGACGCCCACGACCATGTATTGGGGGATCGCGAGCAGCCACCACTTGACGAGGACCAAGCCTCGCGACAGCCGCTCGGGGTAGTCGACCTCGAGCGTCGCCGGGTAGTCCGGAAGTGGCGCGAGCGAGAAGGGCGGATAGCGGTCGGTGGCGAGCGCGCCGTACGAGTAGAACGTGACCCGCCACGTCCAGCGCAGGACGCCCACGTTGAAGTCGAAGATGCCCCGTGGGTAACGCTCGGTGAAGAGGACCGCGAAGAATGCGACCACGGTCAGGGCCAGGAAGGCGATCCACAGGAAGAGGAGCACCACGACGTGGGGAATCACGAGCAGCCACTTCACCAGCCAGAGCCATCGGCTGAGTGGGGCGTCGAGCCTCCCGGTGACCCTCACCAGCGAGGTCGGGCCACCGGTCGTCGGGGTGACGGCGTCCGTCATCGCCACCTACGTAGTGTAGTGGCGAGGTTCCGCCGGCGCCATCGGTGAACCACGAAGGATGACGCGCCTCGCCCGCCGATCAGTTGCCGCCATGGCCGTGAGGCCGAGATCCGAGCCCTACCGCCCCGCCGTTCCCCCGACGTCCTCCGCGTTGCGGGACATCCTCGTCGCTGCCGCGTTCGCACGGGCACCCGCGTCGCTCGGGAATCTCCTCGCCCCGCCCCCTCGCGAGGCACCCCCAATACCCCTACCCCCCTGCAGCTCACCACCATCATCGTGAAGCAGCTCTCCACCGACGACATCCAGCGGGCCCGCAACTCGCTGCAAACCATCCTCGCCGGCATCGCGCGGGGCGAGCTGGCCGCAGGCGCGCTCCTGGCCCGCGGCATCGGGGGGGCGGTGGCGACGCTGACAGCCCTTCTGGAGGAGGACAGTTCTCCCCCTCTCAATCCTCCGAAGGCCGACAGCGGGGGCTGGTACAGCCCACAGACTTGACGGACAACGTCTATCAGTGCGACAGCCGTGGTCACAACGCCCCCGCGTTCAGCCTCAGGCGGAGCGTCGTCCGCCGCCCGCCGGGAGGCGTCGGCCCTACTCGTCCCGGTGGCGGTCGGGGACGAGGTTGAGCTCGCCGAGGCTCCGCGGCCGGTAGCGGCCACCGGGGTCCCGTTCGCCCAGCTCGATCGGCGGCGGGCTCAGATCCTCGTAGGGGATCTGCGACAGGAGATGCTGGATGCAGTTGAGCCGCGCACGGCGCTTGTCGTCGGCGTCGACCACATGCCACGGAGCGTGCGCGGTGTCCGTGCGCGCGAACATCTGGTCGCGAGCCCGCATGTACTCGTCGGTTTGCTTGCGCGCCTCGATGTCGATCGGGCTGAGCTTCCAGCGCTTCCTCTGATCCTCGTTGCGCTCCTGGAACCGCCGCTCCTGCTCCTCGTCGCTGACGTGGAGCCAGTACTTCACCAGCACGATGCCGCTCTCGATGAGCTGGCGCTCGAACTCGGGACAGGTGTTCAGGAAGCTCCAGTACTCGGCGTCGGTGCAGAAGCCCATCACCCGCTCGACCCCGGCGCGGTTATACCAGCTGCGGTCGAAGAGGACGATCTCGCCGGCGGCGGGCAGGCGCTCCACGTAGCGCTGGAAGTACCACTGGGTGCTCTCGCGCTCGGTGGGCTTGCCCAGAGCCTCAACTCGGACGATGCGCGGGTTGAGGCGGTAGGTGATGCGCTTGATCACGCCACCCTTCCCGCCGGCGTCGCGGCCCTCGAACAGGACCACGACGCGAAGGCCTCGGTCCTTGACCCAGTGCTGCAGCTTGACCAGCTCGACCTCGAGTCG
>JAUVPZ010000109.1 GCA_030598395.1 Miltoncostaeaceae bacterium | reverse complement strand
GAGCGCGGGCGCGAGGCCCGCCACGGCGGCGACGGTCTCCTGGGCCAGCACCGAGCGGAGCCGCCGCCGGGCGACCGCCGCCACGACCACGGCGCCCAGCATGGCCGCGTTGGAGAGGCCATCCTCCATTGCAAAGCGGGCCTGCGGCAGCCCGCGTCGCACCGCAGGCAGCAGTGCGAACGCCTCGCCCAGCCGCAGCATCCCTCGAAGCAGGGGAATGGCCGCAAGCGGTCCCACCGCCAGCCGTGGCTTGGGGCCCGTCGCCACCAGGATCTCGTCCTCGGACCGCACGGCAGCCGCCCAGTGCCGCGGTCCGTGCACCAGAAGGCCGTTCTGCAGCGCCATGCCGCCGAGCTTCGGAGGTGCGTCGCCCGCCATCGCCGCCGTGGACACTAGTCCCCCTGGCCGGGTGCCGGGGGCCCGCCGTTGGGCCGTTCCCGGCGCCTGCGCTCCTGCCGGCGCTCGGCGGCGATGCGGCCCGCCACCGGCTGGCTGTGGTCGACGAACGACATCGCCTCGGCGATGGCCGGATGACCGGCCACCTCGGCGATCTGGCGGTGCATCTCCTGGGCCACCCACCGGTAGGAGGGGTGCCCCTGCGGAGTGCTGCGCAGCTCGGCCACGTGCATCGTCTCGCGGGCGTTCATCACCATCGTGAAACGCAGCCGGTGCGCGAGGGTGACCGCGTAGGCCGCCTCCTCCGGATGGTCCCCGGCCAGCGCGCCGTACAGCTCGGCGCACGCCCGCTGCGACCGTTCGTACTCCTCGTCCCCGCCCGCGTCGCCTACCTCCGCCGGCACGTCGTAGCCCAGCCGCGGCGTCAGCGGCTGCGCCTGCAGGCTCAGCATGCGGTGGCGCTGAAGGTCGCGGTAGGCGCCGTAGTCACACACCACCTCGAAGGTGTAGCCGGTGGCCTCGAGCGCCCGTCCCGGGCGGTGGCGCCGATCGGCGCGCTCGCCCACCAGCGCGTCGAGCGCACGCCGGCGCTCGTCGGCCGACATCGTGCGGACAGCCTCGCGCACCTCGGCCAGCGTGCGCCCCGAGTGCGGCCACAGGGCGTGGCTGACCACCCGTTCCTCGCCGTCGGGGTCGAAGTCGACCAGCCGCACGGCCGGCCCGTCCGGCGCCTCCTCCTCCTCCGCGGGCAGCAGGTCCTCGGCCGCGCCGGCCGTCGCGCTCCGCGTGGCCGCCAGGTAGTCGGCGTGCAGCCTGCCGCGGTCGGGGCGGTCGACGCGCGTCAGGAACGCCGGGATGACCTTGCGCAGCTCGGCGAGCATCCGCTCGCCGCACTCACGCGCCTCGGGCAGGGGGTGCGAGGCCATGCGCACCAGCATCGCTTCGTAGGCCTGGCCGGAGCCGAAGATGCCCACGTTGGCGGTGGTGGCCGCCGGCAGCATGCCGCGCAGCGCGTCCAGCGCCCGCGCGCCGACGGCGCGCGCCCGGGCTTGGGGCGGCGCGTCGTCGTGCGGCACCGTGCGGTCGATCTGTGCGATGAGCAGGGGGATCAGCCGGGCGTAGGCCTCGAAGGCGCGGTCGAGGGTCTGCTCGTAGCGAGCGGCCAGCCGCGGGTCGGACATCACCCCCGCGGGGCGGTGATAGCGAAAGCGTCCGCCGGGCTGGTCGGCGAGGCGGACATACCTGGTGGACTGCTCCAGGTAGCTGGCCAGCCGCCCCCACTCCAGCACCTTGGTGAGCAGGTTGGAGGCGCCCTCCACCGCCACGTGCGCCGCGCCCAGCTGGGCCACCGAGTCGTCGCCGTACTCGGCCAGCACGCGGTCGTACAGCGCCTCCGCCCGCCTCAGGCCCGTCTCGGGCACGCCCGCGCCGCCGCCGGCCTCTTCGAGGAACTCGTCGACCAGCAGGCGCCGCAGGCCCTTGGGGCTGCGCGAGTATCGGGCGAACAGCGCGCCCTTCACCACCTCGGGCAGGTTGGTGAGCGCGAACACCGGCCCGTCGAGGTCGGTGACGAAGGGCGTGATCCTCGCGCGCTCCTCGGCCGTGAGCGGCGGATCGTCGGCAGGTACCGTCACGCCCCCCGGCCGGTCAGGAGTCGTCCTCCCCGCCCTTGTCGGTGAGCTCCATCGGCCAGACGTCCGGCAGGTCGACGTCGAACTCGCCGGCCTCGTCGGCGTGCTGGCGGTGCCACCGCGAGAACTCGGGGATCGAGAAGCCCACCACGCGGGAGGTGTCGCGGTCCACCCGCACTATCAGCTCGCGCTCGGGGTCCCAGACCGTGAGCGCCGGGCTCGGGATGCCGTAGCTGCAGTGAAAGGCGTCGGCCTCCTGGTCGTAGCGGGTCAGCGAGTCCTGCGGCGACACGGTGCCGCCGCCCTCTGCGCTGCCGCCCGGCTCCTGGGTGGGCGCCTGGCCGGGCAGCGGCTGCGAGCCCGGAGTGACCATGCCGGGTGGCGCCCCGCCGGGCGGCGTCATCCCGGGGGGAAGGTGACCGGGCGGTGGCAGCCCGGGTGATTGCGAACCGGAAGACTCCTCGGGACTCATGATGCTCCTGTTCCTTTCAATTCACGTTCGGCGACCGCGCGCACGACCGCCCCGTCGGCCTGGCCCCGCAGGCGGCCCATGGCCCCCTTCATCACGCGCCCCAGTTCGCCGGGGTCGCTGATGCCCTCGGTCTCGATGACCTCGCGCACCACGACGGCGATGTCATCCTCGCCGAGCTGGGCCGGGAGGTAGGGCTCGAGCGCCTCCATCTCTGCCGTCTCCCGCGCCACGAGGTCGTCGCGGCCGCCCGCGCGGAACTGTTCGATCGACTCCTGGTGTTGCTTGATCAGCCGCCGTAGCGTGGCGACCTCCTCGTCGCGGCCGAGGTTGCCTTTCGCCGCGATCTCGGCGTTCTTGAGCTCGGCGCGGGCGCGGCGCAGCGCGCTCAGGCGCACCTTGTCGCCGTCGCGCATCGCCTGCCTGGTGTCGGCTTCGAGCCGTTGGTCCACGCTCATTGCCACTGCATGCTACGCGGCCGCCGGAAGGGTTGGTCCGGCAGTCAGAGCAGGGATCCGAGGCCAGCTCGATCGCCCCGGCCGCCGTACGGCGCAGGCCATCGCTAGTGCTCAGAACGGGCCCGCGTCCTCGTCGTGCTGGTCGCCACGGATGCGGCGCAAGCGCTCGGCCAGCGTGCCCTCGGGGCCGCGGCCGGTGGGGTGGTAGAAGCGCTCGCCCTCCATGCCCTCGGGCAGGAGCGACTCGTCCAGCACCGCGTCGGGCGCGTCATGCGGGTAGTGGTAGCCCTCCCCGTGCCCGAGGTGCGCCGCGTTCGGACGGCTGGAGTCGCGCAGCGCGAGCGGCGGGCGCCGCGAGCCCTCGCGCTCCACGCGCTCGATGGCCGCCTCGATCGCGCGGTAGGACGCGTTCGACTTCGGCGCCACGGCCACGTAGGTCGTTGCCTGGGCCAGGTTGATGCGGGCCTCGGGCAGCCCCACGAACTCCACGGCACGGGCTGCCGCGACCGCGACCGTGAGCGCCGCGGGGTCGGCGTTGCCCACGTCCTCGCTGGCCGCCACGATGAGGCGGCGGGCGATGTACTTCGGGTCCTCGCCGCCGGCCAGCATGGCCGCCAGGTAGTAGATGGCCGCGTCCGGGTCGCTGCCTCGCAGGCTCTTGATGTACGCCGAGATCGTGTCGTAGTGGGCGTCGCCATCGCGGTCGTAGACGATGGCGCGCCCGCCGCTCGCGGTGCGCACCACCTCCGGGGTGACCTCACCGCCGTCTGGCAGGCCCGCCGCGGCAGCTTCGAGCAGGTTCAGGGCCGCGCGTGCGTCGCCGCCGGCCCGGGCGACGATGGCGTTGCGCGCCGCAGCGGGCAGCCGCACGCGGTCGGCAAGGCCGTGCGGCGCCGCGATCGCCCGGTCGAGCAGCGTGGCCACGTCGTCCTGGCCGAGCGACTGCAGCACCAGCACCCGCAGGCGCGAGATCAGCGCCGAGTTGATCTCGTAGTAGGGGTTCTCGGTGGTGGCGCCGATCAGCGTGAGAAGCCCGTCCTCCACCGCCGGCAGCAGGGCGTCCTGCTGCGCCTTGTTGAAGCGGTGGATCTCGTCGAGGAACAGCACGGTGCGCCGTCCCGCCGCCAGCCGGTCGCGGGCGCGCACCATCACGGCGCGAACGTCGGCGAGCGTCGCCGACACCGCCGACGTGTGCTCGAACTCCGCTGCTGTCGATTCGGCGATCACCCGGGCCAACGTGGTCTTGCCGGTGCCGGGCGGTCCGTACAGCACCATCGACGGCACCCGGTCCTCGGCGATCGCGGCGCGCAGGAACCCGTCGGGGCCCAGCAGCGCCGCCTGGCCCACCACGTCGTCCAGGCTGCCGGGCCGCATGCGGGCGGCCAGCGGGGCACCCGCCCGGGTGCGCTCGTCGACCAGGGCCGAGAGCAGGTCGGGCTCCTGCGGCTGGCGACCCGCGCTCACGCCCGCACCGGCCGGGGGGCCGACCCCATCGAGCCGAAGCCGATCGCAGGGCCGGCGGCCAGCGCGAGGCGGTTGGGAAGGTACTCGTGGCCCATCAGACCCGTTACCCAGAACGATGTCATGACCGCGAGGCTAGCGGCCCCGAACAGCGCCTTGGCCGTCGCGCAGCGGCGCTAGCCTGGGCGCAGATGCCCGGTGGGCGTTCCATCACCGGCCGCGACGTGCACGCCCTGGCGCGGCAGCTGGGCGCCGACGTCGTCGACCCCCACGCCGTCGAGGCATGGATCGCGGCAGACGCCGTTTTCGGCGATCTGGCGGACCTCTGGCGCGCGTGCCCGCCCGAGCGGATCGGACTCACGCCCGGCGCGTACGCGGCCCTGTTCGCCCAGCTGTTCGGCGAGTTCGAGTAATAAGCCCGGCCCCGGCGTCGACCCGCGCGCGGAGGTGATTCAACGGGCCCCCTCCGGCGGGGCCTCGTCCTCCTCGACGTGAGGGTTCGCGCGCAGCCACGACACCTTCAGGAAGAGCTCGCGATCGGTCATGTCCTGCTCGATGGGGAAGGTGGAGCTACACAGCGGGCAGGCGGTGAATGGCAGGAATGCCGGCACGCCGTCACGGTCTTGCTCGCCGGTGGGCATGAGGACCAGATCGCCCCAGCAGTCGGGCGTGAGACAGCGCGCGCGGGCGTCGATGTTCACGAACGAGCTCTTGGCCAGGGGTGGAGCGGACATCGGAGCACCGCCGGTCGGGGGGGTGGCTGGCGCATGGTACGCCCGCGACGGCGCGCAGGACTGGGCCGTAGTGCTGGCCCCCGGGGCAAAAAGGTAGAATCCCGGTCTAGAATCCGTGGTTCATGAGGCCACGGCGGCGGAGCGAGGTCATGGCGCGCAGCTATCAGGATCTTCTCGCGGCGGCACGCGAGCGTGTGCCCGAGACGCAGGTCGAGGACTTGGCCGAGCGGCAGGCGGCCGGCGATTCCCCCGT
>JAUVPZ010000174.1 GCA_030598395.1 Miltoncostaeaceae bacterium | reverse complement strand
GCGGGGGTGGCGGCGTCGGGTGGATCCACCAACGGCGTGCTGCATCTGCTGGCCATCGCGCACGAGTTCGGCATCCCGCTGCAGATCGACGACTTCGACACCATCGCCGAGCGCACGCCGGTGCTCGCCAGCCTCAAGCCCGGCGGCGAGTACGTGGCGACCGACCTGTTCGAGGCGGGCGGCGTGGCCCTCCTCACGCGCGAGCTCGCGCGGCGCGAGCTGGTGCACGCGGGCGCGCGGAACGTGGACGGCCGCACGCTGGAGCAGATCGCCGACGCCGCGGTCGCCGCCGAGGGCCAGCAGGTGGTGCTGCCGATCGAGCGGCCGCTGTCGTCCACCGGCGGCCTGGCGATCCTACGCGGCAACCTCGCGCCGGAGGGCTGCGTGGTGAAGCTGGCCGGTCACGAGCGCCGGCACCACCGCGGCCCGGCCAGGGTCTTCGAGTCGGAGGAGGAGTGCTTCCGCGAGGTGGTGGCCCGCACCATCCGCCCAGGCGACGTGATCGTGATCCGCTACGAGGGCCCGGCCGGCGGGCCCGGCATGCGCGAGATGCTCCACGTCACGGCGGCCATCGTGGGCGAGGGCCTGGGCGAGGACATCGCCCTGATCACCGACGGCCGGTTCTCGGGCGCCACCCACGGGCTGATGTGCGGGCACGTGGCCCCCGAGGCCGCCCGCGGCGGCCTCATCGCGGTGCTCGGCGACGGCGACCCCATCGAGATCGACGTGGACGCACGCACCCTCTCGGTCGACCTTCCCGAGGACGAGATCGCGGCCCGGCTGGCCGTGTGGGCGCCCCCCGAGCCGCGCTACGCGTCCGGCGTGCTGGCCAAGTACGCCTCCCTGGTGAGCTCGGCGAGCGAGGGTGCCGTCACCCGCCCGCTCGAGCGGTAGCGCGCCGAGGCTGTCGTGGCCGACGAGCCAGCCCACGACGACAACCTCGGCCAGCTGCTGCTGCAGGCGTTCTGGTGGCTGGACCGCCGGGCGGCAGGCGAGCTCGAACGCGACGGTGAGCCGGCGCTGCCGGCGGCGCAGGCCCTGACGCTGGCCCGCATCGACCCCGCGGGCTCGCGCCCCGCCGACCTCGCCCGCCTGCTGGGCGTCTCGCGCCAGGCCGTCCACCAGACGCTCAACGAGCTCGAGCGCGCCGGTCTGGTGCGCCGGGTTCGGGCCCGGGGCGAGGCTGTGACGGTCCAGACCACCGCGGTGGGCCGCCGCCGGGCGCACGCCGTCGCCCAAGCCGACGCCGCGGCCGAGCGGGCGCTGGCCGACCGGCTCGGGGCCGATCGGGCCGCCGAGTTGCGCCGCATGCTGGAAGCCGACTGGGGCGAGCCGGAGAGTTAGCCGCACAACCAGCCGTGCCACCCGCAGGCACGGTCGCGGGTGGCACAGAGGGCACGGACACAAGCGGGCAGCGGTTGGGATGGCGTTCTGAGCATCAGGCCCCACAGGCGGGCAGGGTGAAGCACACCCGCGCGCCACCCTCGGTGCGATTCTCGGCCCAGATGCGACCACCCTGGGCCTCCACCAGCCCTCTGGCGATGGCGAGACCGAGACCGGCGCCGCCGTCGGCGACGCGGGCGCGGTCGGCGCGCCAGAAGTGATCGAACATCCGCCGCAGGGCCTCGGCGCCGAGACCCTCGCCGCTGTCCTCCACGGACACCTGCACCTCGCGGTCGGCCGGCTCGAGGATCACCGCCACCGCTCCATCCGACGGAGTGTGGCGCAGTGCGTTGCGCACGAGGTTGTCGATGACGCGCTCGACCACCTCGGGCGCGCACCGCGCCGCCGGGGCTCCGTCGTCGATGTGGGCCTCCAGGCGGACGCGCTGCGCCAGCGCCTCGGCCTCGGCGCCCCGAAGACACGACCGGATGACCGCGCCGAGGCCGGCGTCGCGCACGTCGAGCGTGAGCGCGCCCGCGTCCAGACGCGCCAGCTCGAACAGGTC
>JAUVPZ010000167.1 GCA_030598395.1 Miltoncostaeaceae bacterium | reverse complement strand
GTGCGGGCCGACATCGAGGCCGCGGCGGCGGGCGACGCCCAGGCGCTGCGCCTCGAGCCGGTGCCGGAGCCGCCGCCCGCAGCCGCCCGCGAGCCCGCGCCGGCGCCGTCGCCGCAGCCCGAGTCCGCAACCGAGCCGGGGGGGCGTACGCCGCTCAGCCGCCTGCAGCAGACGGTGGCGCGTCGCATGGCGCAATCCACGGCGGAAGCGCCGCACTTCTACCTTGAGCGCGACGTCGACGTCACCGACGCGAACGTGCTGCGCCGCGAACTGGCGGAGGCGGCCGAGGGTCGCGGCCCCAGCCTCAACGACCTCGTCGTGCGCGCCGTCGCCCTTGCGGCAGCCGCCGATATGACGGCGCTTCGACGCTTCGACGGCGACGCTCTGGTCGCCGCCGACGGCGTCCACGTGGGCGTGGCCGTGGCCGTCCCCGACGGGCTGCTGGTGCCGGTGGTGCGCGACGCCGACCGCAAGACGGTGGGGCAGATCGCCACCGAGACGCGCGATCTGGCCGAGCGTGCCCGCACGAGGGCGATCACGGCGCCCGAACTGGAAGGGTCTACGATCTCGGTCTCCAACCTGGGGATGTACGGCGTGGACCGCTTCGCCGCGGTGATCAACCCTCCGGAGCCGGCCATCCTCGCGGTGGGCCGGGCGGGGCCGCGGCCGCTGGCCCGCGACGGCGAGGTGGTGGTGCGCGACGTCATGACGCTGACGCTGTCGGTCGACCACCGGGCGCTGTACGGAGTCGAGGGGGCCGAATTGCTGGGCCGCATCGCCGAGCTACTCGAGCGACCGCACTCGCTGGTGCTCTAGCGTCCCGCCCTGGCCGAGCCGGGTGTCGCTGCCCGCACCGCCCTGCATCGCGTCGTTCCCGCGCCAAGCGAATCTCCAGTTCGACCGAAGTCCGCCGCTCCCTGTCCGCCCGGCCCAACGCGCATCCGCGCTGCGCTACCGTCCCGCGAGGCGGGCGAGCGGTTGGCGGCGAAACGACACGGACTGCTGGTGCGTACCCCGCGCATCGGCTACGCCGAGGCCTGGGGTGCGCAGCGTGCGTTCGTCGAGGGGCGGCGCGCGGGCCTGATCCCCGACGTCGTATGGCTCCTGGAGCACGACCCGGTCTTCACCACCGGCCGCCATGGCAGCCGCGGGGACCTGTTCCTCGACGACGAGGCGCTCGAGGCCGCCGGGGCGAGCGTCCACCAGAGCGACCGTGGCGGTCAGATGCCCTGGCACGGCCCAGGCCAGACGACCGGCTTCGCCATCGTGGACCTGCGCGGCGGTCGGCGCCTTCGCGGCTTCGTGGAGACCCTGATCCATGCGATGCACGAGGCTGCCGCCATCCCCGAGGCCGACGTCGACACCGTCGCGATGGGGCTCTACGTGGAGGGTCGCAAGCTGGGCAGCGTCGGCATCCGCGTCACCGGCGGGATCACGATGCACGGCCTGGCGCTCAACCGCGATCCCGATCCGTCGTGGTTCGCCGCGATGACCGCCTGCGCGGCGCCCGACACCCCGGCCACCTCGATCGCCGCCGAGGGCGGCGATCCACTCCGTGAGCGGGTGGAGGCCGATCTGGCGGCCGCGCTCGCGAACGGTCTCGACGTCGCTCTGGAGGAGGCTGACCTCCTGGACGTGCTCCGGGCAGCCGGGCAAGGGACGAGCTAGAGCCGCAGCCGCTCCCAGGCCACCAGCGTCGCCGCGACCCGATCGGCGTCCTCGGCGTCGCCGCCCGCCGCCCTGACCATCGCGCTGAGCGTCTCGCCGTCCAGCTCCAGCGGCTCCGCCTGCGGATGGGCCTCGAGCAGGAGTTCGGCAAGCCGCTCGGGGTCGGGTGGGCTCGGAGGCTCGTTCAGGATGAGGCGCGGGCGGCCTGCCGCGAAAACCGAGCGAGGCCAGGAAGCAGGGAGGGTGCGATGCCGGTGGGCATCGCCCCGACCGATGACGCCGCCTCGCGACGGTTTGCAGCCAGCAGGCGGTCGTGCCCGTTCATCCTGAAAGGGCCTCTTAGAGCAGGTTGACGAACGCGGCGCCCGCAAGCACCAGGATGATCGCCCCGTAGCCGGTGTAGCCGCTGATCAATAGCACGACGCCGAGCGCGATGAGAAACACCCCCAGGCCGGCCCACGCCGCACGGTCCAGACCGGTGGCACCGAACTCCCAGCCCGACTCGCGCAGCCGTCCTGTCTTGCGCGGCTCGGTGCCCACAGGCGACAAGCTACCGGAGCGCCGGAGCCGGGTCGAGCCGGGCTTGCTAGCGTCGCGGTCTGTAGGCCACGTCGCGCGAGGAGACTCCAGGTGCCGGTCGAGATCGGTCAGCGAGCCCCAGACTTCACGCTCAAGAACGGCGACAACAACGATGTCAGCCTCGGCGACTTCCAGGGGAGGAAGAACGTGGTCCTGGTCTTCTACCCGGCGGCCTTCAGCGCGTTCTGTACCAACCAGCTCACGGCGATCGCCGCCAGCCAGGGGCGTTACGCCTCCGAGGACGCCCAGATCGTGGGCGTCTCGGTG
>JAUVPZ010000171.1 GCA_030598395.1 Miltoncostaeaceae bacterium | reverse complement strand
TCGACGGCGACGGGATGCTGGCCGGCCAGGCCACGGCCATGCTCACCTCGGGGACGGGGTCGGCGGAATCCTAGTGCTCCGTTCCGGAGGTGGCCTGATGATCCGTCGCGCGCAACATGCGCCGAACCTCTGACTCAGGACGCTAGTTTGCGCCAACGATCCGGGCGTCGGGCCGGAACGCTCCCACCGCGAACCAGAACGGCGAGTCGTGCGGCACGCGGCGCAGCCGCTCTCCGGTCAGCGCCCCGTCGACGGCCTCGCCGGTGGCGTCCCAGGTCGTTCCGGTCTCGGTGTCGCGAATTGCGGCGCCCGCCGCCTCGAAGGTCAGGGTCCGCCCGTCGACTCGGCGATCGAAGACCACCGCGCTGCCCACGTCGTCGCTGTCGCGGATCCGGGTCGCGCCGAGCGCCGAGGTGGTGCCCGGACGCCACCACACGACGAACGGCAGCGGGCCGGCCGCCTCGTTGATGACCCCCCGCTCGCGCAGCGCAGCGAACGGGACCGCCACGAACTGGCGTCCGCCCTCCACGGTCACCACCCGGGCCTTCGGCTCCAGGCGCCCGTCCAGCGGCGCCCCATCCAGCAGGAAGGGCGGCTGGCTGATGTCGTCGTAGCCCTGGTACGGGTTGTCGCCGTAGGGGCGGTCGTGCCCCGTGTCACGGCTCAGCTGGCGTCCGTCGGGATGCCGGTCCTTGAACTCGCCCATGCTGATCAGCTGGGCCGGCACCTGCCGCAGGCGCTCGCCGGTCAATTCGCCCACCACGGCTTCGCCAGAGAACTGCTGCCACCAGGTCTCGGTCTGGCGGTCCCACATCACCAGGTCGCTGAAGCGCAGGTTGCCCGTCGTGCCGAAGGTGAGCTCGCGCCCGTCGAGCATCCGGTCGAAGGCCACCGCCGTGTGGCAGAGCGGGCAGAAGGTGACGGCGACCTTCCGGCCGGCGAACTCGTCGTTGACGATCTCGTGCCAGATCAGGATCTGCAGCGGGTAGGCCCGTGCCTGGCCGTCGATCTCGATGGCGATCACGGGCTCCCGGTCGTCGATCTCCTCGGCGCCGACCGGCACGAACTTCGGATCGTCGATCGGCGGGATGCCGTCGCGCGGGGGCCCTCCGGACGTGAACTCCTCGAGCGGCACCGAGTGCTTGCCGAAGTCGGTGCGCCAGCCCGCCGTGTCGAAGCGCGCTCCGTCCAGGTCCCCGGCCGCGCTGGGCTCACCGTCCGGCGCGTTGGCCTCGGCGCCGCCCGACGTGTCGAGCCCGGCGCGCAGGGCGAAGACCAGCGCCACCACGAGCACCACCGCCGCAACGACGGCAACGACAACCGGCTGGGGCCGCCGCCTCACAGCAGCGGCCCCACGCTCTGAAGCTGCGCCGTGATCCGCGTCAGCTCGCCGGTGGCCAGAAGCACGCCGAACACCACGAGCACCGCGGCACCGACCGCGCTGATCAGGTTGAGACGCTTCTTGAGGAAGTCAGTCGCGGTGCTGGCCTGGTGCACGAACAGGCCGGCGAGCAGAAACGGGATACCCAGCCCCAGCGAGTAGACGAAGAGCAGCGCGGCGCCCAGCGGCGCCTGGCCAGAGGCGGCGGCGAGGGTGAGGGCTGCGGCGAGCGTGGGCCCGATGCACGGGGTCCAGCCCACCGCGAAGGCCACGCCCGTCAGCCCGGCGCCGGCCAGCGTGGCCGGCTTGCGGGCCAGCTGCATGCGGCGCTCCCGCATGAGGAACTTCGGCACGCCCTTGCCCAGCAGCAGCAGGCCCATGGCCACCACCAGGATGCCGCCAACGATCTCGATGGGGCGCCGGTTCTCGAGGAGGATGGTGCTGCCGAACAGGCCGGCGCTCGCGCCGAGCGCCGCGAACATCATCGAGAAGCCCAGCACGAACGCGAACGTCGGCAGCGCCATGTCGGCGCGCCGCGCCGCGCGATCGCCATCGGCCGAGAGCCCGACCCCCGTCACGAAGCCGAGGTAGGCCGGCACCAGCGGCAGCACGCATGGCGAGGCGAAGCTGACGAAGCCGGCCGCGAACACGACGGCGAACGAGATGGGGTCGGCGCCGAGGAGCATCCTCTCCTTTCAGGGTGACAGGATCAGAGGGTGCCGTCTGCGGGCCCGTCGGGGGGACCCTCGGTGAGCGCGTTGGCCACCGACTGCAGTCGCTCGAAGGTGATCTCGCCCGGGTCCCGGCCGGCGATGCGCCCGTCGGGCCAGACGTAGAGCGTGGTCGGCATGGCGGTGATGTTCAGCCGGCCCACCTGGCGCTGATCGCC
>JAUVPZ010000002.1 GCA_030598395.1 Miltoncostaeaceae bacterium | reverse complement strand
CCCCGGCTGTTTGCCGTGGAGGAGGGCAACTGGCACCTTCAGAGCCGCATGGCGCTGGTGATGGAGACGATCGACCGGCTGGCCACGCCCGGTGGACGCGTGCTCGACGTGGGCTGTGGCACCGGCTTCCTGGCCGAGCGGCTCGCTCGTCGCGGCTTCTGGGGGGTGGGCGTCGACCTCTCGCCGGACTCGGTGGACATCGCGAACGAGCGCCTGCGCGAGATCGGCCTCGACGGCGCGCTGCGCGCGGAGGTCGGAAGCGCCTACGACCCCCCCGGGGGCACGTTCGACCTGATCACGCTCACCGACGTGCTGGAGCACCTCGAGGACCCGCGGGCCTGTCTCGTGGCGCTGCGCGGCAGGCTCGCGCCGGGGGGCCTGCTCGTGGTGTCCACCCCCAACCGGCGCAGCCTGCCCGGCGCCCGGCGGTGGCTGGCCGAGCGATATCCCGGCCTTCGCATCCAGCTCAGCCTCGCGCCGATCGACAACTGGCAGACCTGGACCGACCTCGAGAGCCACGGCGCGGCCGCGGGCCTCGTGGCGGTCAACCGACGGGGCATCTTCTTCCGGCCGGGCGGACGCGCCGGCTCCCAGCTGGGCCGGCTCTATGCCGTGCCCGGGGTGCGGCGCGGCGAGCTGGCCCTGTCGCGCACACCGGTCGGGCGGTTCGGCTTCTACGTGTGCCTGGGGTTCCGCGCCATCCCGGCCTGACTCGCCGGTCGGGCGAACGGGGTTCTCGGTGAGCGGCCGCGGGCGGCGCTGGGCCGTCGGCGGCGCGATGCTGGGGCTGCTGGTCCTGGCGGTGGTCGTGTTCGTTCTGCCGTTCGCGTTCCCGACCCCGCCGCCCATCATCACCCGCTTCTCCGCCACGGCGCTCTTCAGCCCGAACGGCGACGGAGGGCGCGAGCTGGCGCGGATCTCGGTGCGCGTGCACGAGGCGTCCCACGTCACGATCGAGATCCGCCGCGAGGGCGAGGTGGTACGCCGGATCATCACCGACGAGCCGCTTCCTGTGGGCTGGACGCGACCGCAGTGGGACGGCCGCGACGACGAGGGGCAACGCCTGCCGGACGGCACCTACGCGATCAAGCTGCAGGCCCGCTCCGGTCGCAAGCAGTTCAACGTCTCGCGGCGCATCGTGATCGACACCGCGGGCCCCGGGCTGGCGACCTTCCGCGCGACCTCGGCCACGTTCGCGCGGCCGCGGCCGGCGTGCCGGGTGGTCCTGGCACCCGCGGCCGCCAGCTCGGTGCTCGTGGAGGCACGGCCGTTCGGCGACGACGGGGACCCGGCGCGGCAGCTCGGCCCCCGGCCGATCAAGCCGGGTGAACCCCTGCGCTGGGCGTGGGACGGCCGCAACGCGGCCGGACAACCGGTGCGGCCGGGGCTGGCGATCATCCGCGCCACGCTCAGCGACGCCGCCCGGAACCGCACGGTGGAGGAGCGCAGCTGCTGGGTGGGACATCTGGCCGGACGGGCCACGCCGGCCCGGCCCGAGCCCGGCACCGAGGTCGGTGCACAGCTGCGGCGGCCAGACGGCACCACCGTCGACCCGGGACAGAAGGTGGCGCTCGAGCTGCGGCAGAGGGCGGGCACCCCGGGCACCGATCTCACGCCGCCGGCCACCGCCCTGGTCGCAGGGCCGGTGACGGGGCCGCTCGGCGCCGCGTCGGTGACGGTCCCGCCGGACGCCGGCCCGGCCGAGCTCTGGCTGCTGGCCCGGGCGGCGGGCGGACGAGCGCTGATCCCGCTGGGCGCGCCGTGAGTACCGAGGCGTTGCGAGAGGCCGCGTCGATTGTGGCCGCCGTCGGCGTCCTGGCCTTCCTGCTGCCGCTGGAGCAGCCACTGCCGCCGGCGGCGCGCCGCGGGGTCGGGCTCGGCCTCATGGGCATCGGATGGGCGGTGCTCGGGGGCACGCTGCTTCCGGGGGGCGCGGCCGACGACCTGGGCGCCGCGCGCGTGCTGGCCGCCCTGGTGGTGCTCGTCCTGGTGCTGGCCGTGCTGTGGCTCGCGGTGCGGGCCGTCCTCTCACGGCCGTGGATCTGGTTCGTTCTGCTGGCGCTGGCGCTCCCGATCCGTGTGCCGGTGGAGCTGGGCTCGCAGGAGGCCAACCTGCTGGTGCCGCTGTACGCGGTCATCGGGCTCGGGCTGGTGGCGTGGATTGCCGGGCGCATCCGTGGCGCCGACGCGTGCCGGCCGTCGGCGTCCACCCCCATCGACCTGCCGCTTGGGTTGTTCAGCGCGTACCTGGTGCTGTCCTCGCTGTGGAGCGGCGATCCGGAGGAGGCCGCCATCAAGGTGGTGTTCTTCTACCTGCCCTTCGTGGTGCTCTTCCGCCTCGTCGTCGCCTGGTGGCCCGCCGGCGGCGCGCTGCGCGCACTCGGGATCACCACCGTGGCGCTCGCGGTGCCGGTGTCGCTGCTCGCGGTGGCACAGTACGTCGTGCGGGGGGGGATCTACTGGAACGAGACCCTGCAGCAGGCCAACGTCTACAGCAGCCTCTTCCGGGTGAACAGCATCTTCTTCGACCCCAACATCCTGGGGCGCTTCCTGGTGATCGCAATCCTGGCCGCGCTGGCCATGGCCTGGGTGGCCCGTGGCCGGGGAACCCTGATCGCGCTGGGCGCGTCGGTGGCCGTGACGGGCGCCGGGCTGGCGGTGACCTTCTCGCGCTCCGCCGCGCTGGGGCTCATCGCGGGACTCGGGCTGCTCGCCTGGTACGCCTTCGGGTGGAAGCGAACCCTGGCGGTGGGGGGCGTGCTGGTGGTCCTGTTCGGCGCGGCCGCGCTCGTGGGCAGCGACAACGTGCGGCGGGCGGCCACCTCCACCGAGCGGCTCGACCAGGTCAGCGAGGGGCGGTTCGACCTGTTGGAGGGCGGCCTCACCATCTGGCGCTCGGAGCCGGTCGCGGGCGCAGGGCTCGGGGGCTTCGAGGACCGCTTCGAGGCATCGCTCGATCCGTCCGAGCGGCGGCGCATCCGGGTGATCGTCTCGCACAACACCCCGGTGACCGTGCTCAGCGAGGGCGGCGTGGTCGGATTCGTCCTCCTTCTGGGCCTGCTGGGGATGACGGCGTTCAGCATTGCGCGGGGTTCGCGCGTGGGCGGCGCCTCCGGCTGGGCCCAGTGGGCGCTGCTCGCCATGCTGGCGTCGATCTTCGTTCACAGCCTGCTCTACTCGGCGCTGTTCGAGGACCCGTTCACCTGGGTCATCGCCGGAGGTGCGTTGGCAATCGGAGCGGCCGCCCACGCGCCCGCCACCGAGACCGCTCGGGAGGCTCCTCCCGGGGCCGTCGCGGAGCCGGCGACGTGAGGGTCCTCTGTCTCACCAACATGTACCCGGGGTCTGACGACCCAGACTACGGGGCCTTCGTCGCCACGATGTGCGAGGCGCTGGAGCGCGCCGGCGCGGAGGTCGAGCTGGCAGCGATCGACGTTCGCGGTGGCGGCGTGCTGCGCACGCCGGCCAAGTACGGGGGGCTGACGCGACGGGCGCTTCCACAGGCGCGTTCGGTCGATGTCGTCTACGCCCACTACCTGTTCCCGACCGGCGCGGTGGCGCGGCTGTGCCGGGCGGCCGGCGGCGCACCGTTCGTGGTCACGGCACACGGGCGCGACGTGCGCAACCTGGCCCGACCGGGCGTGCGCCGCGGCACCGCGGCCGCGCTGTCCGCAGCTGCGGCGGTGATCGCGGTGAGCCGCTACCTGGCCGGGCAGCTCCGTGCGAGCGGCCTGCAGCTGCCCCCGGTGCACGTGGCGAACATGGGCGTCGATCTGCGCCGCTTCATGCCGCAGGACCGCGCGGCGGCGCGGGCCCGGCTGCGGCTCGCGCCGCGCGGTCCGCTCGTGCTCGCCGCCGGCGGGCTCACCGATCGCAAGAACCCGTTGACCCTGCTGCAGGCGTTCGCGCGGCTGCGCGCGCAGGCGCCGGGCGTTCGCCTCGCCTTCGTGGGCGACGGGCCTCTGGCCGCCGCCGTGGACGCGGGCACCGAGCGCCTCGGGCTGGCCGGGCACGTGATCCGCGCCGGAGCCCTCCCTCACGAGGAGGTCAGCGACTGGATGGCCGCCAGCGATGCCCTCGCGCTGGTGAGCCGGGTGGAGCCCCTGGGCGTCGTGGCACTCGAGGCGATGGCGTCGGGACGGCCGGTCGTGGCCACGCGGGTCGGCGGTGCCGTCGAGGTCGTTCCGGACGGCCGCGGCGGCGCCATCGTCGATCCCGACGATCCGAACGACATCGCCGCGGGGCTCGCGGCGGTTCTCTCCAACCCGCCCTCGGCGGCGGCGTGCCGCCGCATCGCCGAGGCCCACGGCGTGGACCGCCAGGCGCGCCGGATCCTCGGCGTGCTCCAAGGAGCCGCCGGGGCGGCGGCCGGACTCGACGGCCACGCTGGTACCCTCGAGCGCCGATGACGACGGACGCTCCCGCCCGCCCCGTCGGGGCCGCCGGGCCTCCGTCGCGGGCGCTGCTGATCGCGCTGGTGGTGGGCGCGGCGCTGGCCGGCCTCATGGCGGTCGTCCAGCCCCTGCTGGGCGTCGCGCTGGCCGTCGCGATCCTGATCGCCACCCTGCTGCGCGCCACGCCGGTTCCGCGGCTCGGCCGCGCCCTGGTTGCGCTGGCCGCGGTGGCCGCCATCGCCGGCCCCAACCTGGCCGCGCCGGCCGTGCCCTGGCTGTTCGGCTTCCGGATCCTGATCGTCCTGCTCGGGCTGGGGGTGGTCGCGTACCTGCTCATGGACGGGCGGCTGATCGTGCCGGCCCAGGTCTCGCGCCCCGCGGCGCTGCTCGGCGCCTGGATCGTGTGGTCGGCCCTGTCGATCGGCTGGGCCAGCGCGCCGCTCCAGGCGCTGCGCTGGACGACGCTGCTGGCGATGGGGGCCGGCCTGGCCGTGGGCATCGGACTGCTGTGCCGCACGCGCCGGCGCGCCGTGATCCTGCTGGTCTTCCTCGGGTCGATCTTCGTGCTCGCCTGTTTGATCGCAATGGCCGAGATCGCTACCGGCTTTCACCTTTCCACCTCGCGCGCGGCCGGCCGTCTGGGGCGCTTCGGCGCCTCCTCGCTGTTCGGGAACGAGAACAACTTCGCCACGTACCTGGCGCTGACGCTGCCCTTCTTTCTGGTGCTGCCGGCCGTCTACCGCGACGTGCGGCTGCGCGCCCTGGGGCTGGGCGGCGGGGCCCTGACGCTCGTGCTCGCGCTGACCACCGGCAGCAAGTCGGCGTTGCTGGCGGTGGGGCTGGTGATCGTGGGGCTCCTGGTGCTGCTCGGCGCCGACCGGCAGCGGCGGGGGCGCCTGGTGGCGGGCGGGGCCGTCGCGGCCCTGGCCGTGGTGCTGGTGGTGCCCTCCATCCTGGGCGGTGGCATCGTGCCCCTGCCGGAGCGCACGGTGACCAAGCTGGACTTCGGCATCCTGGCCGCGCAGGTCGAGACGCAGTCCGGGTCGGGGGGCGTACGGGCGTCGCTGCTGGATGAGGGGCTCCGGCTGGTGGCCACAAGCGACGGGCTGGGGGTGGGCGCCGGCAACGCAGAGACCGAGGTGGTCGCGCTGGCCAACTTCCCGGGCGTGGGCAATCTCCACAACTGGTGGCTGGAGGTGCTCGTGACCGGGGGCCTGGTGGGCTTCGCCCTGTACGTCGCGTTCTTCGTGGTGGTGCTCCGCGGGGCGGCGCGCGCCGGGCGGCGCGCGGGGGGCCCGTTCGTGCGCTACCTCGGCCTCGCGAGCGCGCTCGCGATGGTCGGGTGGATCGCGGGTAGTCTCGGGCCGTCCACGGCCATCGCCTTCGCGCCGATGTGGGTCACCTTCGGCCTGGCGATGGGGGCCATGGCGCTCGCCAGCGGAGAGAGCGAGAGCGCGTGAAGGTGCTGATGCTCAGCCACATGTACCCGAGCCCGGTCAACCCGACGGCCGGGATCTTCGTGCACGAGCAGGTGCAGGCGCTCAGACGGCTCGGGCACGACGTCCGGGTGGTCTCGCCGAAGGGGTGGGCGCCCCCGCTTGTGCGGCGCTGGAGTTCCTACCGTGCCGTGCCGGGGGTCGATCACGTGGAGGGTGTGCCGGTCCTGTATCCGCGCAAGCTGACCCTCCCGGGTGCGCGACTGGGACCCCGTAACGCCGACGCGATGTTGTGGTCCATCCGCCGTCCGCTCGGGCGCATCCGGCGCCGTTGGCCCTTCGAGGTGATCCACGCCCACATGCTCGTGCCGGACGGCTGGGCGGCTGCGGCCGTGGGTGCCGAGCTTGGCGTCCCCGTGCTCGCAACCACCCATCGCGCCGACGTGCTGGACCTGCCCGCGCGCAGCGACGCCCAGCGAGCCCAGGTCGTCCAGGCGGTCGAGGCCGTGGACCAGATCACCGCCGTCAGCGCCGCCATCCGCGAAGCCGCCGAGGCGCTCGGGCGCCCACGCCGCCAGGCGCAGGTGGTGCCCAACGGGGCCGACACGTCGGTGTTCGTAGCGCGCGACGCCCATGAGGCCCGCCGCCGGCTCGACCTGCCGCAGCACGAGCGCATCGTCACCTATGTGGGCAAGCTGGTGCCGCGCAAGGGCGTCGACACGCTGATCGAGGCGATGGGCCTGCTGGCCGCCCGCCCGAGGGGCGCACCGCTCTTGGTGGCGGCGGGCATCGGCGAGATGCGACCCGACCTCGAGCGCCGCGCGCACGAACTCGGGGTGGCCGACCGCGTGCGGTTCGTCGGCAAGGTGCCCCACGACGAGGTGGCCTGGTGGATGGCCGCCGGCGATCTGTTCGTGCTGCCCTCGCTCAGCGAGGGGCTGCCCACGGTGATCTGCGAGGCCATGAACTGCGGTCGGCCCGTCGTGGCCACGGCGGTGGACGGCACGCCCGAGATCGTGCGCCACGGCGAGACGGGCCTGCTGGTGCCGCCCACCGATCCGGACGCCCTCGCCGACGCCCTGGCCCGGATCCTCGACGACCCCGCGATGGCGCGCGCCATGAGCGCGCGAGCGCTGGAGCTGGGGCTCTCGGTCTACACATGGGACGCCAACGCCGCCCGGCACGCGGAGCTGTACGAGGAGCTCGTCGCGGCTTGACGACGGCGGTCGTCCTCCAGGCGTCGGGGCCCAACGCGCTCGGCATCGTGCGCAGCCTCGGGCGGGCCGGGGTGCCGGTGGTGGCCGCCGACCACGACCGGCGGGCGCTGGGCCTGCTCTCGCGGTACGCGCGGCCGGCGATCACGGCCGATCCGCTGTCGTCGCCGAGGTCGTTCGTGGACGACCTGCTGCGCCTCGGCCACGACCTGGGCGGGTCGCGGCCGGTGCTGTTCGCCACCCACGACGAGGCCATCGCGGCCATCGGGGCGCGCGAGGACGAGGTGGATGCCGTGTTCCGGCGTCCGTGGAGCCCGTGGGGGCGAATGGAACACGTGCTCGACAAGGCGCACCAGCACGCCGCCGCGCGGCGCATCGGCTTCCCCGTGCCCGCGACCGTCGAGCCGCGCGACGAGCACGACGTTGCGCACGCCGGGCGCGAGCTGCGGTTCCCGGTCATCCTGAAGCCGCGGTCGGCTCCCGAGTTCCGCCGCCGCTTCCGGGCCCAGGTGCTGCGCGCCGACGACGCCGACGCGCTGCGGCGGGCCTACGCCCACGCGGCGCCATACGACCCCCAGATCTGTGAGGTGATCCCGGGCGACGACTCGCACCTGTGGACGCTCGGCAGCTACCGCGACGCCGGGGGGGAGCGGCTGGGCTCGTTCACCGGTCGCAAGCTGCGACAGTGGCCCACGGGCTTCGGCACCGCGCGCGCCGCCGAGGCCCGCTGGGATCCGGCGCTGGCCGAGCGCTGCCACCGCCTCCTCGACGAGCTGGAGTTCCACGGCATCTCGCAGGTGGAGGTGAAGCGCGACCCGCGGGACGGGCGCGACCACCTGATCGAGGTCAACCCGCGGTCGTGGCTCTGGATCGGTCTCGCCACGGCCTGCGGTGTCAACCTTCCGTACACGTGTCACCTGGACGCGATCGGTGCCCCGGCGCCGCGGCGGTGGGGGCACCCCGACGGCAGGCGGTGGGTGCTGAGCGCCAAGCACCTCGTGGGAAGCGCCCGCGAGATCCGGCGCCGCGAGTGGACCGTGCCTGCCTTCCTCGGCTCGCTGCGCCCGCCGGTGGCGGACGGCGTCATCGACCTGCGCGACCCGCGACCCGCCATGGCCTACGCCCGGCTCCTGCACCGCCGTGGCTGAGGCGCTCCGCATTGCGGTGAGGGACGCGCGGCCCGCGTTCGCGCCGCGCGCCCGTTGGATCATGGAAGAGCTCGCGACTGCGCTCGGGCGCAAGGCGGTGTTCGTCGACGGCGACGGCGCCGACCTGGTGTACGCGTTACGGCGCCCCGCGGCCGGCGTCTGGATCCCGCTGCAGGCGGACGCTCAGTCCTTCTTCGAAGGCGACGAGCGCCAGCCCGGCAGCGCCGTCCACCGGGCCGGCGGGCTGACCCTGCTCTTCCCGCCGGTACCCGGCGCGGGCCCGATCCCCGGCGACATCGTGGCGAGCGCCTTCTACCTGATGGCGCGCTGGGACGAGCTCTGCACACCCAAACGGGACCGGTTCGGGCGGCTGCCGCTGGCCGAGAGCGCCTTCGGTCGCATCGCCGGCCTCGAGCTGGACGATCCGCCGGTGGAGGGGTATCTGCGCGCGCTGCGCGCTGCGCTCGGGATGCCGGCTGCCGCCGGGTGGTCGGTGGCGCTGACCCACGACATCGACCGCGTCCGCCGGCGCACGGCACGGGGCCTGGCGGGAATCGCCCGGCGCCGCGGGGCCAGCGGCCTGGCCCGGGCGCTGGTGGGCCCCGACCCCTGGAACAACCTGGAACAGATGATCGCCACCACCGCGCGGCGAGGGCTGGCGGCGACCGCCTACGTGATCGGGCACAACCGCCATCGGCTCGACGGCACGCCGCGCCGGGCGTACGAGCGCGAGCGCCGCCGGTGGGCGGCGGCCGTGCGCGCCGCCGGCGGCGAGGTGGGCCTTCACGCGTCGTTCGCGTCGGCCGACGACGGCGAGGCGCTGGTCGCCGAGCTGGCACGGCTTCGCGCCGAGGTCGGCGACGTGTGCGGGGTGCGGTTCCACTATCTGCGCTTCCGCTATCACGAGACGGTGCGCTGGCTCGAGCGGGCGGGCGTCGACTACGACGCCAGCCTCGGCTTCAGCGAGGCGCCGGGCTTCGCAGCCGGGCTGGCGCGTCCGTTCCGGCCCTATCTCGTTGGCGAGGAACGGCCCGCCCGGCTTCTGCTGTTGCCCCTCGCAGTGATGGACACCACGCTGCACGGGCACCTGGGCCTCGACGCGGCGGAGGCGGTGGAGCGGGCCATGGGCGTCCTGGGAGCCGTCCGCGAGGCCGGAGGACGGGCGTCCCTCTTGTGGCACAACACCTTCCTGGCCGACGACCGGGCACCCGGCTACGGCGCAGCCTGGCTGCGCCTGTTGGAGGGCCTGGCCGCGGACGGGGCTACGCTGGGTCCCGCCGCCCCGCCGTCCGAGCCGGGTGCGGGGCTGGCCGGCCTGCGCGCGCTGCACCTCACGACCGTGCACGGCCCCATGGACGTGCGCATCTTTCACAAGGAGGCCAGGGCGCTCGCACGAGCGGGCGCTCGCGCCGAGACGCTGGCTCCCCGGAAGCGGCTACCCCGGGCCCGGCGGCCGCTGGCGGCGGTGCGGCTGGCCCGTAGCGCCAGGGCCCGCGATGCCGACGTCTACCACCTGCACGATCCGGAGCTGCTGCCGATTGGCCTGTGGCTGGCGCGCACCACCGGACGTGCCGTCATCTACGACGCGCACGAGTACCTCGAATCCACGGTCCGCACGAAGCGCTGGATTCCCGTGGCCCTACGCCGGCCCGCTGCAGCGCTCTCGGGTCGCGCCGAACGCGCCCTCGCGCAACGCCTCGACGGCGTCGTGGCCGCCAACGGCGACCTGGCGGCGAGGTTCGCTGCCGCGGGGGCCACCGAGGCGGTGGCCGTGACGAACGCGCCCTGGGGCGCCGACTTCCCTGCGCCGCTGCCGCTTCCGGTCGACCCCATCGTGCTCTACGTGGGCGGCCTTGGCCCGCTGCGGGGCTTGCCCGTCATGAAGGAGGCCTTCCTCCGGCTGGAGGTGCCGCGGGCGAAATTGCTGCTCGCCGGGCCGGGCGAGCCAGGCGCGCTGCCACCCGGCGTCGAGGCGCTGGGGCCGGTAAGCCCGGCGGCGGTACCGTCACTGCTCGCTGCGGCCCGGGTGGGCTGGGTACCGCTGCAGCGGCACGGCAACTACGATCGCGCGGTGCCGACGAAGCTCGTTGAGGCGATGGCGGCTGGGCGGCCGGTGGTGGCCAGCGATCTCGGCACCATGAGCTTCATCGTCCGTGCGGCGGGCTGCGGCCTGGTCGTCCCGCCGGACGACCCGGACGCCCACGCCGAGGCGCTGCGCCTGCTGCTCACCGATGACGCCCTGGCCCAGCGCATGGGATCTGCGGGTCGCGAGGCGGTGGAACGTGGTGGTCTGGTATTCGAGCGCGAGGCGGGTCGGCTGTCGGCGCTCTACGCCCGGGTGACCGGATGAGCCGCATCCTCTACGTGTCGCAGTACTTCGTGCGCGACGACCAGCCCGGCGGGGTGCGGCACTGGCAGCACGCACGGGCGCTGGCGCAGGCCGGGCACGAGGTCGAGGTGGTGACGTCGTACGTACAGCACAAGGAGCGGGAGGTCCCCGAGCGCTACCGCGGCCGGCGGGTGGTTCGCGAGGAGGAGGACGGCCTGGTGGTGTGGCGCACCTACGCCACCCCCGGCTACGGCCGCGATCTCCGCTCGCGGGTCTCCAACTACGGCACCTTCGCGTGGTGGTCGACGGTGGCCGGCGCCCGCGCGAAGCGCCCAGACGTCGTGGTGGCCTCCTCGCCGTCGCTGCCGGCCGCCGCGACTGCTGCCGCCGTCGCGGGGGCGCGTGGAGCCCGGTTCTTGCTGGAGGTCCGCGACCTCTGGCCCGACTCGGCGGTGGCGATGGGGCTTGTGAGCGACCCTCGCATCATCGGGGCGGCCCAGCGCCTCGAGCGCTTCTGCTACTCGAAGGCCGAGCGCGTCGTGGCGCTCACCGAGGGCATCCGCGACGGCGTGGTGGCCGGCGGCGTGCCCCCCGCACGGGTGGAATTGATCACGAACGGCGTCGACCTGAACATGACCGACGGCGCCGAGCCGGCGAGCGAGGTGCCGGGCAGAGACGCGGGGTTCGTGGCCATGTACGTGGGCGCGCACGGCACCTACAACGCCCTGGGCGGCGTGCTGGCAGCCGCCGACCGGCTGCGGGGAGAGTCCATCCAGATCGTGCTCGTGGGCGGGGGCGACCGCAAGGACGCGCTGGTTGCGGAGGCCGAGGAGCGAGGGCTCGACAACGTGACCTTCTGCGACCCCGTTCCGAAGCGCGACGTCCCGCGCTGGCTGGCAGCCGCCGACGCCTGCATCCTGCCCTACCAGGATCTCGAGTTGTTCTCCGGCGCGCTCCCCAACAAGACCTTCGACTACATGGCTGCGGCGAGGCCCCTTGTGGCGTCGGTGCCGCCCGGCGAGCTCACCCGGCTGGTGCAGCGCGCAGGGTGCGGGGTGAGCGTGCCGGCCGAGGACCCCGACGCTCTCGCCGGGGCGCTCCGGGCCCTGGCCACCGATCCGGTGGGGGCGCGTGAGATGGGTCGACGCGGGTCCGACCACGCCCGCCGGCACTACGACCGGGCGGTGCTGGCCGAGCGGTTCGTGCGCACGGTGGAGTCCCTTGCCTGAGACGGCCGCCCCGGTGGGCGGCATGACCAAGCGCGCATTCGACGTCGCGGTGGTGCTGCCGCTGGCGGTCGCCACGGCGCCCTTCGCCCTTGCCATCGCTGCGTGGGTGCGCCGCGACTCGCCCGGGTCGGCGCTGTTTCGCCAGACGCGCGTCGGTCTCGCGGGGCGGCCCTTCCGCCTGCTCAAGTTCCGCACCATGGTCGTGGGCGCCGAGAGCATGGGCTCGGGACTGCGCGTGGAACGGGACGATGAGCGCATCACTCGGGCTGGCCGCTTCCTGCGCGCAACGTCGCTGGACGAGCTACCGCAGCTGTGGAACGTGCTGGTCGGCGACATGAGCCTGGTGGGCCCGCGACCCACCGTGCCCTCCCAGGTGGAGCACTACGACGCCCGTCAGCGACGGCGGCTGCTGGCACGGCCGGGGGTCACGGGTCTCGCCCAGGTGCGGGGCCGCAACGCCATCCCGTGGTCCCAGCGCATCGAGATGGACCTCGAGTACGTCGACGGCTGGAGCCTGCGGTCGGATCTCGGCATCCTCGGTCGAACCGTCTTCGTGGTCCTGTCGGGGCGAGACGCCTACCGCCGGGGCAGCCGTGCTTTCGACCTGCCGCAACGACGCGCCGAGGGGAGCCGGGGTGCCTGAGCGCCAGCCCCTCGGCCTCGCCCGAATCGCGCTCGAACGCTAGGCTTCCGCCGCTTTGGACCGGGAGATCACCCTTCGAGACTACGGCCGCGTGCTGTGGAGCGGCCGGTGGCTGATCCTCGCCACCACGGTCATCGCGGCGGTGGTGGGTCTGCTGCTCACCTTCGCCAGCACCACGACCCACACGGCCACCGCCGACATCTACCTCGGACAGGCGACGACGATCAGCGGCGTCCCCGTCTCGACGCCCGCCACCAACCCGGCCACGGCACCGACGGTGCTCGAGAGCGACCGCATCGTGGCGGCGGTCGCCCGCCAGATCGACGTTCCGGTCGAGCGCGTTCGAACCGGCGTGAGCCTGCGCGCTCCGCGCGCGCCGGGCGGGGCTGCCGGCAACCAGCCGACGGTGGTGACGGTGACCTTCGTCGACGACGACCGCGACATCGCGCGGGAGGGAGCCAACGCCTACTCGCGCGCAATTCTGGCCGAGGCACGCGAGCCCTTCACCCAGACGCTTCGCGCCTTCGAAGATCGCCTGCAACGATCCCGGGCGGACGTCGCCCGCCTTTCGACGCAGATCGAGACGGTGCAGCGCCAGTTGCAGGCGGCGAGCGGCAACGACCAGGTGCTCCTCCAGTCCATCCTCTTCAACGCCCAGGAACAGCTCGCGGTGGCGCAGGCCGACGTCGGGGCCCAGGAGCTCAACGTCGCCAAGGCGGTGCAGATCGAGCAGCCCGCCATCGTGTCGCTCTCGGAGAGCCCATCGTCGTCGGGCAGCGCGCCGCGCAGGGCGCGAACCGTACTGCTGGCCGCCATCATCGGGTTCCTGGTCGGCGTGATCATCACGTTCATCTGGCGCGGCGGACCGGGCGGGCGCACGGCCGAGTGATCCCCCGGAGGCTGCTGGCCATGGCGCTGGTCGTCGTGCTCGCGGGCGCGGCCGGCTGCAGCGGCGGCGATGAGGCCGAGGTGCCCCCGGCGACCACGGCGCCCCCGACCACGGCGCCCGCCGGGAGCCCGATCAACGACGGGGTCGCCGTGCGGGTCATCGACGGGGACACCGACGCGCCCATCGCGGGGGCGCTCGTCCGCGGGCTGGGCCCAGGGGTGGACCAGCAGGCGACCTCGGAGGCGGACGGCACGGTGCAGCTGGCCGGTGACGTACGGCTGGTTCGCGCGTCGGCCCGGAGGTTCGGGATGGCGCGCGCCGCGGCCCGTGGCCCTCAGATGACGGTGCGGCTGTACGACCCGGCAGTGCAGAGCCCGGAGTACGGAGGGAACGCGCAGCGCCACCGCTACCTGCCCGCGGTCCGCCTCGGGGTGCCGCGCGGCGCGCCGGATTGGGTCTTCGAGAGCCGGACGCTGCTCGAGTTCCCGCCCGTCGTGGACCGTGGGGTGGTGGTGGTGGGGGCCAACTCCGGGCGCGTGCACGCGCTCGATGCCCGCACCGGAGCCCTGCTTTGGGCCCGTCGCCAGCGCGGCGAGATCGCTTCCAGCCCCGCCATCGCCGGCGACCTGGTGTACGTGAGCTCGATGGACGGGGCGCTCACCGCCTACCGGCGCTCCGACGGGCGCCAGATGTGGCAGTTCACCACCGGCCGCAGCCCCATCGAGAGCAGCCCGCTGGTCGCGGGCGGCCTCGTCTACGTGGGCGCCCATAACGGGCTGCTGTACGCCCTGGACGCCCAGTCGGGCGCGCTGCGCTGGACCTACTCGGCGGGCGGCGAGATCAAGTCGAGCGCCGCGCTGGCCGGTGGCGCGGTGGTGGTAGGCGACTACGCCGGGCAGGTGCACGCCGTGGACCGGCGCTCCGGGCGTGGCGTCTGGCGTTACTCCGGAGGCCGGCGGTTCTACGGGGGTGCGGGCGTGAGCGGCAATACCGTCGTGATCGGCGACGTCGGCGGCACCGTGCTGGCGCTCGACCGGCGCTCCGGGGCGGTGCGCTGGAGCCACGGCACGGGCGGGGCGTTCGTCTACGCCAGCCCCGCGATCGCGCGGGGCACGGTCTTCATCGGCTCCTACGACGGCCGATTCGAAGCACTGGACCTCGACACCGGCGCGGTGCGCTGGGGCCACGACGCGGGCGGGCGAATCTCGGGGTCGGCCACGGTGGTCGACGACGTGGTCTACGCCACGGTGCTCACGCGGCCCGGCGAGCCGAAGCGCACGTTCGGCCTCGACGCAGCCACTGGCGCCGTCCGGTACGAGGGCGACGATGGTCGCTACTCGCCCGCGGTCGCCGCTGGCAGGAGTCTCTATCTGGTGGGGACACGGACCGTCTATGCCTTCCGCGAGCCGGGTACCTAGAGCGGTTTGGTTCGCGGCCGGCGCGGCCGTGCTCGTCCTCGTCGCCGGGCTGACCATCGCGGCGGGGCTGGCGTTGGGGTGGTTCGACCCTGGCAGCGTCGAGGGGGACGCCCGTGGCTTCCGGCCCGCCGAGGCACCACGCGGCGACCCGCGCGCCACAGCCTGGCCCGAATACGGCTACACCCGGCGAAGGACCAGATCGAACACCGCGCTACGACTCGTCCCGCCGTTCCGCCGGACCTGGCGGGTGGACGCCGGCTCGCTGCTGGAGTTCCCGCCCGTGGTGGCAGGCGGCGCGCTCTTCGTCGGCACCAACGCAGGGCTCGCCCTCTCGGTGGACACGGCCACCGGCAGGGTGCGCTGGCGGCGGGCGCTGCGCGGGCGCGTCGCCAGCTCGCCGGCGCTTGCCGGACGTGAGGTGCTGTTCACGACCATCGCAGGCGACCTGATCGCCCTGGAGGCGACCACGGGCGCCGAGCGGTGGCGCCTCCGGCTGGGCACGGCCGTCGAGAGCTCGCCGGTGGTGGTGGACGGCGCCGCGTACGTCGGGACGCTCGACGCGCGCGTGATGCGCGTGGACCTCCGGCGACGGCGGCGCGTCTGGACCGCCCGCGCCGAGGGCGACGTCAAGGCGAGCGTCGCCGTCTCCGGCGACGCCGTCGTGGTCGGGGACTACGGCGGGCGGGTGACCGCGTACGCCCGTCGCGACGGGCGCGTGCTGTGGCGGCAGACGAGCCCCGGTCCGCGGGTCGGCGGGGCGGGGCGCTTCTACGCCGGCCCCGCCGTCGCGTACGGGCGGGTGTTCGTGAGCAACATCAACGGCCGGGTGCTCGCGCTGGACGCCGATGATGGCAGCATCGCCTGGGTGCGCGTCCTCGGCGGCTTCGTCTACTCGAGCGCCGCCGTGGCCGACGAGACAGTCTATGTCGGCAGCTACGACCAGCACCTCCGAGCGCTGGACGCCGTCACGGGGGTGCCCACCTGGAGCTACGACGCCGGTGAGCGCATCTCCGGGTCGCCGACCGTGATCGGCGGGCTCGTCTACGCGTCCACCATCGCCCGGAACCCTCGCGAGGGTCGCACGTTCGCGCTCGACGCCCGCACGGGCCGCCAGGTCTGGTCCTTCCCCGACGGCCGCTACGCCGGGGCCGTCGGGGTCGAGGGTCTGCTGATCGTCACGGGAGTGCGCACGCTCTACGGCCTTCGGCCCGCGTGACGGTCGGGCGTCTGGCGCGAGCGGCGGCGATCGTCGCCGTGTTCGGGCTGGTCTCCCGCCTGCTCGGCTTCCTGCGGGAGGCCGTGCTCGCGGGCGCGTTCGGGGCATCGGCCGACGCCGACGCGTTCGTCAGCAGCCTGCTGCTGGTGAACTCGGTTGCGGCGGTGCTGCTGTACACGCTGGTGACGCTGGTCATCCCGGTCTTCCAGCAGGAACGGGAGGACCACGGCGTCCCCAGCGCCTGGCGGCTGCTCTCCGCGCTGGCCGGGTGGATCGGCCTCGCCCTGTTCGCGCTGGCCATGCTGGCCCTGTTCTGGCCCGAGGGCCCGGCGGCACTGTTCGGCTTCGACGACGAGCGGGCCGCGACGACCGCCGAGCTGATCCGGATCATGGCGCCTGCCCTGGCGCTCCAGGGGTTATCGGCGCTGTTCACGGCGATGCTGCAGGTGCACCGGAGGTTCGCCGGGCCGGCCGCGGTGGGCGTCGCGTTCAACGCAGGGATCATCGTCGGCGTCCTCGTCGGGCAGGAGACGATCGGGATCCGCGCCGCGGCGTGGGGCGTGGCGGCCGGGGCCGCGCTGCAGGTGGCGCTGCAGCTGCCGCAGTTCGTGCGCCTGCTGCGCGAGAACGGCGTCCGTCCGGCCATCCGCCACCCACGGCTGGGCTGGGTGGCAGGGCTCGCGGTGCCCGTGCTGGCCGCCTCGGTGCTGCAGCAGGTGAACAACTTCACCGACAAGTTCTTCGCGGCCACGCTGGAGGACGGACGGGTCGCCGCGCTGAGCTTCGCCAACGCCCTGGGCCAGGCGCCGCGCGCGGCGCTCTTGATCCCGATGCTGACCCCGCTCTTCCCGGAGATCGCGCGGCTCGTCGCACAGGGTCGCGAGGCCGGTGTCGTGCGGGCCTTCGCGCGGGCGGCCGGGCTGCTGGGACTGGTGGTGGCACCCGTCGCGCTGCTGCTGGCGCTGTACGCGCAGGAGGCCGCGCAGCTGGCCTTCGGGCGCGGCGCCTGCGACGCGTCGTGCGTCGATGAGATCGCTTTCCCGCTGCTGTTCTACGGGCTGGCGCTGCCGGCAGGCTTTATCTCCTTCCTCTGCAACCGCACCCTCTCTGCCGGGAACCAGACCCGCCAGATCATGGTCGCCACCGTCGTGACCGTGGCGCTCACCATCGTCCTGGACATTGTGTTGCTGGGCCCGCTCGAGCAGGCCGGACTGGCGCTCGCGACAGCGATCGCCCTCTACGTCAACGCCATCATGCTGCTGGCGTTCCTGCACCGCCGGTTCCCGGCGCTGTCCTTGGGGCGGCTGGGCCTGCAGCAGGGACGGCTGCTCCTTGCGGCCGCCATCGCAGTGGCGGTGGCAGTCGCCGCCAACCTCATCCTGCCGACCGGCGACGCCGACTCCCTGACGCTGGCCGTCCTCCTGACGACCAAGGTCGCCGCCGCGCTCGGCGCGTACCTGATCGCCGCTCGGCTCCTGGCGCCGGCCGAGCTTAAGGAGGGACAGGCGTCGATCGGGGCGCTGCTCCGACGACGCCGGGCCGTCGGGTAGATTGCGGCCGATGGCGACATCCATCGTCACCGGCGGCGCCGGCTTCCTCGGCTCCCACCTCTGCGACCGGCTGCTCGAGGAGGGGCACAGGGTCATCTGCGTCGACAACCTCGACACCGGAACGCTCGAGAACATCGAGCACATCCGCGACCCCGGGTTCGTGTTCCTGCAGCACGACGTCACCCGGCACCTCCAGCTCGAGGGTCCGGTCGACTACGTCTTCCACCTGGCGTCGCCGGCCAGCCCCATCGACTACCTGCGCCTGCCGCTCCACACGCTCAAGGTGGGCTCGTACGGTACCCACAACGCGCTGGGCCTGGCCAAGGCGAAGCGGGCGCGGTTCATGCTCGCCTCAACCAGCGAGGTCTACGGCGACCCCAAGGAGCACCCTCAGCCCGAGTCGTACTGGGGGCACGTCAACCCCATCGGCCCCCGTGGCGTGTACGACGAGGCGAAGCGCTACGCCGAGGCACTCACCATGGCCTACCATCGCCAGCAGGGCGTCGACACGCACATCGCGCGAATCTTCAACACCTACGGGCCACGAATGCGGCCGCACGACGGGCGCGCCATCCCCACCTTCATCCGCCAGGCCAGCGAGCACAAGCCGCTCACCGTCTTCGGCGACGGCAGCCAGACGCGGTCATTCTGCTTCGTCTCGGACCTCATCGAGGGCTTGCGTCGACTGATCGACGACGACTATCACTTGCCGGTCAATCTCGGCAACCCCGGCGAGTACACCATCCTGCAGCTCGCCGAGGAGATCATCCGGGTCACGAACAGCACGTCGGAGATCGTCTACGAGGCGCTTCCCCAGGACGACCCGGCCGTGCGGCAGCCCGACATCACCGTGGCCCGGGAGCTGCTGGCCTGGGCACCCACCGTCGAGCTCGGCGAGGGGCTCCAGCGCACCGTGGCCGCCCCCAGCCCGGAGCGCGCGCCGGTCGCACCCTGAGCGGCCGTCGCGGGCCGACCGGGCCGGCGATCGAAGCCCGCGGCCTCGTCAAGCGCTACGGCCAGCGCGTGGCGGTGGACGGCATCGATGTCGTCATCGACCGTGGCGAGCGGTTCGGCCTCCTGGGCCCCAACGGAGCCGGGAAGACCACCACGATGCGCATGATGGGGGCACTGTCGCCGCGCGACGGCGGCACGCTCTCGGTGCTGGGGCTGGACCCGGAGCTCGCGCCGCGCGCGCTCAAACGGCGCATCGGGGTCGTGGCGCAGGAGACGACCCTCGATCTCGAGCTGACCGTCTACGAGAACCTCGTGGTCTTCGCCCGCTACTTCGACGTCCCGCGGGAAGACGCCCGGCGACGGGCTGCCGAGCTACTCGCGTTCGTCGGACTGACCGAGCGGGCCGACGATTCGGTCGAGCGCCTGTCGGGAGGGATGAGGCGCAGGCTGCAGGTGGCGCGAGCGCTGGTGAACCGCCCGGAGCTGGTGCTCCTCGACGAGCCCACGACCGGGCTCGATCCGCAGGCCCGTCACGTGGTGTGGGAACGGCTGCGCGAGCTCAGCGCCGGCGGCACCACGCTGGTGCTTACAACCCATTACATGGAGGAGGCGGCGCAGCTGTGCGATCGGCTGGTGGTCATGGACGAGGGTCGCATCGTGGGCGCGGGCGCTCCGGGCGAGCTCGTGGAGCGAGTGACCGGCGCGGAGGTGCTGGAGTTGCGCGTCGAGCCCGCGCGCGCGTCCCTCGTCGCGGAGGCTCTCGGTCCGCGGGCCCGCGGGCACCAGGTTGACGGCAGCCTGCTGCTGCTCTTCACGGACGACGCGGACGACCTGTGGGCACAGGCGCAGCGCGACAGCCTGCCAGCGCAGCTGCAGACCTCACGTCGGGCCACCCTCGAGGACGTCTTCCTCGCCCTCACGAGCCGCAGCCTGCGCGACGAAGGCCCCTACTAGCTAGGGCTGGGAGTCGGGCTCCGAGGCGGCGTCGCCGTCGGCCCCCGACTCCCACAGCCCGCGTTCCCACAGCGGCGGGCTGCCGAACGCCGTCGCCAGCCAGATCCCCACCTGATAGAGCACGATCATGGGGATCATCAGCAGGATCATGCTGAACGGATCCCCGCCCGGGAGGATGGCCGCGACGATGGCGATGACCACGATCGCGATGCGCCAGTTGCGGCGGTAGGCGCTCGCGGTAATCACGCCCAGCCGGGTGAGGGCCACCATGGCGACCGGCACCTCGAACACCACTCCCGACGCCAGCAGCATCGTGGTGATGAACGCGTAGTACTCGCCGGCGCGCAGCTCGGTGGTGAACAGGTCACCGCCAAAGCCGAGGAGGAACTCCAACGCCACGGGCAGGACCACGAAGAAGCCGAACGCGACCCCCGCGGCGAACAGTCCCGATACGCCCGCCACGACCGCCAGCATCCTCCGGCGGGGCTGTGGGCCCACGGCCGGGATGACGAACGCGTACAGCTGGTAGAGCCACACCGGCAGCGCGACGATGATCGCGGCCCAGAACGAGACCTTGAGCACCGTGACGAAGGGCTCCACAGGCGAAAGGGTCAGCAGGGTCCGCTGGTCGTCCGGCAGCGGCCAGGCCAGCAGGTCGAGCAGCCGATCGTGCACCGCGTACATGGCCCCGAACGCCACGACCAGAGCCGCTACCGCGATGATGACGCGGCGGCGCAGCTCCTCCAGATGCTCGACGACCGACAGGCGCTCGTGCGAGCCGACGCGGCGCGTGCCGAGCAGGTCGCCCAGTCGGCTCACCCGGACGCTCCCCGGGGCTCCTCGTCGTCATCGGCGGGGTCGGCCGCGACGAAGGGGGGTGCGTCGCCGGCCACGATCACCCCGGAGAGGCCCTCGTCCTCGGCCGGCTCGGGCGGTGTGGGGTCCGACTCGCGGCGGGGTGGCGGATCCTCCGAGGACGCCAGCTGGGTGGCCGCCCGGAACTCGCGCATCCCGCGGGCGATCGTTCGGCCGAGCTCCGGCAGGCGCCGTGGACCGAACACCAGCAGCGCGATGATCAGCACGATCAGGATCTGGATCGGCGAGAGGTCGAACACCGGGACCTAGGTTAGCCCGGGGCGGGGCACCAACGGGCGCCGGGACATCGCGTGTAACGTGCCCGCCGTGCCTGATTCCGCCCGAGACGCCGTCGTGCGCCAGATGCGCGATGCCATCATCGACAACGACCTCCGGCTGCTCGCGGCCGTCAACCACCGCATCGAGTTGGTGAGCCGCCTGCGCGAGTACAAGCGCCAGCACGACATCGAGTTCATCGACCCGGCCCGCGAGGAATGGCTGCACTCCTACATGCGGGGGGCGAATCGCGGACCGCTGAGCGACGACGGCCTCGGCGCGATCTACGAGCAAGTCCTCGAGCTCACCAAGCGCGAGACGGAGCGTGGCGGCGAGGCGGCCTGACCTCCGCCGGCGACACCCGCGCCGCGGGACGCGAAGCTAGCTCTCGGTCAGGAAGTCGTCTGGGGAGACCTCGTCGAGGAACTCCTTGAACTTCTCGACGACCTCGTCCTGGTCCTCGACCTCGTGCTCGAACTCGATGCCGTTCTCCTCGATGACCTTGTCGGCCGCGAAGATGGGCGCGTCGGAGCGCACGGCCAGGGCGAGGGCGTCGCTGGGGCGGGAGTCGATCTCGATCTCGCTCGCGGCCGCCTTGAGCGTGATGAGCGCATAGAACGTGTTCTCGCGGAGCTCGGTGACCGTGATCCTGGCGATCTCGGCGTTGAGCCCGGCCAACATCTCGCTGAGCAGGTCGTGCGTCATGGGGCGGGGCGTGTCGGCGCCCTGCAGCTTCATGAGGATGGCGGCGGCCTCTGCGTGGCCGATCCAGATGGGCAGGAACTTGTTTCCGTTCGACGTCTTCAGCAGCACGATGGGCTGCTTGCCCACCATGTCGAAGCTGACGCCGTAGATCACCATCTCCTGCACAGCGACCGGTTCCTTTCGGCCGAGAGAACGGAGCGACGCTGATTATAGGGCCGCCATCCCGGCCGCCTTCGCTGGCGGTTCGCGTCGTGCTCGGTCGGGCGTTTGCGGGTTGATAGCCTCAAGCAATCCCTCGAACGGGCGATTAGCTCAGTCGGTTAGAGCGCATCTCTGATAAGGATGAGGTCCCTGGTTCGAGTCCAGGATCGCCCATGTCCCCCGACACGACCGGAGCCTCGGAGGCCGTCGTGAGCACCTCGTCGCCCGGTGCCGACGACGCCCGTCGCACCAGCCTGCTCGTCGTGGATGACCACACCATCGTCCGTGAGGGCCTTCGGCGGGTGCTCGCGCAGATGGACGACGTGGTGGTCGTGGGGGAGGCCGCCTCCGGCGAGGAGGCCGTCGAGCTGGTGGGTCGCCGCCGGCCCGAGCTGGTGCTGATGGACGTCCGCATGCCTGGCATCGGCGGCGTCGGGGCAGCGCAGCGCATCACCGCCGACATTCCCGACACGCGCGTCATCATGTTCACCGCGCACGCCGAGCAGGACCTGCTGTGGGAGGCCCTCGACGCCGGCGCCCAGGGCTTCGTACTCAAGGACTCCGAGAGCACCGCGCTGATGGCGGCCATCCGTCAGGTGCTGGCCGGCGACCCCTATGTGGACCCCCGGCTTGCCCCCGACTTCCTCCGGCAGCTCAGCAAGCCGCGCCCCTCCGGCGTGCTCAGCGCGCGGGAGCGGGAGATCCTCCAGATGCTGGCCGACGGGCTCTCCAACCGCGAGGTGGCCGAAGGCCTCGTGGTCAGCGTCGAGACGGTCAAGACCCACGTCAAGCACATCCTCGCGAAGCTCGAAGCAGAGCACCGGACCCAGGCTGTGGCGATCGGCATCCGCCAGTCGCTGATCCACTAATCCGCAGGCGGTAGGTGGGCCGGGGCCTTCAGGAGGCCGCCGCGGCGCACCGGAAGTGAGTGGCATGGCTGAGGTGAGAGCAGCGGTGGGAGTCGGCGAGCCCCGCGACGAGCTCCTGGTGGAGGTGATCGCCGCCGTCAGCGATGCGTCCGATGGTGGCCTCGCGCCGGATGGCGGCCTGGAGGCCGGCCTTGTGTCCCTGCTGGCCGGACTGGGTGCCGCCCGGGGCGCCATCTACGTGAAGCGGCCCACCAGCGGCGACCTGGAGCTGCGCTCCTTCGCGCCGGGCGCCAGCTTCGCGCCGGCCGCCCAGATTCACGCGGGCCAGCTGACGGCGCTGTACGACGGGGACGAGGACGGCTCGGCGCTCCAGCCGCAACTGGCCCGCGGCACGCTTGGCGTCGACGAGGCCCTGATGGTGCCGTTGAGGGCGGGCGGCGAGGCGCTGGGTGCGTTGATCGTCGAGCCCGCCGGGGGTGGTTGGATGGATCCGGCCGCCCGGGCCACGCTGGGCGCCGCCGCGCGCATCCTCGCCCTGGCCCTCAGCAACGCCCAGCTGTTCCGCGGGCTTCAGGATCGCGCGCGCGAGATGGATCGGCAGGTGCGACAGCTGGTAGCGCTCACCGAGGTCGCCCGCGCGGTGGCGCGATCGCTGGACCCGGCCGACGTGCGCGCCACCGTCGTGGCCGAGGCGCGGCGGCTCGTGCGGGCGAGGGGCGCGGTGCTGCTGCTGCCGGACGAAGATGGTGAGATGCGGCCGCTGGCGAGCGACGGCGAGTTGCCACCCAGCTCGCTGGCTCGAGAGGCCGCGATCATCATGCGCACCGGTGAGCCAACCGTGTCGAGTGGGTTCGCCGGCGTGCCGGTGGGCGCCGGAGCGCAGGGGGCGGCCGCCACGCTCATCGTGTGGCGGGATAGCGAACGTATGTTCGTTCACGATGACCTGGAGCGTCTTGGAGGCCTGGCGGACCAGGCAACCGCCGCGCTCACCAACGCCCAGCTGCTGTCGGACCTCCGGGACGAGCAGGCCGAGCGGCGGCGGCTCACGGCGCGGCTGGTCGAGGCCCAGGAGTTCGAGCGGCGGCGGGTTGCCGAGGACATCCACGACGGCGCGGTGCAGGAGTTGGTGGGGCTCAGCCTGCTGCTGGACTCCCTCGCGGCCGAGAGCGACGACGACGCAGTGGAGACCGTCGGCCTGGCCGCAACGTCGGCGCGCCAGACGGTGCGGACGCTCCGCGAGGCGATCTTCGACCTTCACCCGATGTCGCTTCAGGAGTTGGGCTTCACGGCGGCCACCCGCACGCTGGCGGAGCGGCTCGGGCGAAGCGGCATCGTGGTGGACCTCGAGCTCGACGCGGCCGACGCGCTGGACGAACCGCAGCGCACGGTGGCCTTCCGGATCGTGCAGGAGGCGATGGCCAACGCCGCCAAGCACGGCTCTCCCGGCCGCATCGTGCTGCGAGCGCGCCGCGACGGCGGCGCCGTGGAGGTGGAGGTGGAGGACGACGGCGACGGCTTCGAACCCACGGCGCAGGGCACGCGCATCGACGAGGGGCACCTCGGCCTGGCCGCGATGCGCGAGCGCGCGCGGCTGGCAGGTGGCGAATTGACCATCACGTCCCAGATCGGGTGCGGCACGATTGTGCGGCTGCGCGTGCCCGCCGGCGCCACACCAGGCACGCCGGGCAGCGTCTGCTAGCGGCTTCGCAACGAGCGCATCGCCTCGAGGAGGGCATCCTCGTCGGCGAACCGCAGCTCGACCACCACCTCCCCGCCCGAGTGGCCGCGCACCCGCACGGGTGCGCCGAAGGCGGTGCCGAAGGCGTCGAGGGCATCGTCGGCGATGGCCGGCCGATCCGCCCGCGTGGCGCGCGCTCTGCGCGGCGCCGTCGCTCGCGCGGCGCGCTCGGCGGCGCGGACCGTCAGATCCTCCTCCACGACGCGCTCGGCCAGCCGGCGGCGGGCGCGAGCGCCCTCCACCATCAGCACGGCGCGTGCGTGGCCTTCGGTGAGACGGCCGCTGGCCACCAGCTCCTGCACCTCATCCGGTAGCTCGAGCAGCCGCATGAGGTTCGATACGGCTGGGCGGCTGCGCCCGAGCCGCTCGGCCAGCTCGCCATGAGTACGCCCGAAATCCTCCACAAGGGCCGCGCATGCGTGGGCCACCTCGATCGCGATGAGGTCCTCGCGGGCGAGGTTCTCGACCAGCGCGAGCTCGAGCCGGCCGCCCTCGTCGGCGTCGCGGACGACGGCCGGGATGGCGGTGAGGCCGGCGCTGCGGGCGGCGCGCCAGCGGCGCTCGCCGGCGATGAGCTCGTGCGAGCCACCGGCGTCGGGGGGGCGCACGACCACGGGCTGTACCACGCCGCTCTGGCGGATGGAGGCCGCCAGCGCCTCGAGGGCCTCCTGGTCGATGTGGCGGCGCGGCTGTTGGGGGTTGGCCCGGATGGCGTCGATCGGCAACTCGGGCATGGCCGTGCCCGCGGCCGCGGGCGTGCCGCCGAGGAGCGCGTCGAGGCCGCGCCCGAGGCCGCGCCGGCCGCTCTGGTCAGCCACGCGCCGCCACCTCCTTTGCCGCGTCGAAGTAGGCGTCCGCGCCTGCACAGTGGGGATCGAAGCGAATCACGGGCTCGCCGTAGGAGGGCGACTCTGAGACGCGCACGTTGCGCGGCACCACGGTGCGGAACGCCAGATCGGGAAAGTGCTGACGCACCTCGCGCACCACGTCGCCCGAGACGCGCGTGCGCGCGTCGTGCATGGTCAGCAGCATCCCGGTGACCCGCAGCGAGGGGTTCAGCCTGGCCTGCACCACCGCCACCGTATCCATCAGGCGGGTGAGGCCCTCGAGCGCGTAGTACTCGCACTGCACCGGCACGATCAGCCGGTCGGCCGCCGCCAGCGCGTTGACCGTGAGTAGGTCGAGCGAGGGCGGACAGTCGATGAAGATATACCGGAATCGGTCCGCCACAGGCGCGATCGCCCTGGCGAGCACGTGCTCGCGATCCTCGCGTCCCGGCAGCGTCACCGTGGCGCCCGCCAGGTCGGGGCTGCTGGGCGCGACGTGGAGGTTCGGGACGCGCGAGGGCACGAGAACGTCGGTCAGGGGACGGCCGTCGAGCAGCACGTCGGCCGTGGTGGGCCCGCCGCCCGCCAGCCCGATGCCGCTCGTCGCGTTGGCCTGGGGGTCGGCGTCAAACAGCAGCACGTCGGCCCCCGCCTCGGCCAGGCACGCAGCGAGGTTGACCGCAGTCGTGGTCTTGCCGACGCCGCCCTTCTGGTTTGCGATGGCGTAGATCACGCCAGCGGCCGCTTGGCGGCGCGACCCGGGCGGCGAGGGAACCGCTCCGGGGTGTGGCCCGTCTTCTCGTACACGTGCAGGTGGCGGTCGGCGCCGGGGAACGGGCGGACGCGGCGGACCGCCGAGGCCTGGAGATGAAGTTCGGCGGCGGCGCGGGAGGCCGCCTTCTCCTCGGTCGGCGCGCGGCCGGCGCGCCAAAGTACGACGTGGCCCCCGACCGTCGTGAGGGGGGCCGCCAGCTCGAGCGCAACGGGCAGCGGGCCCAGCGCGCGGGCGGTCACCACGTCCCAGGCGGCTGGCTGGCGGCGGGCAAGGTGCTCGGACCGCTGGGACACGACGCGAACGTTACGCGCGCACGCGGACGCGCGTTGGAGCCAGTCGGCCTTGCGCCCCTCGCTCTCGAGCAGCGTGGTCGCAAGCTCGGGCCGGACCATCGCGAGGGGCAGCCCCGGAAAGCCGGCCCCGCTCCCCAGATCGAGCAGGCTCGTCGCCTGGGCCACCTGGGGGAGCACCAGCGCCGCAAGGCTGTCGGCCAGGTGGCGATCGACACCGTCCTCGAGCCCGTGGATGGCCGTGAGGTTCTGCGGCTGGAGCGCGAGCAGGTCGAGCAGCGCGATCAGCCGCCCCGCCAGCGACAGATCGAGTTCGATGCCCATGCCCGAGCAGCGCTCGACGAGACGCCTCGCAGGGTCCAATGTTTCACGTGAAACATCCACGCGCCGCTCAGCGGTGGGCTGGGGGCGCCTTCCCAGCCGTGGCCGGCGCCGGGCGGACGATCACTCCGCGGGCTCGACGATGATCCGGCGCCGGGGCTCCTCGCCCTCGCTGCGCGTGACGATGTCAAGGCGATCCTGCAGGGCCATGTGCACGATGCGGCGGTCCTGCGGGGTCATGGCGTCGAGCTCGATCTCCTCACCGTGCTCCAGGGCCTCCTCGGCTGCCAGCGCGGCCAGGCCGCGCAGCGCCTCGGCCCGCCGGTCACGGTAACCGGCGGCGTCGACCACGACGCGGCGGCGGCGGCCGTCGGACGAGGGACCGAGCAGCCGGCCGCCCAGGTGCTGCAGGGCGTCGAGCACCTCGCCGCCGTCCTCGATCAGCCGTTGCGCGCCGGGTCCCTCGACCACCGCCACCAGCGTGTCCTCCTCATCCTCGCTGATGGTCACGTCCGCCTCGACGCCCAGGCCCTCCAGCGCCGCCCGAAGCCCCGTGCGCAGCCCCTCCACGCCGTCCGGGCCCTCGCCCGGCGACACGATGTGCCCGTCGCCGCTCACCGCTTCTTGGGCGGGCGACGCCCGCCGCGCTTGGCCTTGCCCTTGGGCTGGCGGCGGCCCTTGGGGGGCGCAGGGCGGCCCGCCTGGCGCGGGGTGCGGCGGCGGCCCGGGCCCCCGGCCGGCACGACCTCCTCAGGTGCCCCGCCGTTGTCGGGGTCGGGGCTCGCAGCCGGCTGTTGCCCAGCACCATCCGCGGCGGCGGGCGGCGCCCTTTCGGCCCCGGGGGCCTCGGGCTCCGGCGCGGTCACCGGCTCGGGGGCCTCCGCAGCGTCGCTGCGGCGCTTGCTCCGGCGGCGCGGCGGCGCCTTGCGCGCAACGGCGGCGGCGGCGGGCGCCTCCTCCTCCTCGCGCGCCACCTCGTCCTCAACGCCGGCCTCGACGTCCTCCCTCGTCTTGCCGACCCTCGCGTAGTCCTCCTCCTTCGGCATGTGGAGCCGGAGGCGCTTGCGGAAGACCAGCGACTGGCCCGCCGTCCAGAGGTTCGTGCTGGCCCAGTACAGAACCAGGCCCGCCGGCCAGTCGAACAGGAACAGCGAGACCACGATCACCACCGGGAGCAGCCGCATGGCGCGCTTCACCTGGGGCTGCGCCTCGGGCCCGGTCGACAGTTCCGTGGAGATCAACTGCGACAGCCCGTAGACGGCGGCCAGAACGAACGCACCGGCGCCAAGGCTGCTCACCGAGGCGGTGATGTCGTCGATCACCCACATGAACGACAGGTCCGCGGTGGGGTCCTTCGCCGCGATGTCGTCCTGCAGGCCACGCAGCAGCCAGAACAGGGCGAAGAAGATCGGCAGCTGCGGCAGCAGCGGCAGGCACGAGCCCGCGGGGTTGAACTTGTACTCGCGGTACACGCGCATCATCTCTTCGTTCATGCGCTGCTTGTCGCCCTTGTACTTCTCGCGGATGCGCTTGATCTCTGGCGTCGCCAGACGCATACGGCGCATCGAGCGGTACTGCTGGATCCACAGCGGAAGCAGCAGGACGCGCACGAGCACGGTGAGCATGACGATCGCCCACCCGTAGGTGAGCAGCAGGTCGAAGTGGAGTCGGTCGAGCACCCACAGCAGCGCGTCCTCCAGAAAACGGAGGCGGAGGAAGCCGAACGAGCCCTCGCCCGGCAGCCCGTCGTCGCCGCCGTTCATCGGGGGCCCCGCGTCCGGCGGAACAACCGCTGGTCAGCCGGGTAGTCGACGCCGCCGTAGCTCCACGGGTTGCAGCGCAGCAGCCGCCACGCGGCGAGCGCCAGGCCCCGGCGGACACCGAACTCCTCAATGGCCCCCACGGCGTAGCGCGAGCACGAGGGGTGGTACCGGCAGCGGGCGCCGAGCAGCGGCGACACGCAGCGCTGATAGGCCCTGATGGGCGCCGTGGCGAAGCGACTCACGCCGCTAGCGGCCCGTCGACCAGGCGCTGCGCCAGCTCACCGAGGCGTTCGCCCAGCGCCTCTGCGCCGCGCCGCTCCAGGTACTCCGCGCAGCCCGGGCGGGCGACCACCACAAAGTCGATCCCGGCAGGCCATGTCCCGGCGCGGGCCGCGAACTGCTCTCGCAGCACCCGCTTCACCCGATTCCGCTCGACCGCGTCGCCGACCTTGCGCGACACGGACAGCCCGAGGCGCGCGGCGTCGTCACCCGCTTCGTCGCGCCGGAACGCGTGGACCACGAGCTGACGGCCGCCGGCCGAGTCGCCCCTGCGGTAGACGGCGTCGAAGTCGCGCGAGCGCGTGATGCGCACTCGGCGGCCTCGACCTCGGGGCGCCTGCAGCCCGGCTTCGTCAGACGGAGAGCCGCGCACGGCCCTTCGCGCGCCGACGCTTGATGATTGCCTGCCCACCGCGCGTGCGCATCCTGACCCGAAAGCCGTGGGTCTTCTTTCGCTTGCGCCGGTTGGGCTGGTAGGTCCGCTTCACGCGCGCACACCTCCGCCAAGTGAACAGCCCACGACGCCCGGCCGTCGAGGACGCCGAGCCGCGAGCATACCAGAGGCCACCAGCGGCCCCGCGAGGCGTCGTCCACAACTGTGGAGATCCATGTGGATACCACCGGATCGCCCTCAGCATCGGGGTCATGCGACCACGTACACCTGTTCGGTGCATCCCCATCACACGATTTCGCCGCACGCTCGAGCCTTTGTTGTCCACAGCCCCTCGGATGGCCTTTCGGAGCCCACGAGTACCCGGCTAGAGTCGCGCCTCGGCAGCCGATGTCCTCCGTCTTCCCCCTCACCCCCCACCTCGTCCCGGGCCCTCAGTCGGTCGCCAGGGCGCCCGCGTCGGTCCGGCTGGCGCGGTACACAACGGCGATCGAGCCGCCGGAGCTCGTCGAGTTCCAGTCCTCGCACGCAGGCATCGTGCTCGAAGAGGCGGTCGATGCAACGGTCGAGCTGGCGACGGTCCCGGCCCTGGCGGTGCGCGAGGTCGTCGAGAACTTGGTCCACGCCCATTTCGAGGACGCGCTGATCAGCGTGTGCGACGGTGGCGCCACGGTCCGCGTCTCCGACGCTGGCCCGGGCATCGGCGACGTGGAAGGGGCTCTTCGGCCGGGGTTCACCACCGCCGGCGCCGCCGAGCGAGAGCTCATTCGCGGCGCTGGAGCCGGTCTCCCGCTGGTGGCGTCCCTGCTCGCGAACGCCGCGGGTCAGCTCGACATCCAGCCAAACCTCGCCGGTGGTGCCGTGGTCACGCTGGCTGTGCCCGTCGAGACCGGCGGCGCGGCGCCCGTCGCGGGGCCGTCCGACCTCCAGCGTGCGATTCTCGCGCTGCTGCTGGAGCTGGAGAGCGCGGCGCCCGACATGCTCGCCCGCGAGACCGGCAGCCCGCTCGCCGCCTGTGGCCGCGAGCTCGCCGTCCTCGAGCACCGGGGGCTCGTGGTCCGGGGCCCAGCGAGAGAACGCACCCTCACCGACGCCGGCCGCGAGCTCGTGGCCGCGCTCTTCTAGCGAGATCGGTCGGCCGGCGCCATGACCACCGCCACCACCTCGCCCACCCCCGATGAGGTCTGGTCAGAGACTGCTGCGCGGCTGCGCAACACGATGGCCGGCACGACCTTCGACATCGTCTTCGGCGGCGCCCACCCCGTCACGCTCGACGAGGATCGGCTCACCCTCGCGGTCGGCACCGACTGGGCGCGAAAGTGGGTCCGGGATCGTTTCCTCACTGTGCTGCGGGACGCGCTCTTCGAGGTCCTCGGCCGGGACGTCGACGTCAGCATCGTGGTGCATCCCGACCTGGCGGCGTCCCACGGCGACGCCGGAGAAGCCGACGGCGCGCTGGAGGCGCCGGCCGAGCCGCTGCCGGACGAGCGCCGCGCGCCGGGCCTGCAGTCGCGGCTCACCTTCGAGGCGTTCGTCATCGGACCCTCCAACCGCTTGGCGCACGGCGCCGCGGTCGCCGTGGCCGAGGCTCCTGCGCGGGCCTACAACCCGCTCTTCATCTATGGCAGCGTCGGGCTCGGCAAGACCCATCTCCTCCACGCGATCGGGCACTTCGTGGTCCGGAACCACCCGGGCCTCACCTTTCACTACGCGTCGGCCGAGACGTTCACGAACGAGTTCATCAACGCCCTTCGCGACGGAGGGATCCGCTCGTTCAAGGACCGCTACCGCTCCACGGACATCCTCGCCATCGACGACATCCAATCGCTGGAGGGCAAGGACGGCACACAGGAGGAGTTCTTCCACACCTTCAACGCGCTGTTCGACAGCGGCAAGCAGATCGTCATCAGCTCGGATCGGCCGCCCAAGGCCATCGCCACCCTCGAGGATCGCCTCCGCTCCCGGTTCGAGATGGGCCTCATGACCGACATCCAGCCCCCCGACCTCGAGACGCGCATCGCCATCCTCGGCCGGCGCGTGCGCGGCGACGGCTACTCGGTCGACGATCCCGAGGTCCTCTCGTTCATCGCAACGCGCATCGCCACCAACGTCCGCGCGCTCGAGGGCGCGCTCACCCGGGTGGTCGCCCAGGCGTCGATCACCGGCCAGCCGGTCACAGTGGATCTGGCCGGCGAGGTACTGCGGGAGCTGTATCCAGCAGGCGACGGCGTGGTCGGGATCGACACCATCCAGAGTGAGATCTGCCGCTACTACGGCGTCTCGCTGGACGAACTCACCGGACACAAGCGCACGCGCCGCATCGTCCGCCCGCGCCAGGTGGCCATGTACCTCAGCCGCGAGCTCACCGACTCCTCCCTGCCGGCCATCGGCCGGGCCTTCGGCGGGCGTGACCACACCACCGTGATGCATGCCGTCGAGAAGGTGCGCGAGCGAATGGCCACCGAGAACGAGCTCTACTCGGCAGTGCAGTTGCTCACGACTCGCCTCACGGGTGGCGCATGACCGCCATCCTGGACCGCTGTGGACCGACCCGTGTTGAGACCGGGTCATCCCTCCACACGATCTGCCGCCTCGACCTCCACACAGCATCCCGCTGTGGACTCCGTGGACGGGTGGCGCTCGGAACCCACGGTCCCACCCACAGCCGTGCAGCCGTCGTATCCCCCTCGACGGCCGGGATCGCGGCACCCGTCCACCCTTTCCCCATCACCAGCACCGCCGTTGCCCAAGACCCCTTTCTCTCAAGAGCCAAAGCAAGAATTGTGGACTTCGACTACCGGCCTCAGCAGTCGCCGGCCGTCGGCGCGAGCCGCTAGGGTCGAGCGGTGCGGATCGTTTGTTCGAGGGCGGCTCTGGCGACGGCGCTCACCGCCGTCAGTCGCATTGCCTCGGCGAAGAACACCATCCCCGTGCTTGCTCTGGTCCGGCTGTCAGCCGACGCCGGCGCCGTGGAGTTGGCTGCCACGGATATGGAGCTGTCCCTGCGCCTTCCACTCGAGGCCACGGTGGAGGAGCCGGGTGCGGTGTTGCTGCCGAGGGTAGCTGCGGACATCGTGCGGAGCATGGCCGAGGGCCCCGTCACCATCGAGCACCGCACCAACGAGGGCACGGCACGCGTCTCGGGTGGCAGTTCCGCGTTCACCCTCAATTGCCGCCCGGCTGACGAGTTTCCAGAGTTGCCGTCAGAGTCCGCCGAAGGTCTTGCTCTGCCTGCGGATGCGGTGCTGAGCACAGCGGACCGGGTCGGCCGTTCGGCGTCGCGCGACGAGACGCGCCCCGTCCTCACGGGCGTGCTCGTCAGGATCGACGCGGACGGGCTCACCATGGTGGCCACCGACTCCTACCGCCTGGCAGTCCAGACGGCAGAGCTTCCCGATGTCCCCGCCGAGCCACAGGAAGCCATCGTGCCTGCCCGGGCCCTGGCCGAGCTGGGCCGGCTGTCGGCGGCGGCCGGGCCCGAGACCATCAAGCTGGACCTCTCCCATAGCCAGGCCCGCTTCACGGCCGGTGGTGCGCGCCTGTCCAGCCGCCTCATCGAGGGCCAATTCCCCGACCACCACCAGCTCATCCCCGATGCCTTCGAACACCAGCTCACGTTCGACCGCGCCGAGTTGGTCGCCGTACTGGGCCGCATCGGCGTGCTGGCAGAGCGCGGCACCGCGCTACGGCTGTCGCTCAGCTCGGGTCAAATGACGGTTTCGGCCTCGCAGGAGAACGTGGGCGAGGGGGCGGAGTCGCTGCCCGTGGGCTTCTCGGGCGAGGCGTTCGACGTCGGGTTCAACGTCGAGTTCCTGCGTGCTGGGGTCGAGAGTGTGGAGGGCGATGAGGTCCGCCTGGGCCTCATCAGCCCGCTGCGGCCCGGACTGATCCGCGGGAAGAGCGATGCCTACCGCTATCTCCTCATGCCGATCCGCCTCAATCCCTGAGCCACACCGACGTCTGGCGGGTCCCCCGGCTCGAGCTGTCGAACGTGCGCTGCTGGCGCCGGGCGGCGCTGGAGTTCCCCGATGGCCTGGCGGTGCTGATTGGGCCCAACGGTGCCGGCAAGACGAGCGTCCTGGAGGCGATCACCCTCGCGTGTGTGGGCGTCTCGCCCCGGACGGCATCCGGCGGCGATCTGGTTCGCGCGGGGGCGGAGGCGCTGTGGGTCGGTCTCGACATCGGGTACGGCGGCCAGCTGGAACGCCGTGAGATCGGCTATGCGCCGGGCCGGCCCCGCCGCCTCCGGCGGGCCGGCCAGACGGTGCGCTCCCTCGGCGAGTGGCGCCTGCCGGGCGCACTGCTCGTATTCCTTCCCGACGAACTTCGTTCTGTCAAGGGCCCGCCGGCGGCCCGCCGGAGGTCGCTGGACCGCTTGCTCGAAGCGGCCGAGGACGGCTATGCCGCAGCGCTCGGCGGCTACCAGGAGGCGCTGGCGCAGCGAAACGCGCTGCTGCGTCGCGTGCGCGCCGGCGAGACGGCATCGACCGGGCTGGCACCGTGGGAGGCCCGGCTCAGCGAGCTCGGTGCTCGGGTGGCCGCCTCGCGCCGTCGGGCGACGGCCCTCCTGTCGCCGATCTTCGCCCGGCGTCTCGATGAGTTGGGCGGCGGGGAGGGCGCGGCGGTCGCCGTGGAGGCCAGCATTCCGGAGTTCGCGACGGTCGCCGACGACCGGCTGGAGTCCACGCTGGCGCGCGCGCTGCACGCGCGCCGCGAGCGCGATATCGCCGCGGCCCAGACGACGGTCGGTCCGCACCGCGACGACCTGTGGGTCGGCCGCGGCCAGCGGGATCTCCGGCGCCTGGGCAGCCAGGGCGAGCAGCGCCTGGCGGCACTGGCGTTGCTGTTGGCCGGCAGGGACATGCTGTCCACGACGGCCCCGGCCCCGGTCATGCTGATGGACGACGTCCTGAGCGAGCTCGACCCGCCGCGCCGCGCCGCGCTGTTGCGCGCCCTGGCCACCGGTGGGCAGGCTCTGTTGACCACTGCCGATCCGCTCGCCGCCGCAGAGGCCGAGCACTGTGGCGCCACGCGGATCCCCGTCCAGGCGGCGGCGTGAGGCGCCGCCGCCGCGACCTGACGTCTGCCGGTTCGCTGGTGCGGTCGGCGTTGCGCCGGGCCGGACGGACGGCGGCCGACCCGGCGTTGGCCGCAGCCCGCGGCGCGTGGCCCGCGGTGGTCGGGCCGGCGGCGGCAGCACACTCGGCGCCCGTGCGTCGCAGCCGCGGGGGGGCGCTGACCCTCGGGTGCTCCGACGCGGCGTGGGCACAGGAGCTCGACGCCCGATCCGACCTGTTGCTGGCGCGGCTCGGCGAGGCTCTGTCCACTGGACCCGTTCCTCGGCGACTCCGCTTCGCCGTCGTGGAGCAGATCCACCCGGCCACGAAAGCCAAGCCCCCTGCCCGGAGGCGCCCGACGGCAGCCCACCGGGCCCTCGCGGACGAGCTCGTGGGGGAGGTCGCCGACCCAGAGCTGCGCCGGCTGCTCAGGGCCGCCGCCGCCGCCGGGATCGCGCTCGAGCGGACACCCAAAATCCCTGCAAAGAGGGCACAACAAGACGCCCTGTGACCGGGGGCGAGTGCTATCATTGAGCACACCGCGACCGGGAGGCACTTGAGCCGGCCCCAGCCCGACCCGACGTCAGCCACAGCAACCTACGGCGCCGAGGACATCACGGTCCTCGAGGGCCTCGAGGCGGTCCGACGGCGACCGGGCATGTACATCGGTTCCACCGGCCCCAGGGGCCTGCATCACCTGGTCTACGAGGTGGTCGACAACAGCGTCGACGAAGCGATGGCTGGCTTCTGCAGCCAGATCGAGGTAACGCTCCACCCCGACGGCGCCTGCACCGTCTCCGACGACGGGCGCGGCATCCCGGTCGACGCCATGGCCGAGCAGAGCGGCAGGAGCGCCCTTGAGGTGGTGCTCACCACACTGCACGCGGGGGCGAAGTTCGGCGGCGATGGTTACAAGGTCAGTGGAGGCCTGCATGGCGTGGGGGTCAGCGTGGTCAACGCGCTTTCCGAGTCGCTGGTCGCCGAGGTACGACGCGACGGCAGCCTGTGGCGCCAGCGCTACTCCCGCGGCGAGGTGCTGGGCCCCGCCGAACGGGCCGGCGATGCCGCGCAGTCGGGCACCACGATCATCTTCCTCCCCGATCCGGAGGTCTTCGAGGAGCCCCGCTTCGACTTCGACATGCTGGCGCAGCGCTTCCGTGAGACTGCCTTCCTCACGCGGGGGCTCAGCATCCGGCTCATCGACCGGCGCTCCGTGCCGCGCGAGGTCACCTTCCGGTTCGAGGGCGGCATCCAGGATTTCGTCCGCTACCTCAACGAGAGCCGGGACGCGCTGCATCCCGACGTGATCTTCCTCAGTTCCGAGGGCGAGGAGGGCACGGTCGAGATCGCCATGCAGTGGACGGCGGCGTTCAACGAGGCGGTCTACACCTTCGCGAACAACATCAACACCCACGAGGGCGGCACCCATCTCACGGGCTTCCGCACCGCCCTCACCCGCACCCTCAACGACTACGCGCGCGCCAAGGGCCTGTTGAAGGACAAGGACGACAATCTGGAGGGCCCGGACGCGCGCGAGGGGCTCACGGCCATCGTCTCGGTCAAGCTCCGCGATCCCCAGTTCGAGGGTCAGACCAAGACCAAGCTGGGCAACTCCGAGATCGCCGGCTTCGTCAACGCCGTGCTGCACAAGGGCCTGGCCGACTACCTGGAGGAGCACCCCGCGCGCGGCAAGGCCATCTGCGGCAAGGCGGCCAACGCTGCCCAGGCGCGCATGGCGGCTCGACAGGCGCGCGACCTCGCTCGCCGCAAGGGCGCCATGGATTCCACCAACCTGCCGGGCAAGCTTGCCGACTGCTCCGACCGCGACCCGGCCGGCACCGAGTTGTTCCTCGTCGAGGGCGACTCGGCCGGGGGGTCGGCCGTGCAGGCGCGCCAGTCGAGCTTCCAGGCCATCCTGCCGCTGCGCGGCAAGATCATCAACGTCGAGAAGGCGCGCATCGACAAGGTCCTCTCCAACGCCGAGATCCAGGCGATGATCACGGCGATCGGGGCGGGCATCGACGAGGACCTCGACCTCGACAAGACGCGGTATCACAAGATCATCGTCATGACCGACGCCGACGTCGACGGCGCCCATATCAGGACGCTCATCCTCACGTTCCTCTTCCGCCACATGCGCGCCCTCATCGATGCCGGCTACGTCTACATCGCCTGTCCGCCGCTCTACAAGGTGAAGCACGGCAACCAGGAGCAGTACCTCGAGAACGAAGCCGATCTCGAAGAGTGGCTCCTGACGCGCAACCTGGAGTCGGTCGAGGTCACCGATGCCGGCGGCCGCCAGCCCGGCCTCACGTTGGCGCGGTATAAGCGCTTCACCCGCAGACTGGCCCGTCTGGGCGGTTGGGCGGCGGCACTTCGGGGCGAGTTCGGACACGAGGCGCTGGCGTTCGTCCGTGCGCACCAGCTCGTCGCGACCGAGCCGCACGACCTCGGCGCGCTCGCCGAGGCGGTCGCCGGGTCCAGCAGCTCGGCGGCCGAGGTGCGCGTGCTCGGCAGCGACGCCGAGGCCGGCACCGTCCAGGCGCGGGCGATCGATGCGCGCACGGGCGAGGCGTGGACCGCGGTCCTCCCGCTCAGCATGTGGACTTCGCGCGAGTTCGGCGGTCTTCGCGAGGAGCGAGCCGTGCTCGAGGAGATCGTGGGGCCCCCGCCGTTCACGGCAGTGCGGGGCAGCCGCCACCGCGACGCGCCCACGTTCGAGGCGCTGCGGGACGCCATCCTGGAGCTCTGCCGCGAGGGCATCACGCTCAGCCGGTTCAAGGGTCTGGGCGAGATGAACGCCGACCAGTTGTGGGAGACCACCATGGACCCAGACCGGCGCGTGCTGCAGCGGGTCACCATGGAGGACGAGGCGGCCGCGGGCTATCTCTTCGCCACGCTGATGGGCGACAAGGTCGAGCCACGCAGGGAATTCATCGAGGCGCACGCCCGCTCTGTCAGGTTTCTTGACGTTTGAGGTGCTCCGTCCGTGGGCGTGGGACACCGGGGGGTCCGTTGAGTAGCAGGAGGGCACACTAGAAGTGGCCATCGATCGGGACGGGCGCATCGAGCCCACCGAGCTCGAGCGCGAGATGAGCTCGTCGTACCTGGACTACGCGATGAGCGTCATCGTGGGCCGGGCCCTGCCCGACGTGCGCGACGGCCTCAAGCCGGTGCACCGGCGCGTGATGTTCGCGATGCACGACCGGGGCAACCTTCCCGACCGCCCCTACGTCAAGAGCGCCAACATCGTGGGCGCCGTCATGGGCGAGTACCACCCGCACGGCGACTCCGCCATCTACGACACCCTCGTACGGCTGGCGCAGGACTTCGCCAGCCGCTACCCGATGGTCGACGGCCAGGGGAACTTCGGCTCCAGCGAGTTCGCCGCCGCCGCCATGCGGTACACCGAGGTCCGGCTGTCGCGCATCGCCACCGAGATGCTGCGCGACATCGACGAGGACACGGTGGATCAGGCTCCAACCTACGACGACCGGCGCGCCGAACCCACGGTGCTGCCGGCGCGGGTGCCGAACCTACTCATCAACGGCTCGTCGGGCATCGCCGTGGGCATGGCCACCAACATCCCGCCGCACAACCTGGGCGAGGCGATCGACGCGGTGGTGGCCACCATCGACGACCCCGACGTGGCCGTCGAGGACCTCATGCGTCACCTGCGCGGGCCTGACTTCCCCACCGGGGGGATCATCGTGGGCCGGGCGGGGATCCTCGACGCCTATCGTTCGGGCCGGGGGCGCATCGTGGTCCGGGGCCGCGCCCACAACGAGCCGCTTCGTAGCGGGCGGAACGCCATCGTGTTCACCGAGCTCCCGTACCAGGTCAACAAGGCCGAGCTGGTGCGCAAGATGGCCCAGCTCGCCCACGACAAGGTGATCACCGAGATCGCCGACCTCCGCGACGAGAGCGGCCGCGACGGGCTGCGCGTGGTGGTCGAGCTGCGCCGCGACGCCGTCCCCGCCGTGGTCCTCAACAAGCTCTACAAGCACACCGCGGCGCAGACCACCTTCGGCGTCAACTGCATCGCCCTGGTCGACGGCGTGCCGCGCACCCTCGGGCTGCGCGAGCTCATCCAGCACTACCTGGCCCATCAGAAGGAGGTGGTCACCCGCCGGTCCCGGTTCCGGCTGAGCCGTGCGGAGGCCCGCGCGCACATTTTGGAGGGGCTCCTGCTGGCGCTCGAGGACATCGATGCGGTCATCGAGCTCATCCGGGCCGCCGCCGACCCCGAGGAGGCCCGCGAGCAGCTCATGGCGCGCCACGACCTCTCGGAGGTGCAGGCGCGTGCCATCCTCGACCTGCGCTTGCAGCGACTCACGCAGCTCGAGGCCGGCAAGATCCGCGCCGAGCACGAGGAGCTGCTCCAAACCATCGCCGAGCTGCGCGTGATCTTGGGCGATGAGTCGCTGGTCTACGGCCTCATCCGCGACGAGCTCACCGTCCTCCGGGACCGCTACGCCGACGACCGGCGCAGCGAAATCGTCCCGGGTGAGGGGGACATCGACCTCGAGGACCTCATCGCAGAGGAGGAGATGGTCATCTCGCTCACCCGGCGCGCCTACATCAAGCGCCTACCGGTGGGCACGTACCGGGCGCAGCGCCGGGGTGGCAAGGGCCTCCGGGGCGCGCGCCTGAAGGACGACGACTACATCGAGCACCTGTTCATCACGTCCACGCACCACTACCTCCTCTTCTTCACCAACCAGGGGCGCGTCTACCGCCAGAGGGTGCACGAACTGCCCTCCGGAGCGCGCGACTCGCGGGGCCGTCACATCGCCAACGTGCTCGCGCTCAAGCCCGACGAGGAGGTGCGGGCAGTCTTCGCCACACGCGACTACACCGAGGGCGCGTACCTCGTGCTGTGTACCAAGCGCGGCATGATCAAGAAGACCCAGCTGTCGAGCTACGACACCATCCTGCGCGACCTGGGCCTCATCGCCATCCGGTTGGACGACGGCGACGAGTTGGTGGGCGCGGTGCTTACGGACGGCGACGAGGACCTGCTGGTCGTTTCGGTCGGCGGCCAGGCCGCCCGGTTCCACGAGTCACAGGTGCGGCCGATGGGGCGGGACACCCGCGGCGTCCGCGGCATCAGGTTGTCGAGCGGCGACCGCGTGCTCACCGTCGCGCACGCCCGCGACGCCGACGATCTGCTGGTGGTCACCGGCAACGGCTACGGCAAGCGCACCGCCGTGGCCGAGTACCCCCGCAAGGGGCGACCCACCAAGGGTGTCCGCACCATCCGGCTGTCCGAGACGAAGGGCGAGCTGGTCGCGGCCCGTACCGTCCGCGAGGGCGACCAGTTGCTGCTCATCAGCCAACGGGGCAAGGTCATCCGCATCGACGTGGACTCCATCCGGCAGATGGGCCGCGCCACCGAGGGCGTGAGGCTGATGGACACGGCCGAGGACGACATGGTGAGCGGGGTGGCCTCGGTCATCGAGGCCGACGACGAGTCAGAAGACGAGCCCGACGGGCCGGACGAGCAGAACGGCGCCGCTGCAGCAGCCCCCGCCCCCACACCCCTCGACGACGAGGTCTAGCGGGGCGCTAGCTCAAGGCGGCTCGGAGCGCCGCCGCCGCGTCCTCGGGAGCGACGTTGGCCGCCATCACGCCGGTGCCCAGCTCGAGTCCGGCAAGGGTGTCCAGGCGCGGCACCACGTCCAGGTGCCAGTGGTAGCGCTCGGTGCCGCCAGGGGGTCGCTCGTACAGACACAGGTTGACGTCGTCGGTGCCGAACCCCTCGCGGATG
>JAUVPZ010000170.1 GCA_030598395.1 Miltoncostaeaceae bacterium | reverse complement strand
GGACGCGCTGCGCCAGCGCCTCGGCCTCGGCGCCCCGAAGACACGACCGGATGACCGCGCCGAGGCCGGCGTCGCGCACGTCGAGCGTGAGCGCGCCCGCGTCCAGACGCGCCAGCTCGAACAGGTCATCGATCAGCGTCCCCAGCGAGCGCACCTGATCGTGCATGGCGGGCAGGTAGTCCTCGGGCTTGGCCAGCCCGTCCTCAACCGCCTCCAGCATGGCCTGAAGGGACGCGAGCGGCGTGCGCAGGTCGTGGCTGACCCACGCAACCAGCTGCCGGCGTGCGTCGAACAACTCCTCGAGGTGCTCGCCCATGGCGTTGAACGAGGCCGCCAGCTCGGCGATCTCGGCGGGGCCCGCCGCGGGCGCCCGCGCGCCCAGGTCGCCGCGGGCCATGGCGGTGGACGCGGCGCGGAGGCCGTCGAGCGGGGCCAGGAGTGCACGGCAGAGCATGGCCGCGCCGACCGCGGCCACGCTCGCGCCGACCGCGGCCACCGTCAGCACGGTGAGGTCGTGGCCGCTGTCGAACATCAGCGCTCCCGCGACCAGCACGGCCGCGAGGGGCAGGAGGGCTGCGCCGGCGGCGAAGCCCGCCAGCTGGAGGCGCACCGTCGGCAGCCGCCGGGCCGCGAGCGCCAGGCCCATGCCCACGACCAGCGTTCCCGCAGCGACGATGAGCACCAGCGCGATCACGCGAGGAACCGGTAGCCCACGCCCCACACGGTCTGGAGCATGAGGGGGTTGGCCGGGTCGTCCTCGATCTTCTCCCGGAGCCTCCGGATGTGCACGGTCACGGTCCCGGTGTCGTACGCCGCCTGGTAGCCCCACACCCGCTCCATCAGGTGCTGGCGCGAGAACACCTGACGGGGGTTGCGGGCGAGGAACAGCAGCAGGTCGAACTCGCGCGCGGTGAAGCGCAGCTCGGCCCCGGCCTTGGTGACCTGCCGGGCGCTCGGCTCGATGGCCAGGTCGCCGAACACCAGCCGCTCGCCAGCGGGCGCCGGCGCGGTGCGCCGCAGCACGGTCTTCACGCGCGCGGCCAGCTCGCGTGGCGAGAAGGGCTTGGTGACGTAGTCGTCGGCGCCGAGCTCCAACCCCACGATGCGGTCGGCCTCCTCGCCGCGCGCGGTCAGCAGGATCACCGGCAGGTCAGAGCCCGCCCGGACGCGGCGGCAGATCTCGAGGCCGTCGACGCCCGGCACCATCACGTCGAGCACCACGAGATCGAAGTGCTCGGACGCGAGGAGATGCAGCGCCTGCTCGCCGTCGCCGGCCTCCACCGTGCCGTAGCCGTCGCGGCGCAGGTAGGTGCACACCACCTCGCGCACGATCGGCTCGTCGTCCACGACCAGCACGCGACCGGCTCTCATGGGCGCAGGCCGCGGCCCGGGACGGGCGCCCCGGGCCGAGGCCGTGGTCCGACCGAGCGTCTGCACGCCCTGGTTGCTATACCTGCTTCACGGTGATCTCCGCCACCGGGCCGGTCCAGCCGAACCGCGCGCGCGTCAGCTGACCGACGCCATCGCGGATGCCCGGGTGGGGACCGATGGCCCGCCCCTCGGGGTCGCGCACGTTCGGGTTGTTGCAGCAGGGTCCCGGGATGCTGTCCCGCCGCTGGTTGTTGACCTCGCTGCCGGCGTCGTAGGCGCGCTTGCGCAGCACGCGCGTCCCCGGCCGCAGCCGGTACGAGTTTAGCCCGGTGAAGCCATCGTTGGTCTGCACCAGCATGGAGATGAGGCTGAGGCGATTGGACGGCCCCTGCGCCGGGATGGTGTAGGTCTGCGACGCGCCGGGCGGGATCGGTGCCGGTGCGGCCGCACCGGCGTCGACTCCCGTCGTGGCGCTCTTGACCCCGCGCATGCGACGCAGGCCCATGGTCGCCGGCCCGTTGTTGGCGTCCTCCGCGATGTCCGCCACGACGTGGCTGGCCAGCTGGCCCCGGCTCCACGGGTCGGCCCGTCGCCGGTGGACGACCAGCAACGGCGGCGACAGCGGCTGCGAGCTGCCGGTGGTGAGGTTCCTGACGGCCACCTCGTATCGCTGGCTTGCGTTCTGGGATCTCGTCTCCGAGCTGTCTCCTGCGCTCGCGAGCGCACACCCTCAGATGCGGTGTCGCTTGCGCTTCGCCGTTCGTCGGGGAGCGCCGCCCGTGCGGGGCGCAGGTACCCGGGCCGTGCCGGCCGCCCCCCCGCCGGTCGCGCCCGCGGCCCCCACCGCGCCATCCTGCCCGGGCATGCTCGGCTTCGGCTCCTCCGCGGGCCGGTCCCAGCGAAACTGGATCCACCAGAACGCGACGAGGCCGGCGACG
>JAUVPZ010000131.1 GCA_030598395.1 Miltoncostaeaceae bacterium | reverse complement strand
GCCGGTCGGCCACCTGGGCGGCGGACTGCCCCGGCTCGACCTGGACTGTGGCGACGCCGTCCAGGGGCAGCTGGCGCGACAGCTGGGTGTCGTTGCGCTCGGCCACGCGCTCCTGCACGGCGGTGCGATCGCTGTCGAAGCGCACGACCACCTCGCCCGGCTCGGCGGCCGAGGTCTGCGCACCCACCGCGGCCGGGGCAATGCCCAGCGCGGCTGAGGCCAGCGCGAGCGCCGTGAGCCGTGAAGGTCTCACAGGAATGTCATCGGATCGTACGCCGGCGGGCGTGACACCTGACGGCCCCCGCCCCCCAGTGCACGTTCTCGAACGGTTTCATCCTATCGTCGGCGCCCCTTGCGGCCTACCCCTGGGGTGCAGGAAGATCGCGCTACAGCCATGCGCCGCAATGCACCGCTCATCCGCGACCTGGACGTCGGCGTCCTCCTGGACACCTTCCTGGCGGTGGCGGTCTCGACCATCCTGGTCGTGCGCAGCTACCTGGCGGCGACCGGCTACCCGCAGATCGGTAGCTCCGGAAGCGGCATACACATCGCCCATGCGCTGTTCGGCGGGCTGCTCTTGATGGTGGCCCTGGTGGTCGCCCTGGCGCTCTTGTCTCGGGCGAAGCGCTGGGGCGTGGCCGTATGCGGCGGCATCGGTTTCGGCCTGTTCATCGACGAGCTGGGCAAGTTCATCACCCAGGACGTGAACTACTTCTTCCGGCCCACCGCCGCACTGATCTACATCATCTTCGTCGCCATGTACCTGTCGTTTCGGGCCCTCGGCCGCCACGCGGGCTTCGGACGCACCGAGCTGCTGGCGAACGCGGTCGCGCTGATGGGCGAGGCGGCCCACCGGCCCCTCCGGGTCTCGGAGTGGCGGCGCGTGGACGACCTGCTGCGCCGCTCCGACCCGGAGAACCCGCTCGTCGGGCCGCTGCAGGCGGCCGCGGCAGCGGTGGAGGTGGTCCCGGAGCCCGAGCCCGGCCGCCTTCGCCGGTGGCTGCTGCGGGCGCGCGACGCCTACGCGTCCGCCGCCGAGTCGAGCTGGTTCGTGATCGTCGTGGCGCTGGTGGCCGCGGCCCTGGCCGGCGTGACCTGCCTGCACGTCCTGGGCTTCAGCTACGGCCTCTGGGATCTCTTCCCCGAGCCGGGCCACACCGGCCTGACGCAGGTCGTCCCAACGGTCTCGGCCGGGCTCACCGCCATCCTGGTGGCCGTCGGCATCTGGCAGCTGCCCCGCAGCCGTCTCAGCGCGTACCGCTCCTTCGACCACGCTCTCCTGGTGAACCTGTTCATCACCGAGATCTTCCTGTTCGCCCAAGAGGAGTTCTGGGCGGCCCTCGGCTTCGTCGTCACGCTGGCCCTGCTCTTTACGGTGCGACTCGGGATGCGCGTGGAGCGCGACCAAAAGCGCAGCGAGGACGCGCGGGTGCCGCCGAGCCTGCGGCCGACGGCCCAGGGGGCCGGGCGGCTCAGGTACGGTAGTCGGCGTTCAGGCTGACGTACTCGTGAGTCAGGTCCGAGAGCCACAGCTCGGCACCGGCCTGTCCGCGGCTCAGCGTCACCGTGAGGTCGTACTCGGTGCGGTGCATGACCTCGGCCGCCCGGTCCGCGGGCAGGCCGTCGACGGCGATCTCGGGCTCGGCGGGCGACCCGGGGTCGCCGGCCAGCGCCTGGCCGATCGCCTGCGCGACCCGGCCCCAGTTGGGGTCGCCACCGGCCACCGCGGTCTTCACCAGCGGCGAGTTGGCCACCTGCCGGGCCACCCGCTCGGCCTCAGCGCCGTCGCGCGCGCCGCCGACGGTGAGCCGTACCGCGTGCCCGGCCCCCTCGCCGTCGCGAACGATCTGGATGGCCAGCCAGCGCATCACCGCCGTCAGCCCAGCGGCGAAGACCTGCCCCTGAGCCCGGTCGAGGCGCCCGGCCGCGCCGTTGGCGAGGACGATGACCGTGTCGCTGGGGCTCATCTGGCCGTCCACCGTGATGCGGTTGAACGACTCCTCGGCGGCGGCGGCCGTGAGGCGCTGAAGCTCGGCCGAGGACAGGCCGGCGTCGGTGGTGATGTAGGCCAGCATTGTCGCCATGTCCGGGCTGATCATCCCGGCGCCCTTCGCAGCCGCGCCGATGGTGATATCACGACCGCCCAGCGCCAGCCGGAAAGCGCCGCCCTTCGGCGCCGCGTCCGTGGTGCAGATGGCCCGGCCGAACTCGGGCCCGCCATCCGGCGAGCGGGCCCGGAGCGCCTCGTCGATCCCGCCCGAGATGCGCGACATGTCGAGCCGGTCGCCGATGGTCCCGGTGCTGCACACGGCGACCTCGCCGGCGGCGAGTCCGAGGGCCGCCGCCGTCCGCTCCGCCATCTGCTCGGCATCGCCGACACCCGGCGAGCCGGTGGCGGCGTTGGCGCTGCCCGCGTTGACCACCACCGCGCGGAACCCGGAGCGCGGGTGGCTGCGGTTGCGCACCACGGGCGCCGAGGGAAGCGCGTTGCGCGTGTCGACCAGGGCCGACACCGACGGGTCATCGGCCACCAACAGGCCCAGGTCGAGCTCGCCCGAGGGCTTGAGGCCGGCCGTCGCGCCCGCGGCCGAGAACCCCGGCGCGGTGGTCACGGAGCCATCCGGCAGCAGGGCCAGGCCCACCGGGGCGCGCAGCCAGTCGGTCCGCTGGACGGGCGGGAACGCGGGCGGCTCAGGGGCGGCCGTCAAGCCCCTCCTCCTCAGGACGCCCTTCCATCAGGTTCAGGTTCTGCACCGCCTGCCCGGCCGCGCCCTTCATGAGGTTGTCGATCACCCCGAAGGCCGCCAGGCGCCCGCTGGGGGGATCGACCGCGGGGAACACCTGCGCGTAGTTCGTGCGCTGCACCGGGCGCATGCCCGGCGGCGCCTCCACCACCTCGACGAACGGATGGTCCCGATAGCGATCGCGGTACAGCTCGAGCAGCTGCTGCTGTGTGGGGGACGCGCCGGCGAACGTGGCGTAGCACGAAGCCGAAAGGCCCCGGTCCACCGGGACCAGGTGAGGCGTGAAGACCACCGGCATCCCCAGCTCCTGCTCGATCTCGGGCTGATGCCGGTGCCCGAAGACCCCGTAGGGCCTCACGCTGTCGGTCACGGTCGAGAAATGCACCGCCGGCGTCGCCGCGCGCCCGGCGCCGCTGACGCCGCTCTTGGCGTCCACCACCACGTCGACGACCTGGCCCATCACCGGAAGCACGGCCAGCAGGGCGGCGGTTGGGTAGCAGCCGGGGTTGGCCACCAGCCGGGCCCCGCGGATGCGCTCGCGGTTGAGCTCAGGCAGGCCGTAGACCGCCTCCCCGAGCAGCTCTGGCCGGGGGTGGTCGAAGCCGTAGACGGCCGGGTACGCGGCCGGGTCGCGTAGGCGGTGGTCGGCCGACACGTCCACCACGCGGGCACCGCGGTCGACCAACTGCGAGACGACCTCCGCCGCCTCGGCGTGCGGGTAGCACACGGCGGCGTACTCGCCCTCGGTGACCGCGCCCACGTCGGGGGCCGCAAGACGCCGATCGACCCGGTACTCGGGCGCCACCTCCGACAGCCGCGCGCCCGCGTCGCCGCGAGCCGTGATCTGTCCCAGCGAGAAGTGCGGGTGCGCGTCGAGCAGCGCGACCAGCTGCGCGCCGGTGAAGCCGGCGGCCCCGAAGACGTGGACGACGCTCACGTGCGCAGGCGGGCGCCGCGGGCCTCGAGCGCCGCCACGACCGCGGCGGCTGCGTGATCGATCTCTTCGTCGGTGAGGGTGCGGCCCGGGTCGACGATGCTGAGCCGAAGCGCAAGGCTCACCCTGCCCTCGCCCACCTGCCGGCCGACGTAGCGGTCGAACACCTGGACCGCGCGCACCAGTGGCCTGCCGGCCTCCTGCGCCGCGCCCACGAGGTCGGCGGCCGGCACCTCCTCGTCGACCACCACCGCGAGATCGCGGGTGGAGGTGGGGACGGTGACGAGATCCTCGTAGGCGCGGGCCTCGGTGGG
>JAUVPZ010000094.1 GCA_030598395.1 Miltoncostaeaceae bacterium | reverse complement strand
TCCACGTGGACCGCCTCCACGATGCGGCGGCGCGGCCCGAGGAGCCCGTCGGCGGCGGCGAGGTTGCGCAGCCCGTCCTCCCACGTGAAGCGGGCGGCGCCGACGACCGGCTCAGCGCTCATCTCGTCACCCGTCCGGCTCGGTGCAGCACCGCTCAGGCCAGCTCAGGTCGGCGCGCTGGGCGACCCAATCGGCGATCGGCCCGCCGCCGCGCGCCAGCGCGAAGGCCAGCTGCGCGTGCAGGCACTTCACGTGTGCCGGATCGCCGACGCCGGCGATCAGGTGGCCGTCGTGCAGTCGGGCGTGTGCCGCCTGGGCGTCGGCCAGCGCTGCCGACATGGCGGGGTCGTCCTCGAGCGCGCGCACGCCGCCGGCCGCCTCCAGGCGGCTGACGGCCCCGGCCAGCGCCCGGCACGCCAGCCAGTTGCGGGTAGGGAAGGGCCGCCCGCGCCGGTCGCGCGGCCGATCGAGGAGCACGGCCGGCCCGCCGGCGGGGCAGCGCACCGAGACCTGGAACTCGACGATGCTGGGCCGCCCCAGAAGCGCCTCTGCGGCGCGCGCGTCAGCCAGGGTCGGTGGCTCCGGCGCGGGGCTCGCCACCGTCACTGCTCGTGGGCGGACGCCGCGGCCCCAGGCCCCGCACCAGAAACGGCCGCTCCTGCGGCCGGATGAGGCCGAGCTCGCGGGCACGCGCCTCGAGTACGGCCGGCTGGTCGAGCGCCCGCAGCCTGCTTGCGAGGTGATCGCGCCGCTCCACGAGACCGCGCAGCGCGGCCTGCTCGCGCTCGAGGTCGGCCCGCTGGGCTACGTAGTCCCTCACCGGGCCCACGTAGCCCACGGCGATCGCGGTGATCACGCCAGCGATCACGATGGTCCTGAGTGAGGGCAGCGGGGCCTCCCAGTCGCGCCCGAGCCGGGGCGCCCGCCCCGGTGGCCTCTGCCGCGTTGGACCCTGCCAGCACCGTTCCTGCCGTTCCACGCATTACGAAACGGCGCCGAAGGCGTCCAGGCCGGGATAGGTGGCTGCGGGCGTCAGCTCGTCCTCGATCCGCAGCAGCTGGTTGTACTTGGCGACCCGCTCGCTGCGAGCCGGCGCCCCGGTCTTGATCTGGCCCGCGCCCGTGGCCACGGCGAGATCGGCGATGAAGGTGTCCTCCGTCTCGCCGGAGCGGTGGCTCACCATCGAGGCGTACCCGTGGCGGGCTGCCAGGTCCATCGCCGCGAGCGTCTCGGAGAGCGTGCCGATCTGGTTGAGCTTGATGAGGATGGCGTTGCCGGCGCCCCGGTCGATGCCCATCTGAAGGCGCTCGGCGTTCGTCACGAACAGGTCGTCGCCCACCAGTTGCACCCGGTCGCCGAGCCGGTCGGTGAGCAGCTTCCAGCCCTCCCAGTCCTCCTCGTCCATACCGTCCTCGATCGAGATGATCGGGTAGCGGTCCACCAGGTCGACCCAGTAGTCGACCATCTCCTCAGACGAGAGGGTGCGGCCCTCGCCCGCCAGGCGGTACGCGCCGTCCTCGAAGAACTCGGACGCCGCCGGATCGAGCGCCAGGGCCAGGTCCTCGCCGGGCTCGTAGCCGGCCACGGCGATGGCGGCCACGATGATCTCCAGGGCGTCCTGGTTGTGCTCAAGGTCGGGCGCGAAGCCCCCCTCGTCGCCCACGCCGGTGCCCAGGCCGCGGCCGGCCAGCTCGGCCTTGAGCGCCGTGTAGACCTCCGAGCCCATGCGCAGCGCCTCGGCGAAGGTGCGTGCGCCCACCGGAGCGACCATGAACTCCTGCAGGTCGACCGAGTTGTCGGCGTGCTCCCCGCCGTTGAGGATGTTCATCATCGGCACGGGCAGCAGGTTCGCACGGGCTCCGCCCACGTAGCGGTACAGCGGCAGGCCGGCGTCGGCCGCAGCGGCCTGCGCCACGGCCAGCGAGCAGCCCAGGATGGCGTTCGCGCCCAACCGGTCCTTGTTCTTCATCCCGTCCAGCTCGATCATCGTGCGGTCGATGATCGACTGGTCGCTGGCCTCCAAGCCGATCAGCGCTCCGGCCAGCTCGTCCTCCACGTTGGCGACTGCCTTCAGGACCCCCTTTCCCCGGTAGACGGAGGCGTCGCCGTCGCGCAGCTCCAGCGCCTCGTGCGCGCCAGTCGAGGCGCCCGAGGGCACGGCGGCGCGCCCGGTGGCCCCGGAGGCGAGCACCACCTCCACCTCCACGGTGGGCTGGCCGCGCGAGTCGAGGATCTGGCGGGCGGACACGCGGGCGATCTGCGACATGGGCCCTCCGGGACGGCGTGGCGGGCGCGCAGTCTAACCGGCGCCGGCCGGGCCCCCGCGCGTCCCACCCGGCCCCTCCTGTGACGGGTCAGAGTTGCGGCTCCGGCGGTAGCGCGCAAGCTCAGAGCACCCGCTCGCCAGCCGACGCGACATGGACGATTGGCCCGGCTCGCCCGCCGGGCGAGGGCCGGCTCAGGCGGCGGTGCCAGGCAGCGCCTATCGGTTCCCCCCGGGGAACGCGAATGCCCCTTCAGGGGATATCGCGGGCGGCCCGGTACCAGGCCAGCTGCTCCTCGGACGGGAGGGCCGCGAAGTCCCGTCCGGCCTCGGTCGCGAGCCGCGCCGCCTCGTCCACGCGATCGTGGAAACGGCCGGCCGCGCCGCGCAGGGCGAGCTCGGGGTCGGCGGCCACCGCGCGACCCACGGCGACGCACGCGAACAGCACGTCGCCCAGCTCACGGGCGCCGGGCTCGGCGTCGAGCTCGGCCACCTCCTCGGCCAGGCCGCGAAGCGCCGCGGCCGCATCGGGGTACTCGAAGCCCACCGCGGCGGCACGTTTCTGGGCCTTGGTGGCATAGGCCAGCGCCGGAAGCCCGGCGGGGAGGTCGTGGAAGATTCCCTGAGCGGCGCGCTCCTCGCGCTTGCGACGCTCCCAAAGGTCGACCACCTCGCCCGCGAGGCGGGCCTCGGCGTCACCGTAGACGTGGGGGTGCCGCCGGATGAGCTTGCCGGCCTGGCCGCGGGCCACCGCCGCGAGATCCGCCCCGTCGTCCTCCTCGGCCAGCTGGGCCAGGAACACCGACTGGAACAGCAGGTCGCCCAGCTCGTCGGCCAAGTGCGCGGCGTCGCGCGCCGCCACCGCCTCGGCCACCTCGAACGCCTCCTCGATGGTGTGCGGCACGATCGTCTCGGGGGTCTGCTCGCGGTCCCACGGGCACTCGCGGCGCAGCCGCGCCGCGACCTCAGCCAGCGCCGCCACCTCCGCGCCGATGGCCCGCGCGCGCAGATCGGCGCGCCCCGGCACCGTGGCCGCCGCGGGCAGCCGGCGCGCCAGGTCGTGCGCCACAGGATCAGGTGCGGCGACCACGGCGCCGTCGGGAAGCGCCGCCGGATCATCCAGCGGACGCAGGGGCGCCTCGACGACCGCCGCAAGCTCGTCGGGGAGCAGCGGGGCGTGGACCACCGGTGCGCCGGCAAGGGCGGCGAGGGCCGACTGGGGCACCGCGTCCGCGGCGCCCGGGCCCAGCCCGACGATCGTGAGACGAACGGCTACGGCTGGCCGGCGCCCGGCTCGGGCGGCGACGGGACCGGCTGGGGCTGTGGCGCGCGCTCGGGCCGCAGGGCGGCGTCGGCGTACAGCGCGCGATCCTCCCATTCGGCGAGCACCTCGTCGCGCCAGGTGGCGAACTCCTCCTGGCGCTTCTGGCTCAGCTGCTGGGAGATGATCGGGTCGCGAGCCTCGGCGAAGGGCGTGGCGCTGGCCGGTGTGACCTGCGCCGTGATGATGTGCCAGCCGAACTGGGTCTTCACCGGCTCCGAGATCTCCCCGTCGGCCAGCGCGAACGCGACCTCCTCGAACGGGTCCACCAGCTGCCCGCGCCGGATGGGGCCCAGGTCGCCGCCCTGCGCGGCCGAGCCGGTGTCGGTGGAGCTCTCGCGCGCAAGCCGGGCGAAGTTCTCGGTCGTGACGCGCTCGCGCAGCGCGATGGCCTCGGCCTCGGTCTCCACCAGGATGTGCGCCGCCGTACGGCCGGCGGGAACGCGGAACTGGTCGCCGTTGTCGTTGTAGAACCGCCGTGCCTCGACGGGTCCGAAGCGCACGCCGCGGGTGATCCTGTTGAAGAGCTTGGGCTGCTGCAGCTGCGAGCGCAGCAGCCGGCGGGCGTCGGCCCGGGTGATGCTGGCCCGGCGCAGGAACTGGTTGAGCTGCTGGTCGGAGCCGTTGAACTGCTGTCGCTTGATGCGCTCGAGCTCCTGGTCGACCTCCTCAGGCGTGACGCGGCACGGCTCGCCGCAGCGGCGCGACTCGAAGTCGATCACCCGCTGGAGCACGAGCGTGTCCAGCGCCTGCCGCCGCACCGCGTCGAACCCGTCGCTGCCCTCCTCCGGGAAGCTGGTGCCCTGCTGCTGAGCCTGGGCTCGCTGCTGCGCGACGCCGCGGCCGAGCTCGGCGTCGGTGATCTCGGCGTCGCCCACCTGAACGACCACGTCCCCGGGCAGGTCGGCGGTGCCGTCGCCGTTGCTGCTACACGCCGCCGCCACGAGTCCGATCGCGACGGCCGCTGCGGCGAGGAGGCCGGCTCGACGGAGGCGCGTACCCGACAACGGCGGCGATGGTAGCACGGGCCCCCGGCCCCCCAGCAGGCCCTCGGTTCCCATCGCGAAGCGCCTTCTCAGGCCGTCGCCGCAACGCCGCCGAGGCGGCGCTCCATGACGCCGATCGCCTCCTCGCTTCGATCGATCAGCACGTAGCGGCGCCCCATCGCGGCCGCAGCCGCCCCCAGCGTGCCGCTGCCGGCGAAGAAGTCCAGGCACCACCCGCCCGGCCTCGAGCTGGCGGCGACGGCGCGGCGCACCACCCCCTCGGGCTTCTGCGTGGGGTAGCCCGTGCGCTCGCGGCCGCTGGTGCCCACGATCGTGTGCCACCAGACGTCCGTGGGCAGCTTGCCACGGGCGGCCTTCTCGGGCCCCACCAGCCCGGGCGCCATGTAGGGCTCGCGGTCGACCTCGGCCGAGTCGAAGTGGTAGCGGGCGGCGTCGCGCACGTAGACCAGGATCGTGTCGTGCTTGGCGGGCCAGCGGCGACGGCTGCGGCCGCCGAAGTCGTACGCCCAGACGATCTCGTTGAGGAAGCATTCGCGGCCGAAGAGCCCGTCCAGCGCCACCTTGCAGTAGTGCGCCTCGCGGTAGTCGAGGTGCAGGTACAGGGTCCCCCACGGCGCCAGCAGACGGCGCGCCTCGGCCAGGCGCGGCCCGAGGTAGCCGACGTACTCCACGAAGTGGTCGTCGAACGCGGCGCCGGGCAGCCGGCGCGACCCGTAACGACGGCCGCCGAACCCCGTTCGATCGCCGTCGGGGTCGGCGACGCACCGAAGGCGGCCGCCCCGGCGGGTGGAACCGGTGTTGAACGGCGGGTCGATGTAGATGAGGTCGAAGGTGCCGTCCCCCAGCAGGGGCAGCGCCACGGCGTTGTCGGCCTGTACGACCAGGTCGTCGTCCAGACCTAGCGGGCCCGCGTCGGGCAGCTGATGCGGCCGGAGCACCCTCACCGCCCCGAGGCTAGTGGGCCGTTCGGACCTACTCGGCCGAGGCTGCGGCCGTCGTCGTCGTCGCGTCGAGGGCGTCCAGCGCCTGCTCGGCCACGAGCAGGCGGTCGATCGGGGCTCCCTCGGCGGGCACCGCCACGGTGCCCTCGCGGCCGCTGTACACCGCCCGGGAGACGCCCTCGCGCAGGGCGGCGAGGCCGGCGCTGGTCAGCTGCACGGTGGCGATCGTGACGCGGCCACCGCGCGCCGACACGTGGTCGGCGCCGACGCGCCGCAGCTTGACGCGCACGCGCTGGAGCGCCAGCAGCGCCTCGACCGGGTCGGGGAGCTCGCCGAAGCGATCCTGCAGCTCGTCGGCCAGGGCCTCCACCGCCGGAAGGTCGGACGCCTGCGCGATGCGGCGGTGGACGTCGATCTTGGCCGCCTCGAGGGGCACGTACTCGGCCGGGACGAACGCCGAGACCGGGATCTCCACACGCGGCTCGGCCAGCTGCGCCGCGGCGCCCTCGCGCAGCGCCACCGCCTCCTGCAGCATCTCCACGTACAGCTCGAAGCCCACGGCGGCCACGTGGCCGCTCTGCTCGTCGCCGAGGAGGTTTCCGGCCCCGCGGATCTCCAGGTCGCGCATGGCGATGCGCAGCCCC
>JAUVPZ010000061.1 GCA_030598395.1 Miltoncostaeaceae bacterium | reverse complement strand
GCCTCGAGGGTCTCGGCGGGGACGTGGTGCGGCACCTCGCCGAGCGCCGCCAGGTCGAGCAGCACGCCGCGACCGTGGAGCGGCGGCACCTGGTCGATGCCCAGGCGGGTGAAGCCGTGCGGCGTCTGGACGGAGGGGTCGACCTCGATGCCGCCGTGCAGGCGCATGCCCTCGGCCTGGTGGCAGAGGGCGTCGATGTGGGTGCCCGAGTGCTCGGCCATGGTGATCAGCGCCGAGGCCGAGGTGCGCGGCTCGCCCGCGTCGTCTCCGTGGCGGCGGTGCAGCGCCAGCACGAAGCCCGGCTCGTGCGCCGGGTGGGTGGGCGCGCCCGCGTAGCGCGGCTGCTCCAGATCGTAGACGCGCGAGCCGGCCAGGCGGGCGTGGAGCGGGCGCTCCGGCACGGCCTCACCCTACCCCGGCAGCTGATACAAAGGGCGCCGGATGCGCGAGGAGCACCATCGCCTCTTCAGCGACGGCCTGCGGCTGGACGCCAAGTTCTTCCTGCCGGACGACATGGCCGACGGCGGACCCCCGCGGCCGCTGGTCGTGCCGTGCAGCGGCTTCACCGGGCTGATGGACTTCCACCCGGCCCGCTTCGCCCGGGCGCTGGCCGATCGGGGCCTGGTGAGCTTCGGCTTCGACTACCGCGGCTTCGGCGCCTCCGAGGGCACGCCCGGCCGGGTGATCCTGGAGGAGCAGGTGCGCGACGTGCAGCACGCCGTGGCCTACGCGGCCGCCGACGAGCGCATCGACAGCGGGTGCATCTTCCTGGCGGGCTGGGGGATGGGCGCGGGCCTGGTGCTGGCCGCCGGCCGCCACCTGGCGGCCGTGCGCGGCCTCATCTGCCTGAACGGCTTCTACAACGGACGGCGCCTGTACGAGGCCAACCGCACCCCCGAGCAGATGGACGAGCTGTACCGCGAGATCCGCCTGGAGCGGCGACACCGTGCCCGCACGGGCGAGACCCGCTGGGTGGACCCGTTCAGCTTCTACCTGCTCGACCAAAGCTCCGAGGGCTACGTCGACGCCGTGCTGCGCGACGCGCCCGGCTACCGCGGCGACAGCTACTCCTTCGCGCTGGCCGACTCGCTGCTGAACTGGGAGCCGGACGTCTATGCCGGCGGCTATCGCATCCCGCTGCTGATCGCCCACGGCACCGAGAACCGCCTGCACACCGTGGAGGAGGCCTGGCGGCTGTACGTCACCTACGGCGGGGCCCGTCAGCTCTACTGGCTCGACGGCGTGGGGCACACCGAGTGGATGCTGGACGACCACCCCACGTTCCGCGCACTGTGCGCCCACATCGCCGACTGGGTGGAGGAGCGAGTGCGCGAGGATCCGGTGCGTGGCTACACGATGGCCCGCCAGGAGCGCAGCCCGGCGGCGGTGCGGCGCTCCGGCGAGCTGCCCGCGCCCTAAGTCCAAGCCCCCGCCACCGCCGCCGACCAGCGCGGCGAACCAGGACACCAACTCTCAAGAGCGTGCGCAGGGGGCCGAGCGTTGGCGCGGAGTCGGTGGCCGAGATCTCCGAGGAGAATGCCGCCGCCGCCAAGGAGGTGGCCGCGGCCTCCACCGAGTCGTCGGCAGGGGTCGACGCCGTGGCATCGTCGGCACCGCTGCGCGCGGCCCTCAGACGGAGACGCCCCACCAGCCAAGGCGGGGCGTCGATCCTCTGTGATCCCTCGCTGCGCTCGCCGGAGGGAGTTATGTGGAGGTGACCCTATGGGGGCCCTCGGACATCCTCTTCGCGGCAAGCACGCCGAGTCCTGGCAGCGGGGCCGATCGAATGTCGCAGAACCGCCGACGGCGTCCGGTCGGGTTGCGCGATGCCAGGCGGCCAAGCCACCATCCCGGTTGCGTTTCAAGTCGACTGAGGAGCGAGCCAGTGCCTGAACGGAGCGAGTACCCGCCTGGAATGCCGTCGTGGGTCGACCTGGCCACGACCGACGTCGACGCTGCGAAGGACTTCTACACCGCCCTGCTCGGCTGGTCGTACCAGGACGAGGACGCCGGCGAGTTCGGCACGTACACCATGGCGCTGAGCGGCGGCCGGCCCGCGGCCGGCATGTTCAACCAGCCCGAGGAGCAGCGCTCGATGGGCATCCCGCCCACGTGGAACACCTACGTCACGGTCGACGACGCCGACGCGGCGGCGGCGGCGGCCAAGGCGGCGGGGGGCAACGTGATGATGCCGCCGATGGACGTGATGGAGGCCGGCCGCATGGCCGTGCTGCAGGATCCGACCGGCGCGGCCATCTGCGTGTGGCAGGCCAAGGCCAACGCCGGGACCGGCGTGGTCGCGGAGCCGGGCGCCTACGCCTGGAGCGAGCTGCTCACGGGCGACCAGGACGCCGCCGCCGCCTTCTACGCGGCGCTGTTCGGGTGGCAAGCCACCGACATGGCCACGCCGGACGGCCAGCCGGCGAAGCTGTTCCGGCTGGACGGGGCGCCGGCGGCCAGCGCGCGCGGCCTGCCGGTAGAGGGCGTGCCGCCGCACTGGTTCAACTATTTCGTGGTCGAGGACGCCGACGCAGCGGCGGCGACCATCGGCGAGAAGGGCGGCAAGGTGTTCATGGGGCCGTTCGACACCCCCCCGGGCCGCGTCGTGGTGGGCACCGACGCCGCCGGCGCCGGCTTCGCGGTCATCCAGCCGGACCCGGACTTCGACCCCTCGGCGATGTAGGCGCGCGCGCCGCAGGGACGCCGGCGCCCTGCAGGCTCAGAGCCTGGCGTCCCTCAGCGCGGCCTCGGCCGCCGCCTCGCCGTCGGTGGCATGCCGGCCATAGCCGCGCACCCCTCCCTCCACGTTGCCCACCACGGCGTCGAACGCGCCCAGCCCGGCCGGCCGAAACACGCTGAGCGTGTATTCCAGCGGTAGGCGGGCCACCAGCCGCAGCCACCGCTCGGCGTCCAGCGCCGCGTGCACCCGCGGCGGCGCGTCCCCGGTCACCTCACGCACCGCATAGGGCTGGTTGAGCCACAGCACGTCGCCGGTGGCGGGCAGGGCGTCGAGCCCTACCTCGCGGTCGTCGAACGCCTCCGTCGCGTCGGGCGCTGCGTAGCGCGCCAGGAGCACCGTCACCGGCATCGCGGTGAACTCTAGGCGCCGGGGCGTCCAGGCGTCGCGCGCCCCGCGCGATCGGCACAATACGCCGGTGCGCCGGCGCCTGCTGCTGCTCTCAGCCCTTGCGCTGCCGCTGATCGCCGCGGCCTGCACGCCCGGCGGCGGGACCTCCGACGACCTGGCCGACCACCCGGCCTGCGAGCCGGTGGAGCGCCTGGTGGCCGCCTACGAGCAGGAGCGCTGGGACGATCTGGACGCCGCCACGAGGGAGATCCGCACGGCCATTGCGGCCTCGGGCGACGAGCGCCTGGCGCCGCTGCGCGAGGCCGTGATCGGCACGCGCAACCAAGCCCTGGCCGAGACCTTCTGGGTCCCGCCCGACGAGCGGGCGCTGGTGCGCCGGCTGCTGGCGGCCGACCCGGCCGACCTGGACCCGGCCGACCGCCGGCTGCGGGCCGAGGTGCTGCGCGAGCGCGTGGAGGGCGCGCCCGATCGCCTGCCCGATCCGCCTCGCGACGACGCCGGCGCGCGGGCGTTCCTGCGGGCCGCGCAGGACGCCTGCGACCTCGGCGAACGCTAAGCGGGGGGGTGCTCCATGTCGCGCCGCTTGAGCCCCACCATCGCCATGTAGTGGATCGGGTCGCCGTTGGTGGCGTCGCGGTGGCGGTAGCGCTCCTGCACCCGGATGTCGAGGGTCCCGTCGGCGACGGCAGTGCCGATGAGCCGGGCGAAGCCCGACGGGTGGCCGTTCCCCTCGAGGAACTCCTCCTTGATGTTGAAGGCGATCCAGCCGCCTGGCTCCACCAGGTTGAACGCCTCGCTGAACGCCTTCGGCGGGATGTCGCCGAAGCCCAGCGCCGCGACGCAGGTGAGGCAGTTGAAGCGGTGACCCGCCAGGGCCGACCGGATCTCGTCGTCGAGATCGGTCATGTCGACCACGTAGTAGTCGAGGTAGGTGCCCGGTCGATCGCGCTCGGCCGCCTCTGCGGCCTCGGGGATGATGTCGATGCCCACCACCGCCTGGGCGCCCAGGCTCGCCAGCTCGCGACCCATGATGCCGTTGCCGGCGCCGAGATCCAGCGCCCGCAGCCGCTCGCCCGAGACGCCGGCCCCCCGCAGCTCGCGCTCCAGGTGGCGCCGCACCACCGGGGGCGACGCGCACCTCAGGATGTCGTAGAAGACCCGCTCGTACAGCCCCTCGACCCGGTACAGCCGGTCGTAGTCGTGGAAGCGGAACTCGCGCCACTCCCCATCGACGCGGGCGACGCACCACTCACAATCCTGCTCGAAGCGCTCCGAGACCTCCGGGAGCGCGATGGGCAGTTCAGATCCGGAAAGCGACGACATCGTGCCCAGCTCACCTGCCGAGGTGCCGTGCATCGAGTTGGATCCTTTCCGCTTCGGGAGCCCGCGAGGGCCGAACGCCGCCGCACCGAGTTTCGTCCCTGACAGCCGGCGTCCCCGAAGCGAGATTTCGGCCCCCCCGCGGCCGCGATGCGGCCGTTGTGTGTGACCTATGGGGCCGGACTCTGCGCTAGGGGTGGCGGCCCCGGGTAGGCCCGCCGAAAGGGACGCGCGACCGAATGGCGCAGCCCGGTGAGGATACCCGCAGCGGGGCAGCAGTCAACCGCCACAGCATCCGACCCCCTCCCCCATATGGGTGAGAGAGAGGGCCGGACGTGGCGTTATTCTTCGGTTGTTGGGCCTGCTCGCCCTAGACCAGGATGCGGCGGTACCGGCCGGGGATCGGCCGCTTCGCGATGTTCCGGAACACGTTGTAGGCCGGCTTCTTTCGGCCGTTGATTCGCAGCAGGCCGCCGGGCCAGTTCCGGTTGTCCTTTAGGTTGAAGATCACCACCAGGGCGACCGGGTTGCGGCCGCGGGTGGTGCGCACCGGCGGCAGCCGGAAGATCGACCGAATGTAGCGCGCCTGCTGGCGGACGGTCACCTTCCCGCGACGGAATGGCGTCTTTGCCGTCGTGTAGCCCGCCTCGGTGATCAGGATCGGCGCGCGCCGGTTGCGCGCCGGCCCGCGAGCCCTCCGGATGATCCGCTGCATCTCCTGAATGCGGTCCCAGCGCGGGAAGACGCGTTTCGGGTTGGCAGCCTTGGGGTTCAAGAGGTCGTAGATGTGCACGCCCACGTCGTTCCAGTTCATTTTCCGCTGCCGCGTGATGCCGTTCAGCCAGCGACGGGCGCTGATGTTGCCGTTGCGGCCGCTCGAGTTGGGGCCGAACGGGGCCAGGAAGACCTTCGCCCTCGGGTTCCCGCGCCGGATCCCCTTCCAGGCTGCGCGATGGACCTTGGCGAAGGCGGCGATGCTAGAGCGATTGGCCCGGGTGCGGAAGAAATTCTTGAGGTTTGGCTCGTTGCCGGTCTCATACATGCGGACGGCGCCGAGCTTGCCGGGCCCGTTGGGGTTGTTCTGGCGCCCGTTGTAGCGGCGAGCGAAGGCCTCCAGGAACTTCCCGAAGTCGTCCGCGCGCTTGGGCGCGTAGGGGTTGTAGGGCTGACGTTGCCCACCGCTGCCGCGCTGGATGGGCGCCAGCGGCCGCACCGCCGCCCAGTTGGCGAAGCCGAGCCATGTCACCAGGATCTTGAGTTTATTCTGACGAAGTCCGTTGATGACGGCGTCGCTTGGCCCCCAGACGTAGGCCTTGTCCCGGTAGTTGCGCGGGGTCTTCGGCCGGGTCGGGGCAATCTGTGCCCAGAAGAAGTTGACGCGCACCACCTTGGTGCGCGTGCGCTTGATGTCCTTGATGATCGCGTCGAGCTGGGCCTGCGTGCGGTTCGGGTCGAGTTGCCATGCGCCCAGCCGGTCATCCTGCAGGCCGGCCGGTGCGCCCACGCCGCTCGCCGGTACCGCGAGCGCCACGGCGCCGGCGGCAAGCCCCGCCGCCGCCACCGCCTTCATCGTTCTCACTGTCCCGACAGCCATGCGTCTCCTCCCCCGAAATCTGTGCGGCGCGATCGTACCTGCTCGCACCCACCTTGATCCAGCGATCGGGTTCGGCCGTTGCATCCCTGGGTTGCTGTTCTGTGAAACCTGCCCCCGCGCTGGGGGGCGCTCAACGGCGTTCGTCGAAGAAGCGCTGCATCAGCGCCAGCGCCTCGTCGGCCAGCACGCCGCCCTGCACCTCCACGCGGTGCAGCAGCCGGGGGTCCTGCAGGGTGTTGACAACCGAGCCGGCGGCACCCACCTTCTGGTCGGGAGCGCCGAACACCAGCCGGGCGGCCCGCGCCTGCTGGATGGCGCCGGCGCACATCGGGCAGGGCTCCAGCGTGCAGTAGACCGCGGCCCCCGGCAGGCGCCACCCGCCGAGCGTCAACGAGGCGGCGCGCAGGGCCAGCACCTCGGCGTGCGCGGTTGGGTCGCCCCGCGCCTCGCGCTCGTTGAAGGCGGCACCGACCACCTCGGCCTCGTGCACCACCACGCAGCCCACCGGCACGTCGCCGGCCTCGGCGGCCTCCTCGGCCTGGGCGAGCGCCAGGCCCATGAAGTGCTCGTCGCGCGGGAAGACGGCTCGGGACATCCTCACCGCACGCTAGCGGCGGCGGCGGCGTGCATGGCTAACCTGGGAACCGTGATCCGTCCGTCCGCCCTCGCCCTGGCGGTGCTGCTGGCGCTCCCCGGGGTCGCGGCTGCACACACGGGCCTCGGGCGGGCGGCGCCGGCCGACGGCGCGCGCCTGCCCGCACCGCCGGCCCAGGTCCTGCTCGAGTTCACCGGCCCGGTGCTGGCGCTGGAGGATCTGGAGGTCAGCGGCCCTGGGGGGGAGGCCCTCGTGGTCGAAGGCCGGCGCGGCCTCGACGGGCGCAGCATCGACGCGCGGCTACGGCAGGGCGGCGTGGGCACCTACACGGTGCGCTGGGCGGTGCAGGGCGCCGACGGGCACGCCGCCAGCGGCGACTACAGGTTTGCTGTGCTGGCGACGGCCGACACCACCAGGCGCCTGCGCCGGGCGGCCGCCGCCCTGATCGGCGCGGCCGTGCGGCTACGAGCCGCCGGGCCTCGCTGAGCGGCCCTACCGCACCGCCGAGCAGGAGGGCGCGGGGCCCACGATCTCACCGTGGCCGGCTCCCGTGCCCACCGGCGCCCGGCCGGGCCAGATGACCTCCACCTGCGCCTCGGTGCCGTCCGGTAGCGCGGCGGCGTAGCGATCGCCGGCCAGGTGCCGCACCTCCACCGGCACCGTCGCGCCGCAGACGCTGGCCACGGTGCTCTCCACCACGACCCTGTCGGCGCGGAAGTGCGCCGCCGACTGCCGCTCGCCCGCATTCGGCGAGCCCGGCTGCACCGCCACCAACACCGCGATCAGCGCAAACGCCGCGGTCGCGGCGAGCCCCGCCGCACGCCGCAGGGACGCTGCCCGGCGCGAGGCGCTCCAGGCGGGGCCGGTGCCCTCGGACAAGCCCTGGAAGCGACCGCGCCGCCACGGGGGCGTCACGGCGGCCAGCGGCACCAGGCACAGCAGCGCGATGACCCCCCACTCCGTGGCGCGCACGTCCACCAGCCCGGCCATCCGCAGCGGCAGCATCAGCACCGGCCACATGGCCACGACGCACAGCGCCGCCAGTGCGCGCCGCAGCCAGCCCCACGTCTGCCAGGTGCGCCATGCCCGCCACCAGGGCGGCAGGTTGAGGTAGTCGTCGACGCGGCGATCGCGCCAGAGGCGCACGGCGGCCTCGCCCATGGGGCGACCCTGCGGCCCCAGCTCGCCCTCGCGCTGCTCGCGCAGCTCGACCTCGAGCGCCTCCCGCCTGCGCAGGCGGGAGTGGTTGCGCTCGCGCTCCAGCCGGCGGCGGCGGGAGGCCGCCGGACCGGTGCCCGACGCCGGGAAGTGAAGCGCCCCCACGGGTCCATGATGACGCCTCGGCCCGCCGCGGGCGAGCGGTGCAGGCAGCGCTACGCCGTGGCGATCTCCACGATCTCCTCGGGGTCGTCGCTGACCCTCATCAGGTCGACGTCGTCGTCGTCGATGGCGCCCTCCCCCAGCATGTGCTCGCACAGCCAATCGACGAGGCCCGCCCAGTGGCTGCGCCCGAACAGCACCACCGGAAAGCTGGGCGCCTTGCCGGTCTGGATGAGCGTCAGCGACTCGAACAGCTCGTCCAGCGTTCCGAACCCGCCCGGAAACACCACGTACGCCTCGGAGTACTTGACGAACATCGTCTTGCGCACGAAGAAGTAGCGGAAGGCGATGGCGAGGTTGACGTAGTCGTTTGCGCCCTCCTCGTGCGGCAGCTCGATGGTACAGCCGATCGAGAGGCCGCCGGCCTCGGACGCCCCGCGGTTGGCCGCCTCCATCAGCCCGGGGCCGCCGCCGGTCATCACCGCGTAGTCGCGCTCGGCGAGGATGCGCCCCACCTCCTGGGCGGCCGTGTAGTAGTGGCTCTCGGGGCCCAGGCGTGCCGAGCCGAACACGCTGACCGCGCGGCCCACCCGCGCCAGCGCGTCGAAGCCGTCGACGAACTCGCCCAGGATGCGCAGCGCGCGCCACGGGTCGCTGTGGATGAACTCGGGATCCTCGGGGCGGGTCAGCAGGCCGATGTCGGCCTGCCGCAGCCGCTGCTCGGCCGCCGGCCCGCGCACGGTCAGCCGCCCGCGGCGGTGGTTGCTCTTCATATCTTCTCCATCTCGTCTCTGTCGCCAAACGGTAGAGCAGCCGCGGGCGACATCCGAGCGCAGGAGCCGGCGGGTACCCGACAGGATGTCGGTCGTCCACCTCCGCCGTCGCCCGGCCCTGCTCGTGGCGGTGCTGGCCCTGGTCGCGGCCGCAGGGATCGCCGCCGGGTGCAGCAGCGGCGGCGGCGGCGGCTCCGAAGGTTCGGCCGGCACGGCCTCCGAGACGACGCTTGACGCCGGGCCGCAGAACCGGCCGGGCGAGGCGATGCCCGACGCGGCGCCCGCAGACCGCCAGCCCGCCGGCGACGTCGACCCCGCCCTCGCCGAGCTGGACGGCATCCCGCAGCAGGGCAGCCGGCTGGGGAACGCCGCGGCGCCGGTGGAGATCACCGAGTACGGCGACTTCCTCTGCTCGTTCTGCCGCCGCTTCTCGCAGGAGACGCTGCCGACGCTGATCGAGGATCACATCCGCCCGGGCAACGTGAAGATCGTGTTCAGCCCCGTGGCCTTCTACGGCGAGGACTCCGAACGCGGCGCGCTGGCCGCGCTGGCCGCCGGGCGGCAGAACCGCCTGTGGCAGTTCACGGAGGCTGCCTACGCGCAGCAGGGCACCTCCGGCTACCTGAGCGAGGGCTTCCTGGAGGACCTCGCCGCCCGTACGGGGGTGGACGTGGCTCGCTGGCAGGACGACTTCCAGAGCGACGCCATCGGCGAGGAGTTCCTGAACGGCCTCGGGGAGGCCCAGAGCGCCGGTGTGCAGGGCACGCCCACCTTCGTCGTGCGGGGTCCCAGCAACGCGATCCTGATTCCCGGCTCGCCGCCGGCCGACGAGTGGGACCGTGCGATCGCCGAGGTGAGCTAGTCGCTCAGACCCTGCGGATGAGCTGCTCCAGCGGCAGGCGGCGGGCGCGGCGGCTCCACGCGTCGGCCGTCAGGCGCTCGGGGCGGCGGGGCAGGCCCGGCTCGCCGAAGGTGAGCACCACCACGGCGCGCTCGGCGTCCTCCAGGCCCAGAGCGCCCCGAAGGCGCTCCTGGTCGGCGATGCCGTGCGGGCACGAAACCACCCCTTCGCCCCACGCCGCCAGCATCATGCTCTGCGCCGCGCGGCCCGCGTCGAAGTCCACCAGCCCGCCGCCCGGCGTCACCACCAGAGCCACGGCCAGCGGCGCCTCGCGCACCACCGAACCGATGTAGACGGCGTCGGCGGCCGCG
>JAUVPZ010000067.1 GCA_030598395.1 Miltoncostaeaceae bacterium | reverse complement strand
TCGTCCCCCGAGAAGTCCGAGTCGTCCTCGAAGACCGTGGGGCTCGACAAGGTCTGACCCTCGGCCGCGCCGGCCTCCCTTCTAGGAACCGCTGACGAAGCGGGCGATCTCGCGCTCGTTGGCGTCGGGGTTCCCGATGATGAACGACTGGCCGCCGATGGTCTGGGGGCTGCCCGTCAGCAGGATGCGATCGTCGGGCTTCTGATCCAGGCGCGCCTGGAGCCACGCCAGCTTCACCATGTCGCCGGTGCCGATGTCGGTGTGCAGGGTGCGGGCGATGGAGGCGCCGCGCCACGGCGCGCGGGGCAAGCTGCCGATCGAGAAGACCTTCGACTTCATGCCGGCCAGCAGCGCCTGCTGGCGTTGGGCGCGCTCGAGGTCGTTGTCGCATCCGCGCACGCGCGCGAACTCCAGGGCGCGCTCGCCATCGAGGGTGATGGTGCCGCGGGCGAAGCTCACGGTGCGCCCGCCGGAGTAGGGACATCTCACCAGGCGGGTGGGGTTCCTGACGGTGACGCCGCCCAGCTCGTCGACCAGCTTCGGAAAGCCGGCGAACTTGATCACGATGATGTGGTGGATGGGGAGCCCGGTGAGCCGCTGCACCGCCCGCACCATCCCCTTCTGGCCGCCGAAGAAGAATGCCGCGTTGATCTTCTGGTCGCCGTGCCCCGGGATGGCAGCGCGGAAGTCGCGCGGGATCGACAGGTACTTGATGCGGCCCGAGTCGGGATCGGTGCGCATGATCAGGATGGTGTCGGCGCGGCTTCGGGTCTCGCCCCGGCGCGCGTCGGAGCCGATGATCAGGGTGTTGGTGGGGGTGCCCAGCATCCCTCCGGGCGGCTTGTTCAGAGCGCCGCGCACTCCCGGGCCCACCTTGCCGTTCGCTTCGGCCACGGCGCCGTTCAGCGCCAGGAACCCCAGGCCGGCCCAGAAGACGAACACCACGCCCAGCGCCAGCGCGATGCGCCAGGCCCAGCCGCCCCGGCTGAGGCCGCGCAGGGACCACCAGGGCCTGCCGTCCCGGGACCGCGGCGGCCGCGCCGGGCGCCTCGGCTTCGGCGGGGTGCGGTCGGGCCCCTTCGCCTTGACGCCGCCGGAGCGCTGGGGCTCGGGCTCGTCGGCGTTGAGGCGGCGCAGCGCCTCGAGCGGGTCCTTGCCGTCGTCGCCACCCCGGCCTCGCGCACGAAACCGTCGGTACGGCTTGGTGGGGCGGCTCATCCGGGCCGTGATGGTAGCGTCGCCCGAGGCCATGCCGGCTGACGGCGGTTGCGGAGGTCCACGACGTGGTTCAGGGCGGGGCGCTGGTGGTCGTGGCGACGCCGATCGGCAACCTGGCCGACCTGAGCCCGCGCGCCGCCGAGGCACTGCGCGAGGCCGACGTCATCGCGTGCGAGGACACCCGGCGCACGGCGACGCTGGTGCGCCACGTCGGCGCCGTGACGCCCATGATCGCGTCACACGAGCACAATGAGGCCGCGCGCGCCGAGGAGATCGTGCGGCGGGTGGCCGAGGGGCAGACGGTGGCGCTGGTGACCGACGCCGGCACGCCGGCCATCAGTGACCCCGGCCACCGTGCCGTGCGCGCGGTGGCCGACGCCGGCCTTCCGGTGACCGTGATCCCCGGCCCGGGGGCGGTCGAGTCGGCGCTGGTGGCCTCGGGCCTGCCCACCCACAGCTACCTGTTCCTGGGGTTCGTGCCGACTGCGCGCGCCGCGCGCCGCCTCCTCCTCGAGCGCCTCGCCGGCGCCAGCGACACCGTGGTGCTGTTCGAGAACCCGAAGCGGCTGCCGCGCCTGCTGGCCGATGTGGCCGCGCTCGACGCCGAGCGGCCGGTGGCGGTGGCCCGCGAGCTCACCAAGCTGCATGAGGAGGTCGTCCGTGGTCCCGCTGCCGAGGTGGCCGCGCGCTTCGCCCAGCCGCCGCCCGGCGAGGTGACGGTGGTCATCGGCCCCGTGGCCGGCCCCGAGCCGGCCGAGCCGGAGTCGCTGGCCCCCGGCATGGACCTGCTGCTCGAGGCCGGGCTCAGCCCGGCGCGGGCCGCCGAGGTCGCAGCCGCCCTCGGGGCGGCTTCGCGCAACGTGGCCTACCGGGCCGCTCTCACCGCCGCGGCCAGGCGCAGCGACAGGTAGGCAGCCCGTAGCTCGGCGTCGCGTGGGGCCTCGGCGGCCAGCCGCGCCAGCGAGCCCCAGTCGCCCTGCACCAGGGCACGGGCCACGGCCTCTTCGATCGGTGCGATCCACAGGCGTCGCCCGCCCACCTCCACCGACGTGGCGAACGTGCGCTGCAGCGGGAAGTCGGGCGCAAGTCGCCCGCCGCCGCCCTCCACCTCCAGGTCAGAGCTGAGGTCTACCGCCACGTCGCACACCATCCCCCCGGCCCGGAGCGAGCGACCGCCGCCGTCGCTCGCGTCGCGCAGCGGCAGGTGCAGCGCCGCCGCGCCGGCCTCGGCGGAGTGGGCGGAGATCTCGATGTCGATGTCGCCGGGGTCGTGGCGCCAGCCGCGGAGCGCCCGGGCCGTCCCCCCGGCCAAGAGCCACTCCACGCCGGCCACATCGAGCGCCGCCGCGACGGCGGTCAGCGCGGTGGTGATGCGCGGGCGCAGCGAGCACATGGCCGGCAGACGCTAGTGGATCGCGGCTCGGCCGGAGGCCTGGAAACCGCGGGAACCTCCGGGTTCGGAGCCTAGACTGTGGCCCGTGGCCGACGGGACCTTCTACCTCACCACGCCGATCTACTACGTCAACGCCGAGCCGCACATCGGCCACGCGTACACCACGATCATGGCCGACATGGTGGCCCGCCACCGCCGCCAGCGCGGGGACGACGTGTTCTTCCTCACCGGCACCGACGAGCACGGCGACAAGATCGCCCGGTCGGCCGCCGAGGCGGGTCGCTCGCCGCGCCAGCACGCCGACGCGCTCTCAGAGCGCTTCCGCGAGCTGGGCGCGACGCTCGGCGCCAGCAACGACTTCTTCATCCGCACCACCGACGCGCCCCACGAGCGGGCCGTGGCCGAGGTGCTCGCGCGTCTGCACGACTCGGGCGACGTCTACCGCGACGCCTACGGAGGCTGGTACTGCACGGCCTGCGAGGCGTTCTACCGCGAGGAGGAGCTGGGGCAGGGGCGCTCGTGCCCGGTGCACGGCACGCCGGCCGAGTGGCTCGAGGAGGAGAACTGGTTCTTCCGGCTGTCGGCCTACCGCGATCGCCTGATCGCGCTGTACGACGCCGAGCCGCAGTTCGTGCGCCCAGAGGGTCGCGCCAACGAGGCGCGGCGCATGATCGAGGACGGCCTCGAGGATCTGTCGATCTCGCGGGTCAACGTGGACTGGGGCGTGCCGGTGCCGTGGGACACCGATCAGACGGTCTACGTGTGGTTCGACGCGTTGCTCAACTACTACTCGGCCCTGCGCTACGCGCGCGACGGCGAGGACCTGGTGGCCCGCTTCTGGCCGCCGGACCTCCAGCTGATGGCCAAGGACATCCTCAAGTTCCACGCCGTCATCTGGCCAGCCATGCTGATGGCGGCCGGCCTGCCGCTGCCGCGCGGCCTCTTCGTGCACGGCTACGTGCTGAAGGGCGGCGAGCGCATGAGCAAGACGACGGGCAACGTGGTCGACCCGTTCCCCTTCATCGAGCGCTTCGGGATCGACGCGCTGCGCTACTACCTGGTGCGCGAGATCAGCTTCGGCGAGGACGGCACCTTCACCGCCGAGGGCTTCGAGGCCCGATACACCAACGAGCTCGCCAACGAGCTGGGCAACCTGCTCAACCGCACGGTGAGCATGATCGACCGCTACCGCGCCGCCGCCGTGCCCGCCCCGCCGGCCGACTCGGCGCTGGCCGCCGAGCTCGTCGATCGCACCGAGGCGGTGGTCGGTGCCTTCGACCGCGTCGAGCTCACGCGGGCCGTCGAGGAGGCCTGGGTGCTCGTGCGCCGGCTCAACCGCCTGGTCGAGGAGCGGGCGCCATGGTCGCTCGCCAGGGATCCGGCCCGCGCCCTGGAGCTCGATTCGGCCCTGGGCGAGCTGGCCGAGGGGGTGCGCGCCGCCGCCCTGCTCTTGTGGCCTGTGATGCCGGGCTCATGCGAGCGCATCCTGAGGGCGCTCGGTCAGCCCGACGACGACGTGGCACTGCACCGCGCGCGCTGGGGCGCGGGCGCGGCGGGCGCCCGAGTGGATCGGTCGGGGCCCCTGTTTCCGCGCGTCGAGGTGCCGGCGTAGTCGACACCCACGCCCACCTCGACTCCTGCGCGGTGCCGCCGGCAGAGCTGCTGGCCGAGGCGGCCGCCGCCGGCGTCGACCGGGTGATCGCCATCGGTGTGGGCCGCGCCTCCGCCGAGCGCGCCGTGGCGCTCGCCGACGAGCACCCGGGCGTCTTCTGCGCGGTGGGGGTCCACCCGCACGACGCCGACGGCTACTCGCGCGCCGACGACCGCTGGATCCGCGAGCTGGGCCAACATCCCAAGACGGTGGCCGTGGGCGAGTGCGGCCTCGACTACCACCGCGGAAGCAGCTCGCCGGCCGCCCAGCGCAGGGCGTTCGTGGCGCAGCTCGCGCTGGCGCGCGAGCTTGCGCTGCCCGTGGTGATTCACAGCCGCGATGCGACCGCCGAGACGCTCGACACCCTGGCGGCCGAGGCCGAGGGCCACCCGGTGGTGCTGCACTGCTTCTCGATGCCCGAGCGGGCAGCGGAGGTGGCCGAGCGCGGCTACTGGACCAGCTTCGCCGGCCAGCTCACCTATCGCAGCGCCGAGGATCTGCAGGCCGCGGCGCGGGGGCTTCCGGCCGAGCGGCTGCTCGTGGAGACCGACAGCCCCTACCTGGCGCCGGTCCCGCGCCGGGGGCGGCCCAACCGACCTGTCAATGTACTTCACACCCTCGAGTTCCTCGCCGCACTCCGCGGCGTGGACGCCCGGACCATGGATGAGGTCACCACCGGCAACGCCGAGCGCGCCTTTGGGCTCTGACCCCGTTCCGCGGGTCGGCACCGCCCGGCAGCTGCGCCGGCACGGCGTGCGGCCCGATCGCCGCCTGGGGCAGCACTTCCTGCTCGACGAGAACCTGGTCGACCTCTCCCTGCGCCAGGCCGAGGTGGGACCGGGGGACGTGGTGCTCGAGATCGGGGCGGGCACCGGCGTGCTGACGGCGGCGCTGGCGCGCGCCGCGCGGGTCGTGCACGCGGTCGAGGTCGACCGGCGTCTCGAGCGGGCGCTCACCGAGGCGCTCGCCGGCGCCGGGGACGTGCGCGTGATCTGGGGCGATGCCATGGATGTCGACTGGGGCGCGCTGGACCCCCCGCCCACCGCGCTGGTGGCCAACCTGCCCTACGACATCGCCACGCCCGTGGTGCTCGAGAGCCTCTGGCGGCTTCCCAGCGTGGAGCGTTGGTCGGTGCTGGCGCAGCGCGAGGTGGTGGACCGCTGGCTGGCGACGCCGGGCACCGCCGCCTACGGCGCCGCGTCCGTGCTGCTGCAGCTGGGGTCCGAGGCCACCTTCCGTCGCGCGGTGGGCCCGGAGGTCTTCGCGCCGCCGCCTCGCGTGGAGTCGGCGATGGTGGCGCTGCGGCGGCGCGGCCAGCCGCCGTCGCCCGAGGTGCGCGACCTGGTGCGCGCCGCGTTCGCCACGCGACGCAAGACCGTGGCCAACGCGCTGGCCGCCCGCGGTGCCGACAAGTCCGCCGTAGAGGCCGCGCTGACGGCCGCCGGCCGCGACCCCTCCGCACGCGCGGGCGATCTGGCGCCGAGCGACTTCCCCGCGCTCACCGGGGCGCTGCGCTGGACGAGCTAACCCTCACCGCGCCCGCCAAGCTGAACCTGCGGCTTCTGGTGCGCAAGCGCGGCCCCGACGGCTACCACCCGCTGCGCTCGCTGATGGTTGCGCTTGACGGTCTCGCCGACACGGTGGTCGCACGTCGTGCGCCTCGCCGCACGATCCGCTGCAAGGACCTTGACGGCCCGGCCAACCTGGCCTGGGCGGCACTGGATTGCCTTGAACGGCGCACCGGGCAGGCGCTTCCGCTGTCCATCGAGATCGACAAACGCATCCCGGCGCAGGCGGGCCTGGGCGGCGGCTCCAGCGACGCCGCCGCCGCGCTCTCTGCCGCCGATCGGCTCTACGGCCTCGATCTGGGGCAGCCGGCGCTCGAGGCAACCGCCGCCGAGGTCGGCTCGGACGTCCCGTTTTTCGTGCGTGGCGGTGCACAGTGGGCGACCGGTCGGGGAGAGCGGCTTGCGCCGGCGCGCCCGCCAGCGTTCGCGGCCGTCATCGCCCGCCCGGCGGCGCGGCTCTCCACCGCGGCCGTCTACGACGCGTTCGACCGGCTGCCGCGGCCCGCCGCCGCCGACGACTCGGAGGCCCCCGACATGCCCTCCCTGGCATCGTGGGTGCGCAACGACCTGTGGTCCTCGGCGGTGGGCCTGGCTCCGGAGGTGGCGCGCGTCGCCCGGGCGCTGCGCGCGGCCGGGGCCGAGGCCACCCTGCTGTGCGGCAGCGGCGCCTGCGTGGCGGGCCTCTGCGCCGATCGCGCGGCGGCAGGACGGGTGCACGCGGCGCTCGAGATCGACGAGGCGTGGGTGGTGGCGCCCGCGGCGTGACCCGACGGGCGGGCTCCGGTGCCGGGCCGCCGCTACATTGCCTCTGGTGCGCGACGTTCCGCCTCCGCTGGTCATCGACGAGCCGCCGCGCGGGGTGCGCGGGCGGACGCGGGCCTGGCTGCGCGGCCGGCGCTTCCTGCTGGCGGCCGTCCTGGCCCTGGTCGAGGTCGTGGCCGTCATCGTCTGGCGGCCCAGCCTGCTGCTGGCGGCTGCCGGCGCGTTCATCGTGCTGGTGCTCGCGGTCGCGCTGGCCACGCGCATCGGCCCCGGCCTGGGGCGCGACCTGCTCTGGGTGGTCGCCGGCGCCCAGGCGCTGGTGGTCGTGGTGCCCGTCGTCATCGGGACCTCGCTGTTCCTGGGCATCATCCTGGCCGCGGTCCTCATCCTCGGGCTGGTGCTGATTGCCTTCCGCATGAGGGTCTAGTGCTCCGAGCCAGAGGGTCGTCAGCACATGCTCTTCCGACTCGGGGCACTGGCGCCCGGTGCTGACGGCACCACCGCCACCCCAGCCGGCCGCGGCGCTGGTCACGCTGGCGCCCGAGGCCGGGGCCCAGGTCCTTCCGGGCGGTGCCACGCCGCTGTGGCCCGGCTCGCGCGTGCACCGCGTGCCGCTATGGCGCGGCGCGGGTGCGGCGCAGGTGGGGCGGCTGCGACGCCTGGTGGGGGTGGTGGCCGCCGAGCCGGACCGGGTGCGGGGCGTGCGCTCGTTCGATCCCGGCCGCGCGTCCCAGACCCACCTGCTGCAGATCGGCTGGAGCCCCCCAGTCGGCTCGCGCCGGCCCCTGGTGGCGGTGCTGGACACCGGCGTGGACCCGACGGTGCCCGACCTGGAGCCCGTGCTGGTGCCGGGCGGCGCCCGGTCGTTCGTGCCGGGCAGCCCGGATGCCGACGACGACCCGGACGGCCACGGCACGCACATCGCCAGCGTGCTCGCCGCCGGGATCGGCAACGGCCTGGGCGGCAGCGGGGTGGCCGCGGCGCGGGTGATCTCGGTGCGCGTCGCCGACCACGAGGGCTTCACCACGACCTCCTCGATCATCCGCGGTCTGCGCTACGCGCGAGTCCGCGGCGCGCGGGTCATCAACCTGTCGTTCGGGGGCGCCGGCCGGTCGCGGCTGGAGCAGGACGCCATCGACCGGGCGGTCCGCGCCGGCGCGCTGGTGGTCGCCGCCGCCGGGAACACGGGCAGACGCGGGGTGCGGTACCCCGCGGCCTACAGGGGCGTGCTGGGCGTGGGCGGGCTGGACCTGAACGGCGCCCCGCTGCCCAGTTCCACCCGCGGCCCGCACGTGGCCCTGGCCGCGCCGGGGCGCGAGGTACGCGGGGCGGTGCGATCGATCGATCCGTTCCCGCCTGGCACGCTGATCGGCCGCACGGGCACGTCGATGGCGGCCGCCATCGTGTCGGGCGCCGCGGCGCGCGTGCTCGCCCGGTGGCCGGGCGCCACGCCGGCGCAGGTGCGCGGCCTGCTCATGGACACGGCCCGCGACGTCGCCCCGAGTGGCGCCGACTCGGCCACCGGCGCGGGGGCGCTGGACCTCGCGGCCGCCATGCGCACCGCCCTGCCCGGACGCGCCGACCCCGAACCCAACGACACCCCGCCGCTGGCCCGTCGAACGCGGGCCCTGCTGCCGGTTCGGAGGGCATCGGCCGAGGTGGTCGGGCGCGTGGGCGGCACGGCCGACCCACGCGACGCCTACCGGGTGGCGCTCGGCGCCGGCGAGCGACTCGAGGTGGTGCTGCGTGGGCGCGCCGGCGCCGGCCTGAACCTGGTGCTGCTGCGGCCTGGCGCGCCGGACGGCCGGCGCGACACGACCTTCCGGCGGCGCTGGGTGGTCGGCACGGCGGTGGGGCCCACCGCCGACAAGGACGCGGTCTTCGCCACCACCGCGTCCGGCGTGCACCTGCTGGAGGTGCACGGCCGGCGCGGCGAGGGGCCCTACCGCCTCTCCGCGCGTCGCGCCCCCGCGTAGTCTCCGAACGTGCACGAGGGCAGCCGCAGGGCCATCGTTGCGGCGTTCCTGGCGAACCTCGGCATCGCCACCGCCAAGTTCGCGGGCTTCGCCATCACCGGCTCCTCGGCGATGCTGGCAGAGGCCGTCCACTCGGTGGCCGACACCGGCAACCAGGGCCTGCTGGTGCTGGGAGCCCGCCGGGCCGAGCGGGAGGCCACCCCGCAGCACCCCTTTGGCTTCGGCCGCGAGCGCTACTTCTGGGCCTTCGTGGTGGCCATGGTGCTGTTCACGGTCGGCGGCCTGTTCGCGGTCTACGAGGGCGTCACCAAGCTCGCCGACCCCCATGACATCGAGTCGGCCGGCTGGGCCATCGGCATCCTGGGCGTCGCCACGGTGCTGGAGGCCGGTTCCCTGGCCACCGCCACGCGTGCGGCCAACAGGGTCCGCGGGCGCGCGGGATGGTGGGCGTTCGTGCGGCGCAGCAAGAGCCCGGAGCTTCCGGTGGTGCTGCTGGAGGACCTGGGCGCGCTGGTGGGCCTGGTGTTCGCCATGGCGGGCGTGCTGCTCACCGTCGCCACCGGCGACCCGATCTTCGACGCGCTGGCCACCGTGGCCATCGGGGTGCTGCTGGTGTGCATCGCGCTGGCGCTGACCATCGA
>JAUVPZ010000075.1 GCA_030598395.1 Miltoncostaeaceae bacterium | reverse complement strand
TGCAAACCTCCGCGGATGCGGCGTCCTCGGTCATCGCCATGGGGTCCGCCATGCCGATGACACTGCGTCCTGGCCCCGCGGGGTTTTCGCGGGCGGAACACGCCAACGTCCCCTGACGGGGCACTAGCCCCACCGCATTCCCCTGCCGAGCGCCTGGCGTAGCATCCGCCCATGACGGGCCGGTACCCGATCGTCTACGTACCCGGGTGGGGCTCGGACGCCGACCTGTTTGCCGAGTGCACCGACGCCCTCGCCGACCGGGCGCCCCGCCAGGAGGTGGTCGACCTCGCGGGCGCCGACACGCTCGACGAGATGGCCGCGCGGGTCAGCGAGGCCCTGCCGTCGCAGCCGTGCGCCCTGGTGGGGTGCTCCATGGGCGGCTGGATCAGCCAGGTGGTGGCGTCCCGGCACGCCGCCGCGGTCGCGCGGCTGGTGCTGGCGTCGACCTGGTCGGTGCAGCCGCCGCGGTTCCGGGAGGTGCTTCGGGCCTCGGTGGACCAGCTGTCGACGGGCAGCTGGGGCGACGATCTGCGCGGCCAGCTGGCCGCCTACTTCCGGGCCGACCGACGGGACGGGCCGTTGCCGGACCGCCTGGTGGCGATGGTGCAGCGCGTGGGCCTGAGACAGACGCTGCTCCAGGCGCGCGCCATGCTGGCGACGCCGGACGTTTCCGGCACCCACGCCCACATCGCCGCACCGACCCTGGTGGTGGCCGGCGCGCTTGACGCGAGCTTCGACCCGGCCGGCCAACGCCGGCTCGCGACCTCGCTGCTGGCGCAGAACCGCATGACCGTGGGATTCGAGGTGATCGCCGACGCGGCGCACAACCTCTGGTGGGAGCAGCCGGAGCGCTTCGCCGACGCGCTCCGGCGCTGGTGCGTGGAGGAGGTCGTCGCGGGCGTGGACCCCGTCTGAGGGCTGGCCGCCAGGACCACGCCGGTTGACAGGGCCCCGGCGGCGGGAGAAGCTCGCCGGACCATGGAGGCCGCGGTCAGACGAGGTCCGCGCCGGGCGGCGGCCGCGAGCCTCGCTGCGGGCGCCGTGGGCGCGCTCGCGGCGGCCGGGGTGGCCCAGGGCGCGCCGGTCCCCGACTTCGGCGACGCGCCCGACGGCCGACCGACCGGCTACGGGCCCCAGGGGCGGTTCCCGTCGGTGCTGGCAAGCGACGGCGCGCGCGCCGAGCGTCTGAACGTGCGCCTCGGCGACCGCGTCGATCGCGAGCCCGACGCGCACCAGGTGCGCGGGGACCGCGGCGACGACGGCGTTGCCGGGCAGTTCCGGGCCTGCCGCGAGAGCTTCATCCAGGTGACCGTGCGTGTCGGCAGGCTGCCGGCCCGTGGCACGGCCTACCTCAACCTGTTCGCCGACTTCGACCGCGACGGCCGCTGGCGCGGCTCCAGCGCGTGCGGGCAGGACGGGGCGCCCGAGTGGGCGGTCCGCAACTTCCGCATCGACCTGGCCCGCCAGCGCCGGCGGGTGCAGACCTACACCATCCCGTTCACGGCTGGCCGGTTCGCCTCGCCGCGGTTCTGGCGGCGCGTGACCCTGTCGGTGGACCAGCCCCTCGGCGGCCCGCGCGGGCTCATCCGGCGCGGCGAGGTCGAGGACTACCTGCATCTTCCCTCCGCGCCGGGGTGGCGCACCCTGCCCGGCGCCCCGCAGGCGCGCACCGAGGTGGTGGGTGTGGCCTTCCGTGGCCGCCTGGCCGCGATCGGCGGGTTCACCCGGGATGGCGGGTCCAGCGCCAGGGTGGACGTGTACAACCCGCGGACCCGGCGCTGGAGCCGCCTGCCCGACCTGCCGCAGGGGGTCAACCACGCGATGGCGGCCGCCGCCGCCGGCGTGCTCTACGTCGTGGGGGGCAACGACGGCTCGGTGGCCTCGTCGCGCGCGTTCGCCCTGCGGGGCGGCGCGTGGCAGGAGCTTCCGCCCATGCCGCAGGGGCGCTCTGCGGGCGGGGCGGCCATCGTGGACGGCCGCCTTTATGTGGTGGGCGGCGTCGGCCCTGCCGGCCTCGTCGGCTCGGGCTTCGCCTTCGACCTGGCGGCGGGGACCTGGGCGTCGCTGCCCGGGCTTCAGGTGTCCCGCGAGCACCTGGGCGTGACGGCCCTCGGCGGCATCGTCTACGCGCTGGGCGGCCGCACCGCGGGGCTCGACAGCAACCTGCGGACGGCCGAGGCGTTCGACCCCGCGGCCGGTCGCTGGCGGCGCCTGCCGCCGATGCCCACGGCCCGCGGGGGCACCTCGGCCGGCGCGGTGAGCGGCCTCGTGGTGAGCGTGGGCGGCGAGGGCCCCGAGGGCACCTTCAGCGAGGTCGAGGCCTTCGACCCTACGTCGAACGTCTGGCAGAGCCTGCCCCCCTCGCCGCGGCCGCGCCACGGCGTGGGCGTGGTGGGGTTCCGCGGGATGCTGTACCAGTTGCTGGGCGGGCCGCAGCCGGGCTTCACGTTCAGCGGCACCGCGCTGGCCCTGCGGGTGGACCGAAGGACCGGAGGCACCCGATGAGCGCTGCACCGGATCTCGAAGTGCAGCCGGCGGCGGGGCGGTGCGGCCCTACGGGCGGAACAGCCTGCCGATGGCAGCCAGCGGCCCCCGACGCTCGACGTCCTCGATGTCGACGCGGCGCACGAACGCAACGTACCCCGTGATGGCCTCGGCCGCGGGCTGCGGCTCCGGGTAGTACCAGGCTGCGTCCGGGAGCCGCTCGCCCTCCACCTCGATGTCGTAATAGCTCGCCTGGCCCTTCCAGCCGCAGTACGTCTCCTTGGCGCTCGGGCGGAGGTGGCCGGTGTCGACCGAGCCCGGCGGGAAGTAGTGGTTGCCCTCGACGATCCTCGTTGCGCCGCTCTCGGCGATCACTGCTCCGTTCCACACCGCGCGCGCCATCACGCCTCCTTGGGGGTCCTCTCGAGAGCGTCGCAGGGCGGGATCGCTCCCGCCGTGGTGCTGTTCGGCGAGACCATTTGCTTCCAGGAGCGGCCGCGATGCTCATGAGCAAGGGGCTCATGCACTTGCCCATGAGGGTCAGCGCAGCCGCGTGGGAATGGGGATCGGGAGTGACGGTCGTCATCGGGGAGCCCCACGGATGCCTGATCGGGGAGCGCCACGGACCACTGATCGGGGAGGCTCCCGTCGTGGGGGTTGCTTCGTTGCCGAAGGACATGGACGACCGAACGGCCACGAGGGAGGCGGAGACAATGCGACGACCGACCACCATGGCGGCTCAAGGGCTTCGACGCCTGAACGTAAAACGGCCCATCGCGGCCCTCGTAGCCGCGGTGCTGATCGCATTCGGGGCAGGATGGGCCATCAGTGGCGTCGCCACGGGGACGACGGAGCCCGTCGTGCACGAGGAGACGACCCAGCCCGTCGAGCAGCCCGAGGCCACGCACGACGACGGCAAGGCCGCACACGACGACGGCGAGGCCGCACACGACGACGCGAAGCCCGAGGCCGCGGCACCGCCGGTCCACGGGGACGACGACCACGACCACGCCACGGACCACGACTGACCCGTTGAGCGACCAACGGGCCGGGGCGAGCAGCGCGGCAGGGCTCGCCCGCGCTGCTGGCCGCCGCCGGGGAGAGAGAGGGAGAGCTGTCGCCCTGCCCCGCTCCCCCTGAAGACCAGTCGGGCCACCAGGCCCCGACGGCTCCCGTGTCGAGATAGTCGCTGGTAGCGTGCCTCGGCCGATGCGCCGCAGGCGTGCGGGGAGCGTCACGAGAGGGGAGTGAAGGGCTGATCTGGCCCCGGACACGGCTGGCCGAGCTGCTCGGCGTACGCCATCCCATCCTCCAGGCGCCGATGGCCGGCGGCCCGACCACGCCGGAGCTCGTGGCCGCGGTGTCGGATGCCGGTGGACTCGGTTCGATCGGTGCCGCGATGCTGGGTCCCGATGCGCTTCGGGACGCGATCCGACGGGTGCGCGCGCTGACCGAGCGGCCGTTCGGGGTGAACCTGTTCGCCTCGCTGCCGGCGCCCCGGACCGACGCCGAGACCGCGGCGGCGGTCGACGCGGCCCTTGCGCCGCACCGCGAGCGGTTCGGGCTGCCGCGCCCCGATCGCAGCGCGCGCCAGCCCCCGCGGCCCGCGCTCGACGACCAGTTGCAGGTGGTGCTGGAGGAGCGGGTTCCGGTGTTCAGCTCGACGTTCGGCCTGATCCCCGCGGAGCCCATGAGGGGGGCCGGCATCACCACCATCGGTACCGCCACGTCGGTGGCCGAGGCGCGCGCCCAGGCCGGGGCCGGGGTCGACGCGCTCGTCGCCCAGGGGGCCGAGGCGGGCGGGCACCGCGGGACGTTCCTGGGCGAGTTCGCCCACGCGCTGGTGGGGACGATGGCCCTGGTGCCGCAGATCGCCGACGCGGTCGACCTCCCGCTGATCGCGGCGGGCGGCATCGCCGACGGCCGCGGCATCGCGGCGGCGCTGGCGCTGGGGGCCGACGGCGTGGTCTTGGGCACGGCGTTCCTGGCCTGCCCGGAGGCCGGCGTGACCGACGGCTACCGTCGCGCGGTGCTCGCAGCCGCCGACTCGGCGACGTCGGTGACCGCCGTCTACACCGGCCGGCCGGCGCGGGCGATCCGCACGCCCCTGGTGAACGACCTGGAGCGCTCGGGCGCGGCACCCGCCGACTTTCCCGCGCAGGCCGGGCTGCTGGCCGACCTTCGGGCGGCCGGCGTCGAGCGCGACGACCCCGACCTCCTGTTCCTGCTGGCCGGACAGGCTGCCGGGCTGTCGCGATCGCTTCCGGCGGGCCAGCTGGTGGCGACGCTGGTGCGCGAGACCCGGGACCGGCTGCGGGCGCTCGCCGTGCCGTAAGTGTCGTTGACCTTCGGCTCGGGATAGGCTTCCACCGTGGCTGACGGAGATCTGCGCGTCGTCCTGGGGGCCGGGCCGGTCGGCAGGGCGCTGGCGGGCCTTCTGCAGGAGCAGGGACACGCCGTGCGCGCGGTCAGCCGGAGCGGCAGCGCGGACGTCGCTTCGGGCGCCGAGGTCGTCCAGGCCGACATCGCCGACCCCGACGACGCCGTGCGCGCGTGCGCCGGGGCGAGCGTCGTGTACGGCTGCGTGGGGCTCGACTACACCGGCTGGCCCAAGCGCTGGCCCCCCATGATGCAGGGCATGCTGGCCGGCGCCGCGGCCGCGCGCGCGCGCTTCGTGTTCATGGACAACCTCTACATGTACGGGCCGGTCGACGAGCCGATGCACGAGGAGATGCCGCTCACCGACTACGGCCGCAAGCCCTCCGTGCGCGCCGACCTCACCAGGATGTGGCTGCACGCTCACGCGGCGGGCCGCGTGCAGACCGCCTCAGTACGCGCGAGCGACTTCTACGGCCCCGGCGTCACCCAGGCCGCGCTGGGCGACTACAGCTTCGGGCGGATCGCCCAGGGCAAGTCGGCCCAGATGTTCGGCGACGTCGACCTGCCGCACAGCTTCAGCTACGTGCCCGACATCGCACGGGCCCTGGTGAGCGTGGGCGACGCAGAGGACGCCATGGGGCAGGCCTGGAACGTCCCCACCGCCCCCGACCGCAGCGTGCGGGAGGTGCTCGCCATGTTCGCGGCCGCGCTGGGTCAGGACCTGAAGGTCCAGACGATGCCCGGCTTCATGATCTCGGCGCTGGGGCTCGTGAACCGCAACATGGGCGAGGTGAAGGAGATGCTGTACCAGTGGCAGCGGCCCTTCCACGTGGACCACGGCAAGTTCGCCGCGCGCTTCTGGGACGACGCCACGCCACTCGAGCAGGGCGTCGCGGCCGCGGCGGGCTGGTACGGCGCACGAGCTGCGAGCTGAGACCGCGCCACCCGCCGGTCGAGGCCCCTAGCCGGGGAGCGGCTCCTGCTCGCGCCCCTCGGGCTGGTACTCGTTGGCGGGCTCAAGAAGGTCCCCGATCTGCTCGCGCAGCTCGGGGCCGTCGGGGTGCCCGTGCACAGACACGGCGTGCTCAAGGGACGCCAGAACGACCTCGTCCTTGTCGCCGATGATGACCAGTGAGCAGTCGCTCTCGCTCGGAAAGCGCCTGCAATCTGCCATGAACCTCGCCATGACGACCTCCTCGGTGTGGGACGCAATCCTGACTGCGCCCAGCCTCGCGGTCAAGCGAAGGGGCGAATGGCGGCGCGACGGCCTGCTCGCGCACGGTGGCGCGGTCGAGGGCCTCCGCGCGAGCCCGGGCACTCGCTCAGCCGGGCAGGTCGATCACCGGCACGCGAAGCTGCTCGCCGGTCAGTCCCTCGTACGCGTCGCCGAGCTTGTCGATGCCCTGAGCGCACGAGCGCACTGCAGCCGAGACCACCGAGGGCGGGGGGTCGTCCGGCGCGGCGCTGGTGAAAGCGACTCTCACCCGACTGCCGCAGCGTTCGAGGTCCGTGAAGCCTGCGACCCCGAGGTCCTGCGCCCGCTGGCCTGCGGGGCTCGAAGGCTCCGTGGCGCGAAGCTCCTGGGCGGCGTCTTGCGCTTCCGGCTCGACTGCGACCAGCAGGCCGGCCGCCGAGGGCACCTCCACGCCCGCAGACAGCGGAACCGAGACCTTGCTCGTGCCTTCGCGCACCGAGCGGGCCACGGCCTGGTCCCCGGCCGGGAGCGCTGTCTCGCCGGGTGGCGCCGTCACGACCGCAGTCGTCGCCGCTGGCTCCGCGGGCGCGGGCGCCGAATCGTCGTCGTCACCCCCGCCGCCGCATCCTGCGGCTAGCGCCGCTGCGACCAGAAGTGCGACTGCCCCCACCATGGTCGCGCGCCGCTTCATCCGCTCCGGACCCCGGTTCGATCTTTCTTCCAGACAGCCTAGCCGAACCCCCGCCCGCCGCGCGAGGACCAAGCTTCGTCCCCCCGCTCCTCCCGGGCAAGCGGCCGCGGCTGCTCAGCGTGCCCGCCGCCCCGGGCTCCGGCGCCTCGCCTTGCGGGGCGTCGGCGGGCGCGTTCCGGCCGAGGCGCTCGGTGGGCAGTTGGCGCGTGAAGGCGAGGCCGATCAGCGCGAGCGCTGCGGCCGCCAGCAGCGCCAGCTTGAGCGCCGTGATCTGCGCGGTCTCGTAGTCGTCCACGATCGCCTCGACCTCGGCGTCGGCGAGCCCGGCGGCGGTGAGCTGCTCGCTCACCTGCTCGCTCGGGGCGAAGTCGATGCCCTCTTCGGCGGCCTGCGCGACCGCCTGTCGGACCTCCGTCGGGATCGCGGGGTTGCGCGAGATGTCCTGCTGGAAGCCCCCGACCAGTCCGCCGAGCAGGATGGCGCCGATCAGCGCGATGCCGATCGAGCCGCCCAGGTTCTGGGCCGTGCCCTGAAGGCCTCCGACCTCGCTGCTTCGGCTGCGGTCGACCGACGACATGTTGACGTTGCCGATCTGCGAGGCCAGAAGCCCCAGCCCGAAGCCCACGACCCCCAGCCAGGCGGCGAAGGCGGTCGAGTCGAGCGTCGGCGAGACGGTCGCCACCAGGCCAACGCCGCCGATCGCCATGGCCAGCATCCCCGCCTGGATGAGCCGCTTGGGCGAGATCACCGCCGCCAGCTTCGGCCCCGTGAAGGACGTCACCAGCATGACGATCGTGAAGGGAAGCAGCACGACCCCGGTCTCGAACGCGGACTTGCCGAGCACGACCTGCAGGTACAGCGGGATCACGAACAGCAGGCCGAGCGCGAACGCCTGCTGGGCCATGATCGAGGTCAGGCCGGCCCGAAGGCGGGGGATGCGAAGGAGCCCCGGATCCACGATGGGCTCCTCGCCGCGCTCGATCCGCCGCCGCTCCCAGCGGCCGAAGGCGACCAGGATCAGCACGCCGGCGGCGATCACGAAGGGGACCGGGCTCAGGCCCAGCGGCGTGATCTCCTCGCCCCCGATCGTGGGCGGGTTGCGCGGGCGAAGCCAGCCCCACGTGCCGCTCTGGAGGATCCCGTAGACGACCAGGATCATCCCGAACGCCGAAAGTGCCGCGCCGACCAGGTCGAGCCGCGGCCGGGCCCCCTCGCGCGGCAGGTCGTGGATCATCCAGGTGAGGGCCAGGATCCCGACGATCACGACGGACTCTCCGGCGAAGACCAGGCGCCACGACGCC
>JAUVPZ010000065.1 GCA_030598395.1 Miltoncostaeaceae bacterium | reverse complement strand
TCGCTGGGCTTCCTGGCCACCGGTGCCGCCTCGGCGCCCGGAGGTGTGGCGGCCCTCGACGGCCAGGTGCTGCTGGCGCTCGCGGCGGCGGCGGTCGCCGTGCTGGCGGCTGCGGCCGGAAGACCCCGGACGGGCGCCTCCCGGCGCTGAATAGACTGGGGGACGGATGGCCGTCCCGGATCACCTGGCGGCGCTCGGCCTTCGGGAGCAGCCGTTCGGGCTCACGCCCGACCCCCGCTTCCTCGTGGAGCGGGGCGACCATCGCGAGGGCCTCGCCCGCATCCTGTTCGGCCTCACCCAGCTGGGCGGGATCGTGCTCATCACCGGCGAGATCGGCGCCGGCAAGACCGTGCTGGCCGGCTCGGTGCGCCGCGCGCTCGATGGGGAGGGGTTCCAGGTTCTGGCGGTGGCCAACCCCCCGCGGACCCCGGCTGCCCTGCTGGCCGCCCTGCTGACGGCGCCGGGCGGCGACGCGCCGGGCGGCGGCACCGCGCGGCTGGCCCGCCTGCTGCGCAGGCGCATCGCCCTCGCCGAGACGACGGGCCGGCGCACCGTCATCCTGATCGACGAGGCGCAGCGCCTGGGCGGTGCGGCGCTCGACGAGCTTCGCCTGATGACCAACCCCGACGAGGACGCCGGCGCCGGGGTGGTGCTGCTGGGCCAGCCCGAGCTGTCGCGCCTGGTGGCTCGACGTCCCCAGGTGGCCCAGCGGGTAGTCGTGCGGTATCACATGGGCGAGATGAGCCAGGAGGAGGTCGCCACCTACGTGGACCGCCGCACCCGGGTGGCCGGCGCCGGACGCCCGCTGTTCACGGGCCGCGCAGCGCGCGCCATCCACCGCGAGACCGGCGGGGCCCCGCGGCTGGTGAACCTGGTGAGCGCGAACGCGCTGTTCGTGGCGGCGACCCGAGGCGCCGACCGCGTGGACGAGGACGTGGTGCTCGACGTGGTGGACGATCGGCGCGAGGCCGAGCGCGCCGCGGGGGACGCGCCGTGAGCGCGGTCAGCTACCAGTCCATCCTCGGCGGATCCCAGGGCGGCCGCGGCGAGCCGGCGACCTTCGTGGCCCTGCCCCAGGGTGCCATCGCCACCCGCCGCAAGGACGCCACCCGCAGCATGTCGATCCCGGTCTCCAAGCGGCAGGCCAGGTGGCTGCGCGAGGTGGCCGAGGTGTCCGGCAAGGGCATCGACGAGGGCGCTGTGGTGCGCGCCCTGATCGACCTGGGCGGCGAGCTGGACGTGGAGTGGGAGCTGCTCGCAGGCGGGGCCTCGGTGCGCGAGGCGGTGCGGCGCTCCGTGCGGGTGCGGCGCTCGGAGACCCCCTGATGGCGCGGGCCTGGCCGGTGCCGGGACTGCGGCCGCGCGCGCGCTTCCGCGCCGCCGCCGGGCTGGTCATCGTCACCCGCTGGCGCGAGATGATGAGCTACCGCGGCGGCACGCTGGCCGGCGAGGACATCGAGGAGCTGCACAACATGCGGGTTAGCTCGCGCCGGCTGCGAGCTGCGATGGACGCCTTCGAGGCGGCCTTCCCCCGGGCCGAGTATCGCGGCTACCTGCGGCAGGTGAAGGAGATCACCGACACGCTGGGCGATGCCCGCGACCTGGATGTGGCCATGGAACGGCTTGACGCCCTGCTGCCCCAGATGGCCGGCGACGAGCGCGCCGGCCTTCGGGGGCTGATCGCCCGGTACCGTGCGCAGCGGGCGCGCGAGGACCCGCACATCGCGGCGCTGTTCGAGCGGCTCGAGGCGGAGGACTTCGGGCCGCGCCTGGAGGCGTTCGTGGCCGAGCACACCGGCGTGGTCGCAACCGAGCTGAACCCGCAGCCGACCTGACGGTGGCGAAGCCGCGACATGTCAGGGGGCTAGACCCGGATCGGCGACTGCGCTTCAACGGGCGGCGCATCCTTGTGACGCGGCTCGACGAGGTCTACGCGTACGACGGCGATGTGGCCGACCCGGCCCGCGTGCGCGAGCTTCACGACATGCGCATCGCGTGCAAGCGGCTGCGCTACCTGCTGGAGATCTTCGATGTCGCCTTCGAGGCCGATCTTCTGCCCTACATCGACGAGGTCAGGGCGCTGCAGGACGTGCTCGGCGACATCCACGACTGCGACGTGCAGGTGCCGATGCTGGAGGAGCACCTGGCGTGGCTGGGCGCGCGCGAGGGGGCCGCCGCGCGCGAGCTCGTGGCGGCGGCGACCGCGGACGGCGTCGCCGCCGACGACGAGGTGGCCTACCAGAGCTTCGCGGGTTCGCTGGCCGACACCCGCCACGACACCGAGCGTCCCGGCATGCACGCGCTGATCGCGCGGCGCCGCCGTGAACGCGACCGGCTGCACGCGCACTTCGTGTCGGAGTGGGCGCGGCTGAAGCGCGAGCGCTTCCGGGCACGGCTGGAGGAGGCCCTCGGCGGCCCCTGAGCGGCTCGCCCTGCTGGGCGACGTGCACGCGAACCTGGCGGCGTTCGAGGCCGTGCTGGTCGACGTCCGGCGCGCCGGCTTCACGCACGGAGCCCTCACCGGCGACCTGGTCACCCGCGGTCCCCGCCCCGAGGAGGTGGTGCGATGGGTGCGCGCGCTGGGCTGGCCCTGCGTGCAGGGCAACACCGACCGGCGCCTCCTCGACACGCCCCGCCAGGCCGACCATCCGCGGGCGGCGCGGTCCTCGGGGCGCCGCTGGACCCGCCTGCGGGTGTCGAACGCCAGCATGGGCTTCCTCGCCGGCCTGCCCGCAACGCACACGCTCCAGGTGGGCGGGGCGAGGGTGCTGGTGGCACACGAGGGCCCGAACGGGCCCGGGCACCCGCTGGGCGACGCTCCGCCTCCCGCGGCCGTGGCGGCCGAGGCCGAGCGCCACGGCGTCGACGCCCTTGTCCTGGGCCACACCCACCAACCGCTGGTGGTGCGGGCCGACGCCGCCGTGCTGGTGAACCCGGGCAGCGTGGGCGAGGGCACCGCCGACGACCGCCGTCCGTCGTGGGCCTGGCTGGCCTGGGACGGCGGCCGCCTGATCTCCGGCCTCGAGCGCGTGGAGCGGCCGCTGGCGTCGGTGCGGGAGCGCTAGTGTCCGGAGCCAGAAATACGTGGGCAGTTTCGCGGCTGCATCCCGTCGCGACGCGATGTCCTCGGTCGGCCCGATATTCGGAAATAGCGTGCCTCCCTGCGTCCTTGCGTCGCTCGGGATTCGCGCCCGAAGCATGCGACGAACTTCCGGCTCAGGACACTAGGCCTGGCGCATCAGGTGGCTGCGGCGGCGGTCGCGCACCCGGCGCACCGTCCACGCGCCGGCGGCGGCGATGGCCAGGAACGGCGCCAGCAGGATCAGCCCGGCCAGGCCCACGACGCCGACGGCCGCCAACCGGGCGCCCGATCCGCCGATGGCCCCGCCCAGGCGGCCGGACGGCCCGGGGGGCGGGCCCTCGGTGGTGAGCTCCAGGTTCACCGTGGCCAACTCGGCGCGGCGCGCCAGGGCCCGCTGGCCGGCGGCCAGCACCTGGTGACGCCGCTCGGCGCGGGCGAGTCGTCGCTGGAGGTCCTCGTCGGTCGGCGCCGCCGCGGCACGGCGCCGCAGCTCGGCCAGCGCGGCGGCGCTACGGCCGATCGCGGTGCGTCCGGAGGCCAGGCTGTCGGTCAGGTCGACCAGGGTCGCCCGCTGCGACAGCACGGTGCCCAGGCGCCCGAACGCGGCCACGGCTCGCTCGGCCCGCGCGGCGGGCACGCGGAACACCAGCGTGTTGGTGCCCTCGCCGCCGTGCGGCACGCGGTACTGCGAGCTCTGCGTGAAGCCGCCCAGGCCGCGCACCTGGTCCATGGCCCGAGAGCTGGCCGCCGAGAGCGCCGCCACGTCCTCGACCTGCACGCGCGTGAACGACCTGATCTCCTGGCGGCGCCCCTTCTGGGGTCCCGGGGGCTCCGCGCCAGGCGCCGGCGGCCCGGCGGCCTGCTCGGCCCCCTCCTGCCCTCGGTCGCGCTCGTCCGCGGGCGGGCCGGGCGCGATCGCCCGCCCCTCACCCGGCGCCACGAGCCCGGACGAGGCCGGTGCCCCGTCCTCGGCCACGCCGCCGTCGCGCAGCAACGGCACGGCGATCGCCAACGCCACGACGCCGGCCAGCCCGGCCGCGGCGGCGGCGAGCGCCGGCCGCCCGGGACGACGCTCCCGCAGCCGGCGGGGCAGCTCGCGCAGGCGCTCGGAGAACGAGGAGGTGACCCCGCTCGCCTCCGCCCCGCCCTCGTCCGCCGCCAAGTGCCGCACCCGGGCCCGGAGGGCCTCCGGCGCCGGCGGCGTGGCGGCGCGCGCCTGCGCCAGCAGCGCCAGGAGCTGCCGCTCCTGCCGGTCGCGCGGCGCCGCGCCGTCCACCAGCGCGTCCACCCGCTGGACGCTCGGTCCGTCGTCAGGTCTCATCGCGCGTGACCTCCTTTCGAAGCTTGGCGAGCGCCCGGTGCAGCCCGCTGGACACGGCCGTGGCCGAGACGCCGGCTACCCGGGCGGCCTCCTCGGTGTCCAGCTCCAGCACTACGCGCAGCGCGATGAGCTCACGCTCCGCGCGCGACAGGCGCCGAAGCGCCGCCGAGAGATCGCCGCGAAGGCCGTCCGGCGGGCGGTCCTCGCTGGCGGCGGGCTGACCGGCCGCATAGCGCTCATCGCGCCGCGCCCGCCGGCCCTCGGCGCGGAAATGGTCCAGGGCAACCGTGCGGGCGATCGACAGCAGCCAGGGCAGGGGCTCCCCGCGGCCGGGATCGAACCGGTCCCACTGGCGCAGCGCCCGCTCGAAGGTGGCCGAGGCGAGGTCCTCGGCCTGGTGCGGATTGCCCACCAGGTGCATCAGGTAGCCGTAGACCGGGTCGAGGCCCTGCTCCGCCACCGCGGCGAATGCGGGCCGTGTGTGGGGCGCGCTCACCGCAACACACGATGCCGTGTCAACGCTCACATCTCCTCTACGCCATGGTCGCCCCACCCGTCACGCCCGATCTCAGGCCCGGGCGGTGCGGGCGGCCGAGAGGGCGCTGCTAGGGTCGGCGTCGCCGCAATTCAGGGGTGCAGCAGTGGGGGTTGCCCAGCTCCGCCGTACGAGCCTGTGGCCGCTGGCCATCGCCGCGCTGGCGGCGATCCTCGCGGCGCTGGGCCTGGCCGCGCAGGGAGCACGGGCGGCCGAGGGTCCCCTGGTGGGCTGCCCGCCCGGCGCCGAGTGCGGCGTGATCCGGGTGCCGCTCGACCACGCGCAACCCGGCCGCGGCACGCTGGGCCTCGCGGTGGCGCGCCTGCGGGCGCGGGCGCGGCCCGGGCTGCCGCGCAACGGGGCCATCCTGTTCCTCACCGGCGGCCCGGGACAGGCGGGGATCGCCCGCGACGACCCCGAGTTCATGCGGCTGCTGCGGGTGCTCAGCCGCAACCGTGATGTCGTGGCCGTGGACGTCCGGGGCACCGGCCGCTCGGGCGCGCTGCGTTGCGCGGCCATCGACGGCGACGACCCGCTGCCCACCGAGACCCTCGACGAGCTGAACGCGGCCGTCGCCGCGTGCGCGGGCCAGGTCGGGCCCGGCCGGCGCTTCTTTACCACCCGGCAGGTGGTGGCCGACCTCGAGGTGATACGGGCGGCGCTCGGAATCTCCACCTGGTCCGTGGGCGGGACGTCCTACGGCACCTACGTGGCCACCACGTACGCCCGCCTGCACCCCACCCGCGTCGCCGCGCTGCTGCTGGACTCGCCGGTCGCGCCGGGGGGCGTGGTTGCGCCCGACCCGCTGGAGTACGCGGCCAGCCGGCGCGTCATGCGCGCGCTGTGCGGCGGGGGCGCCTGCGCCGGCATCACCCGGAACCTTGTGGCCGACGTGGCCGCCGTGCAGCGCCGCATCGAGGGTCCCGGGGTCGCGGCCACAGCGGTCGACTCCAAGGGACGCGCCAGGCGCGTGCGGATCGGCTCGGAGGCCGCTGGGCTGCTCTTCGCGGCATTCGGCGCAGGGGATCTGGCGCCCCCGGTGTGGTCGGCCTTCCCGGCCGCCGTGCGCGCCGCCCGACGCGGTGACGGCAGCATGCTGGTGCGCCTGCTCGGCCTCGAGGAGGACGGGGTTGAGCATCCCACCCGTCTCAGCGAGGCCGACTTCCTGGCCACGATCTGCAACGAGGCGAACCTGCCCTGGGCCCCAGGCACGCCTCCAGCGGCGCGCAGGGGCGCGTTCGACGCGCTCGTCGGGGCCATCAGCCCGGCGACGCTGGCGCCCTTCACACGCGCCACGGCCGCCCTCGACCCCACCGTCCACTTCTGCGTGGGCTGGCCCGAGACGCGCATCTCCAGCCCTTCGGCCCGCCCGCTGCCCGACATCCCGGCGCTGATCCTGGTGGGCTCGTGGGACACCCGCACGCCGGTCGCCAACGCCCGCGCCCTGCAGGCGCAGCTCTCGCGGTCCCAGGTGGTCGTGATCCCGCGCCGCGGCCACTCGTTGCTGACGGGCACCGACGGCTGCGTCCTCCAGACGGTGCTGCGCTTCTTCGCCGGGCGGCGCGCCGGCCGCTGCGGCCCGCTTCCGCGCGAGATCAAGGCCATGCCGCCCGTGCCGCCACGCTCCCTGGCCGCGCTTGCGCCCACCGGCCGTGGCCTCCCTGGCCGCACGCTCACCGCGGTGCGGCGCACGCTGGCCGACGCCGGGTTCGCGCTGGCGGTGGGCGGGGCGGCCAACGCCGAGAGCATCGTCATCGGAACCGGCCTGCACGGCGGCCGCGTGCTGCTGATCGTCGAGGGCCCGGGCGGCCTGAAGCTGCGGTTCGAGCGCTTCAGCTACATCCGCGGCGTGCAGGTGAGCGGCACGCTCGACATCCGCCCAGACCTGGGCCTGTGGGACGGGCGCCTGGTGGTCGCCGGGTCGGCGGCTGCCCCGGGGCGGCTGCAGCGCTCGCTCAAGGGCAACCTGCGCGGAACGCTGGGCGGGGTGGCCGTGCGCGGACCCAACCAGGAGGCCACCGGAACGCTGCCCGAGGCGGTGGGGATCAACCCGGACGACGTCCCGATCCTCGGAGCGCGCCGAGCGCTTCGGCAGGCGTTCGCGCGCTGAGTCGCGCGCCGGCCAGCCGTGGCGAATCGCCCGGGCGGTCGCTACCAGCGCAGCAGCGCCGCGACGCCGTCGTGGGCGACCAGCTCTCCGCGCGCCGGGTCCTCGAGCGCGGTCACCTCGGCGTCGGTCGCCAGCGCCCGCTCGAGCATCCGCTCCATGAGATGGGGCTCCTCGACCAGCTCCTCGGGGCGCGCCCCCGCGGGCACCACGCCCGCCCGCACCAGGCGCCCGTCTGGCGCGATCGAGCCCGCGTGCCGGACCGTGGGGTCCATCAGCAGGTGCTGGACGCGCCCCTCGGCCAGCGCCGACAGCACATCGCCCAGGCCGACCGCGGCGCCGCTGGCAGTCGAGAACGCGCCGTCGAGCACGCGCCGGACCAGGTCGCACTGCTCCACCCGTCGCGCCTCGACGATGAGCGGCTCGGCCACGCGTCGGACCTCCTCGGGCGAGAGCGTGACCGCCAGCAGGGTGTGTGCGGTCACCAGCGGCGGCCCGTCCTGTGGCCAGTCGCGGCCCAACGGCTCGGTGCGCGAGGGCTCCCCGGCCAGCAGTACCTGCGTCCACCCATGTACCTCGGCCAGGCCCACGAGCGGTGCCACCGCGTCGGCCACGGCCCGCTCGCGATGGGCCTCGAGGCGCCGCCTGAAGAGGTCGACCTGTGCGGCAGACGTGCGCTGGCGGGCGGGGTTGGCGGCGGCGGGGCCGACCATGCGGCGCCACTCCCCGGACGCGATGTCGAAGGCCTCCCAGCCGGCCTCCTCGGCGACGCCCTCGGCCAGATCGAGCGCCCGCACCCCGTCGCCCGAGACGCTGATCACCCCATAGGGCTGCTCGGCTTCCAGCACCGGCAGAAGCGGCATCAGGTAGGGCGTCCGCTCGAGCACGGCGACGGACCCCACGTGGTGGCGCGTCGTCAGCGTGCGCGGCTCGCCGCCCGAGAGCCCTGCGAACAGCGCACGCCCGCGGCCGGGCAGCGCCGGGCCGACCAGCTCGGCCAGCGCCGGCTCCAGTTCGTCGAGCCGCCGCTCGAGGGCGCTCCAGCGCGCCCGTGGACCGGCCGAGCGCACCCCGCTGCGAAGCTCGGAGAGCGCGTTCCGTAGCGCGATCTCGCCGCGGCTCGGTCCGCTGCGCCCGCCCTCCTCGGCCCCGGTGTCCAGGTAGAGCGAGAGCGCGCCGAGTTCATCGCTCATCGTCGCGAGCTGCGCGAGCGCCTCACGCAGCGGTCTGGCGGTGGCGGTCACTGACATGGCTCCCCCATGGCCTCGGACTCGCCCTGAAGCCTGGGGAATGAACCCGGCGCGCGCAAGCGGCTGACCACGGGTCGGCACTGCGGGCGGCTACCCAGGCGGATCGCCACCCGCCTCACCACGAGCGCTCGCGAGGGGAGCTCCTACTTCTCGGGCTTGCGAGCGACCGCGAACAGCTTGCAGTAGTCGTACACGAATCCGTCCGGCCCGGATGCGGCGTGCAGGGCGGCCTCGATGCGCTGGTCGAGCTCGCTGAACCCGTCGGGCGGGTTGCCGAGCAGGTGTCCGGCCACCGCCCGGGTGCGGGCCATGAACGCGTCGGCGGGCGTGGTGCGCCGCCGCCGCTCCATCCAGATGTCGATCGGCTCGAGGCCGGCGGCCCGGAGGTCGGCATCGATCTCCTCGACGTCGCGCTGGTTCTCGGCGAACCAGCCGGTCCAGGCGGGCGGCGCCTCGATCCGCTCGAGCAGCTCACGCCACGCGTCCTCGCCGCCCCGCCCAACGCAGAGGATGCCCATGACGCCGCCCGGTCGGAGCGCCCGTGACATCCGCGCCACGGCCCCGGGCTTGTCCGGGAACCAGTGCAGCGCCATCGCGGAGATCACCGCGTCGAAGGCGCCGTCCGCCACGCTCATCTCCATCACGTCCTCGGCGCGCAACTCGATCTCGACATCGGGGAACCTGTCCAGCTTCGCCCTGAAGACCTCCAGCATGCCCTCGGCGGGGTCAACCCCGACCAGCGTGGACACGTCGAACCGTCGCAGCATCGCCGCCGAGGCGAAGCCGGTACCGCAGCCCACGTCGAGCACCCGGGGGTAGTCGCCCTCGGGCAGCGACATGACGAGCCGCTCCGAGCCGGCGATGTTGTGCTGCACGGCCGCGTCGTACGACTCGGCGGCATCGCTAAAGCCCTCAGGTGCGCTCCTTGTCTTCGTGTTCATCGCGTCGTGGCTCCTCGCTCGCGGGCTGCGGGCGAAGTCATAACAAGTCCCGGGCGCACCGACCCCATCGGAGGCCGTCAGAGAGCCTGTCACCGACCCAGCCACCAGCGCGGCACCTCGACCGTGATCCCGGGCGGCCGGGGCCGGGCCGGGCGGCGTCGCGGCGGGCGCGGGCGGCTGCGCACGGCCCGGGGGCGGGTGCGCAGCCTCGGTGGCGGCTTGAGCGGGCGCGCGAGGACCGACACCGGGTCGATGGGTGGCCGGCGCGACGGCTGGTATGGCCGCACCGCCACCAGGCCGGCCATGACGAGCCCAACCACCAGCACCACGCCGAGGTAGTCGATGGCGGCGGCACCCCGCTGGCGGCGGCGCCTCATCCGCCCACCACCCCGCCCACCTGCCGGGCCAGCTCGAACAGCAGGATCCCCATGACCAGCAGCAGCACGGCGGGCACC
>JAUVPZ010000001.1 GCA_030598395.1 Miltoncostaeaceae bacterium | reverse complement strand
CGAAACATGCGACGAACTTCCGGCTCAGGACACTAGCCGGGGCGGCGGGTGCGCAGGAAGCGCACCGGGAGGTACAGCGTGTGGGGGAGCCGGCCGGCGATCGCGGCCCGCAGGTCCCGCTGGCCCTCCTCGTCGAGCATGTAGGCCAGGTGGGTGCGCGAGAACACCCGCCAGGCGTCCTCGACCTCCTCCATCACCAGCGCAAGCTGCACGTCTTGCGCTTCCACGGCGAGAAAGCCGGCGTCGGCGAAGGCCCGCTTGTCCGGCGGCTCGTCCGGGATGCTGGCCCGGCTGGCCCGTCCGGCCAGGCCCCCCGGTGCGCGGAGGCCCACCACCGCGACAACGGCCCCCATGAACACCTTGTCCCTGGGCCCCAGGCGGTCGAACGCCATCACGCTGCCCACCAGCCGCCCGCCGGGGCGCAGCACGCGGTAGATCTCGGCGAGCGCCCGCTCCAGGTCGGGAAGCTCCTCGAACACCAGGCTGGCCACCGCGCAGTCGAACGAGCGGTCGGCAAGGAACGGCATCGACTCCACGCCGCTGCGCCGGTAGGTGATGCTCGTGTTGGGCGGCGTACGCTCGGCGGCCCGGGCCAGTGTCTCCTGCACGGGGTCGATGGCCACCACCGAGCCCGAGGGTCCCACCACGCGCGCGGCGGCACGCGCCGCGCCGCCCGAGCCGCAGCCCACGTCCAGCACGCGCTCGCCGGCCACCATCGAGGCCCACGCGATCAGGTTGTTGTAGAGGTGCACGCCCCGGTTGCCGGGCAGCGGAGCAAGGGAGTCCTCCACGGCCGAGGGGTCGACGGCGTGCACGGCGCGAAAGAACTGGGCGGCCAGCGACCCCACCAGCGGCTCGCGCCCTGCGACGCGCCGGCGGACGTCCGCGATGGTGGCCTCCGGTCCGCCGGCGTCCTCGGCCGCAACGGCCTGCTCGCGAGCATGGCTCACCGCGGCAATGCTACCGGCATGCCTCTGAGGAGGAACGCGCTCAGGGTTAACTCGACGGTGAATCACGAGCAGGCGGGCCCGCGGTGTGGCACGTTGCGGGCATGCTCGCACGCGGCGAGATCCTCCGGATCGTCTGCGGCGCCGCCGGCCCCGTGGGCGAGGCGGTTCACGCCCAGTGCCTAGCCGAGCACCTTGCCGGCACCGGTCCGGCGGTCGAGGTGTGGATGCTGGTCGAGCCCGGCGCGGAGATTCCGCGGGCCGGGTCCGGTCCTCGCCTGATCCCGGCCGCGGGCGCGCAATCGGCCGCGGAGCGCGCCGAGACGCTGGCCGGCGCCCTGCGAGCAGCGCCGCCCGCGCGGGTGCTCCATGCCGAGGACGTGGTGTCGGGGCTCGCGTGCACCGCGCTGCGCCCCGCGGGAGGGCCGCCGGTGGTGCGCACGGTCCACCACCTCGCCACCGCCGAGGATGCCGACGCCGAGGACCGTCAGCGGGCCTCGCTGGCCGGCGCGGATCGGCGCGTCTGCGCGTCGCGGTACTGGGCCGAGCGCATCGAGCGCGAGTTCGACGTGGGCGCCGACGTCGTCCCGAACGGCGTCGACGCCGCGCACTTCCGATCCCGCCAGCTCAGCCGCGCCGCGGCTGGCCGCGGCATGGGCTGGGGGCGGCGGCCCACCGTGCTGTCGGTGGGCGGCATCGGCCCGCGCAAGGGCAGCCTCACGCTGCTCGAGGCGTTCGCGCGCGCCCAGGGCCGCATCGGCGCGGGTGCGCTACTGGCCATCGTGGGCGGCGGCGCCGCCCCACCCGGCTTCGTGCAGCGCTTCTTCGACGACGCCGAGCGTCTGGGCCTCCGGGTGGACCGCGAACAGGTGGACGACGCCACCGATGTGGTGCTGCTGCCCACGCTGGCGGCCGACGCGATGCCGGGGCTGTACCGGGCCGCCGACGCCTTCGCGCTGCCGTCCACCCGCGAGGGCTTCGGGCTGGCGGCGCTCGAGGCGGCGGCAGCGGGCCGGCCGGTCGTGCTGTCGGACCTGCCGGTCTTCCGCGAGATCTTCACCCCCGAGCGCGACTGTCTGATGGCCCCGGCGGGGCACCCCACCGAGCTTGCCGACTTGCTGGTGCGAGCGACCCGTGACGACGACCTGCGCCGCCGCCTGGCCGCCGAGGCGCGCCAGACCGCCGCGCACTACACGTGGGACGCGGCGGCGACCGCCTACGGCCGCATCTACGCCGAGGTGCTGGAAGAGACCTGAGCGGACGCAGCCGGCGGTCGGGGCGGCGGCGTGCGGCGAGCAGGGGCAGAGCGCGGCCCAGGCGCTGGCGCGGTCCACGACGACGCGCAGGCTCATGTGCGAAGCGCGGCGGTGACCCTGGCGAGGCCGTGCAGGTCGACGGGCTCGTCGGGCAGGGCGGGCACCTGTCCGAGCAGCGGCGAGCCGAGGGCCGCCGTCAACGCCTCGCGGGCCTGGCCGTCATGTTGCGCCAGCGCCCGCAGCTCGTCGAGGGTCTCGGCAGCGCGGGCGGCCAGATCGTCGGGGTGGCGTGCGCCCGCATCGGCCAGGATGGCGCGCAGCTCGTGCGGGGCGGGGTCGCCTACCGGCGGCGCGCCGTGTACCCGGTTCAGCACCACGCCCTGCAGCGGGTAGGCCTCCTTGCCCAGCCGCTCCGCGAGCGCCAGGGCCTCCTCGGTGGGCCCGGGGTCGGGGGCGGTGACCACCACGAACGCCGCGTCGTCGCTGCGCAGCAACTCCCGCACCTCGCCGGCGCGCTCGGCGAAGCCGTCGTACATGCCGTCGAACGCGCCGAGGAAGTCGGCGACGTCGCGCAGCATCTGGGCGCCGGTGATCCGCTCGAGCACCGACAGCACCGCCGCGCCGCCCATGTGCAGGGCCCTGGCCGCGATGTTGCCGCCCGTGGCCGGCTGCGTCAGCAGCCGGAGTGCTTTGCCCTCGATGAAGCGGGTGATTCGCTCGGGGGCCTCCAGGAAGTCCAGCGCGTTCCGCGACGGCGGCGTGTCGAGCACGATCCGCTCGAAGCGCCCGTCTTCGACCAGCTCGTGCAGGCGCTCCACGGCCATGTATTCCTGGGCGCCGGCGACCGCGCCCGACAGGTGGCGATAGATGCGGTTCTCGAGGATCCGTTCGCGGTCCTGGGGGGTGGGCGCGTTGCGCGCCACCAGGCGATCGAAGGTGGCCTTGGCGTCGAGCTGCAGCGCCCACAGCTCGCCCGGGACCGTGAGGCCGGCGTCGTCGATGCTCTCGGGGCTCACCCGGCGCGGCTCGTCGCCGAGGTGATCGAGGCCCAGCGCCGACCCCAGGCGCCGCGCGGGGTCGATGGTGACCACCACGGCGCGGTGACCCAGTTTGGCGAGGCCGAGGGCGACGGCGGCCGACACCGTCGTCTTGCCCACACCGCCCGCCCCGCAGCAGACGACGATCCAGCGGTCGGCCAGGGCCGAGTCGATCACTGGCCCAGCGACCTCAGCCCGGAGGCCGCCGCGTCGGCCAGATCCTGCACCGCGTCCAGGTCGAACTCCTGGCGCACCAGAAGCGGAAGCTGCAGCACCGGCAGGCCGGTCCCATGCTCCAGATGCTCGAGGTGGACGGCCTCGACGGCCTGGCGCTCGAGGTGGGCCAGCGCCGCGGCTGCCGCGGCCGCAGATGCGCCGCCGGCGCCGAGCGAGGCCGCCGTGAGCGCGCCCGCCTCATCATCCCTGAACCGCTGCGGCGTCATGGCGTTCATGACGGCCAGCGCGACGGGAAGGTCGCGCCGGCGCAGTGCAGCCGCGGCGTCCACCGCCTCGCTCACCGGCAGCTCGTCGGGGCGCGCGACCAGGGCCACGCCGGTGGCGGCCGGGTGCTTGATGACCTGCTCGATGCGCTCGGACTGCTCGCTGATGGGGCCCTGGGCGGCCAGCGCACGGATGTTGCTGGCCGTCTCGAGCAGGGCCACGCCGTGCCCGGTGGCCGGGCAGTCCACCACCACGAAGTCCCACACCGGGCGCTCCCCGCCTGGGCGCAGCTCGACCGCCAGGCTCCAGATGGCGCCCAGGGTGACCAGCTCGGCCAGCCCGGGAGCGGCTGCCGTGAAGTGGTGGAAGGCCTTGCTGTGTACCAGCAGCTCCACCAGCGGCCGCACCCGCAGCTGCGAGGCGAGGTAGCGCTCTGTGGAGTGGTCCACGTCGATGGCGATGCCGAACAGGCCGGGCGCCAGCTCGACGGGGCGCTCGTGGTCGACGTCGCCGGCGCCGAACAGGGCCGAGGCGCGGTCCGACCCGGCAACCTCACACAGCAGCGCCCGCCGTCCGGCCCTCGCTGCGGCCAGGCCCAGCGCGGCCGAGACGGCGCTCTTGCCCACCCCGCCCTTCCCCAGGACGAAACACAGCCGCCGCTGCATCAGGGGCGGCCCCAGGGTGCCCGGCCGATCAGGCGGCAGGCGCGCTGCGGTCGGCGGCGGCGTGGCGGTTCTTGAGCGTGTTGTCACTCGACAGCAGGAGCTGGCGCACCCGGCGGTTGCCCTCCTCGGCTTCCGTCAACGCGACCGACCTCCTGGGGGGACCAATAATCTAACGACCTGCAGCGAATCAGGTCGACAGCAGCGGTGCCAGCAGCTCGACCAGGCGCTCCGTGCCGAGGCCCGAGGGGGCTGGGCCGCCTCCGCGGCCGGCCAGAAAGAGCCGCGGGGTCATGGCGGAGCTGCCCTCGAACCTCCAGGTGCCCGCCCGTGGCTCGGCCTGCCGAAGGGCGGCCAGCACCGGCGTCAGGTCGACGCGGGGTCGCAACGGGCGCGAGGCGTAGCGCACCCAGGTCTCGTAGCGGTAGGTGAGCACCAGGTGCCCGTCGTCTCCCGCCCAGAGCACCCGCATGGCGCCGATGCGCGGATGCAAGGCCATCCCATGCAGCGGGCGCGGCGAGCGCACGATTGCCAGGTCCAGCTCATCGACCTCTGCCACGTTGGCATCACCGGCCTCCAAGAGGCCCCGGTCGTCCTGCACCTGCCGCCAGGGCTCCTGCCACAGGCGCCGGTGGCGCTCGGGGTCGCTCAGCAGCCGGCCGGTGTGAGGGAGCAGCGCGTTGTAGATGGCCGGCGCCGGGTCGCCGGTGGCATGGGGGGCCAGCGCGGCTCGCACGGCCGGAAAGGGCGTCGTGGCCCGTTCGGCCATCGCCATGGCCGCCAGCGCGCAGCGCGGCGCCCACGGATCGGTCCAGGTGCCGAAGTCGCCGGCCTCGGCGGCGGCCAGTGCCATCGCGCGATCCGCCGTCGCGCGTTCTGGGCGCTCCATCAGCAGCCAGGCGGCGAACAGGCCGTCCTCGTCGAAGTGGTTGTTCGTGATCGCCTCCACCTCTGGCCCGCCGGCGTCCACGTCCAGGTAGCGGTCCACGATGCCCGCGCTGGTGTCGGCGGCGAGCGCGGGAGGGGGGTCGGCGTCCGGCCAGTGCGACAGCGCCAGCACGGTCCCGGCGAGGCGGGGCCCGTCCACCACCACGTGCGGCTCCCCGGCGGCCTCCGTGGCGGCCACGAAGCGGGCGTCGGGCGCCACGGCGGCCAGCTGGGCGGGATCCATGCCGGCCGGGCAGTGTAGTCGGCGTCTGATGAGAGAATGACGGCCATGGACTTCGTGGTGGATCATGCGGTGGCCATCGCGGCGGTCATCTGGGGCGCGGCCATCCTTGTGGGCATCATCGCCGCCGTCGTCGCCGGGCTGCGCATGTGGCGACGCTCGCGCCTGGCGCACGGACGCATCGCTCCGGCCGCCGCCGAGCTGGCCGAGGCCACCGACCGCGCCCAGCAGCGGCTGGACGCCGTCCCCGAGCGCGGCGAGGAGCTCCGGGCGGCCATCCACGAGCTGCAGCTTCAGATCGAGGCCGTGTCGGCCATCGCCGAGACCGCCGCCGAGGCCGCCGACACGTTCCGCTCGCCGCTCCGTTACCTCGGCAGGTGAGGTGAACGGCGGCCGGCCGCTGGCCGTCGTGGACGTGGGCTCCAACTCCCTGCGACTCTTCCTGGTGGAGGGGATCGGGGCCGACGGGCCGGAGGGGGAGCGCCACAGCGTCGTGATCGGGCTGCGCCGCGGCGCGGCGCCCGACGGGTCGATGGCGGCCGACGCGCTTGGGCGTCTGGATGACACCCTCGCCGAGTTCGCTGTGCGCATCGGCGAGTTTCGGCCTCGCGCGGTGGCGGCGGTGGGAACCAGCGCCGTTCGCGACGCACCCAACAGGGCGCGGGCGGCCGAGGTCGTGCGCCGCAACACCGGCGCCGGCCTTCGGGTGCTGACCGGCGAGGAGGAGGCGCTGTTGGCGTTCGCCGGCGCCCGGCTGGCGCATCACGCGCCCGGACCCTGCCTGGTGCTGGACGTGGGCGGCGGCAGCACCGAGTTGGTGCGCGGCAGCGCGACGGGGGTTGAGGGAACGGCGAGCCTGCAGCTGGGGGCGGTGCGCTGCACCCAGCGCCGCCTGTGGGGCGACCCCCCCGCGCCCGAGGCGATCGCTGCGCTACGCGCCGAGGTGCGCCCCCTACTGGCCGGGGCGGTGCGCCAAATCGGAGGCCCGGCCCCGGCGCTCGGCGTGGCCGGTACCATTACCACGCTGGCCGCCATCGATCTGGGCGGCTACGACCCCGAGCGGGTGCACGGCCACCGGCTGTCGGCCGCGGGCGTCGAGCAGCACCTTTCGCGCCTGGCGGCGATGACCACGGCCGAGCGGTGTGCGGTGCCGGGCCTTGAGCCGGCGCGCGCGCCGGTCATCGTTGCGGGGACCGCGCTGACGGCCGAGGCGCTCCAAGCGGCGGGGCAGGACGCCCTGGCGGTGAGCGAGCGGGACCTCCTGGACGGGGTCGCGCTGGCGGCGCTTCGGCCCGACGGCGTCGCGGGCGTGGCGCTTGCCCCTGAGACACTAGACTTGTGACGCGATGTCGGGCCACGAGGAGCCGCGGGAGCGCGAAGACAACGGCTTGGACGATGACGTGGACTACGCCACCGTCGACGGCCTGGTTGAGGCCCTGCGGCAGGTGCGCTCGCCGCGGGACGAGCGCCGCCTGATCTTCGCCAAGGGCGAGAACCTGCGGTACATCCGGCACGCGCAGATCCTGGAACGCTGGCCGATCCTGCCCGAGGCCTGGGCCAGGAACATCGAGAAGACGCGGCTCGCCGCCGTGGACCGCACCCCGGGGGCGGCCACCTTCGGTCGTTGAGCGGGTGTCCGGCCCGGCGGGTTCCCTGCCACACTCACCGCGTTCGGCGCTGGGCCGGAGTGGCGGAACGGTAGACGCGGGGGACTTAAAATCCTCTGCCCACTGGGCGTCCGGGTTCGAATCCCGGCTCCGGCATCGCTGAGGCCCCTCCCGCGGGAGCTCGAGTGCGGATCTTCGGCACCACGCCACTGGCAGCCGTCGAAGTGGCCATGTACGACCCCGCCCGGGCGGCGGTCAGCCTGCTGCCCGCCGCCGGGCGCTGGCCCGAGCACGAGCGCGCCGACCGCCTCGCCCTGGGGCTGGGGTTGGTGTGCCTCGCCCCGGCCAGGACGCCCATCGGGTGGTGGGACTCCTACCGCACGTCGCTGCGCAAGCTGGCGATCGGCATCTCGGAGGCCCAGGAGAGGCCGCTTCGCGGCGATCTTGTGTCCCTGGAGCCTTTCGGCCGCCGCGACGCCCTGGAGGTGGTGCCGTGGCGCGGCTCGACGCCTGGCGCCGTACGGGCCGACGTGGTCAGCACGCGCGCCGGGCTGGTGCCGCGCCTGCGCTCGCGCCACAAGGAGCCTGGACCGGCCATCGCGGTGTCGGCGATGGGGCTGGTGATCGCCCTGGCCGCTGACGCCGACCGCGACGGTCGCCTGGCCCTGGCGCTGGGAATCGAGGGCACCCTGGCCTGGTACCGCGAGTCGGACCGCCACTCGGCGCCGCGGCTGGCATTCGGCTACGCGCTGGAGCACGCGCGCAGCCGCCTCCTCTTGGAGGGCGCCGTCCTGCCGCCGGGCCTGGCCGAGCTGGACCCCTGACCCCGGGGCGCGCGGGAGCTCGCGCGCGGGCGGGTACTGTTGCGCGGCCCGTCCAGCCGCCACGCGAGGGGTTGTAGCCATGGCCCAGCCGTCCGACCGCGCTGCCGGCGACACGCCGGCCTCGGCACGAGTCTTCGCCCAGCCGCTCCCCACCGATCGCTTCCCGGAAGGCGGGATGACCGCGCGCGACGCCTACGAGCTGATCCACCTGGGGCTCAAGATCGACGGCCAGCCGTCCATGAACCTGGCCTCGTTCGTGACCACCTGGATGGAGCCCGAGGCCGAGGAGCTCATCCACGAGCAGATCCGCACCAACCACATCGACCACGAGGAGTACCCGGCCGCTCAGCGCATCGAGGAGTGGTGCGTGGCCATGCTGGCCGACCTGTGGAACGCCCCGTCGGTCGATCGCACGGTGGGCGTCGCGACGGTCGGCTCTTCGGAGGCCATCATGCTGGGCCTCCTGGCGCACAAGTTCCGCTGGCGGGCGGCCCGGGAGGCGGCTGGCGCCGCGGCCCAGCGGCCCAACATCGTGTTCGGCGCCGAGACCCACATCGTGTGGGACAAGTTCGCGCGCTACTTCGACGTGGAGCCGCGCAAGATCCCGATGCGTGCAGACCACTACGTGCTACATCCCGACGACGTCGTCGAGCGGGTCGACGAGCACACGATCGCCGTGGGCGCGGTGCTGGGGACGACCTACATCGGCGAGTCGGACCCCATCCGCGAGCTGAACGACCAGCTGGCGCGGTTGAAGGACGAGAAGGGCTGGGACGTGCCGCTGCACGTCGACGCGGCCTCCGGCGGCTTCGTCGCCCCCTTCGCTCATCCGGACGAGCTGTGGGACTTCCGCCTGGCACAGGTGGCCTCGATCAACGCCTCCGGCCACAAGTACGGGCTGGTCTACCCGGGCATCGGCTGGCTGGTCTTCCGGGACCGCGACTTCCTGCCCGAGGACCTGGTGTTCTCGGTCAACTACCTCGGGGCCGCGCAGCCCACCTACACGTTCAACTTCAGCCGCGGCTCCGCGATGGTGCAGGCCCAGTACTACAACTTCATTCGCCTCGGACGCTCCGGGTACGCCGCGGTCGTCCAGAACATGCTGGCCAACGCCAGGCACCTCAACGAGCTGATCGCCGGCAGCGGGCGGTTCGAGGTCCTCAACCCGGGCCTGATGGAGCCCGTGGTCACGTTCCGGCTCACGGGCGAGCCCGACTTCGACGCGTTCCACATCTCCGACAAGCTGCGCGAGCACGGCTGGATCGTGCCCGCCTACACGCTTCCGCCCAACGCCCAGCACGTGGAGCTGCTGCGGGTGGTGGTGCGCAACGACATGAGCCGCATGAAGGTGGACGCGCTGTTCGGGCACCTGATGGCCGCCTGCGATCAGCTGGCCGGGCAGGGGATGCCCCCCACGCCGCCCGCCCGCCGCACGCCCGAGGATCAGCGCCGGCGCTGCTGACGTGACGCACACCGAATGGCAATCGCTGTCGCGGCGCATGAGCGCCGCCTGGCCCGACCCGCCGATGACGCCCGAGCGGTCCAACGAGTACTTCGACGTGCTCCACGATCTGGACGCCGACGACATCGGCCGTGCCATTGAGACCATGCAGGCCGAGGGATGGCGGCAGATGCCCTCGCCCGGGGGCATCCGCGAGCGCCTCGGCCACGCGCCGGCTCCGCTGACCGCCGAGTCCCCGACCGCCGAGCCGCCGACCGGGGTGGGTCAGCCGCTTCCGCCAGGGGTCCACGCCGCTCGCCGGCGCAGCGGCAAGGCGGTGGCCTCGCTCGTGCTGGGCATCGCCGGCATCATCATCGCCCCGATCATCCTCTCGACGCTGGCGATCATCTTCGGCGTCATCGCGCGCGGTGAGACCGGCCGCGAGCCCTCGCTGGCGGGCGAGGGCATGGCACTGGCCGGCGTGGTGCTGGGCGTCATCGGCCTGATCGGCGGCGTGGTGGTGCTGATTCTGCTCAGCAGCATCTGACCGCGGCCTGCTCGGCGCTCAGCCCCCGCCGACGGGGGCTGGCGGTTGCTCATCGCGCGCCTCTCCGGCTCGGCGCCGAGCGGGCGGTCGATCCCCGCCGGATTCGGCCGGCCCCGCGTATCCGTTCACCCGAATGGGGGAACATGTTTGACCCGCCGCCGCCGAGTTGTAGGGCACACCGTCCCCGCCCGGAGTCGCCCGCCCATGGCCACCGCCAGCACGCCGCACGAGCATGCCACCACGCCGCGACCGCGCCGTCGGCGCAGCCGCGCCAAGCCCCGGCCGCCGCGCGCGCGCGCCGTGGTCATCGCCGAGCTGCGGGGCCTCGGCGGGCTGGTGCTCGAGCAGGCGTTGCTGGATGGCGAGGCCGAGCCGCTGTCCAGCCTCATCGGCTGGTCCAACCTGCTGGCGATGGAGCTGCAGGTGGAGGGGCTGGGCGAGCCGGGGACCTACCGCGACCTGATGCAGGGCATCGTCGAGGTGAACCGTCGGGCCGAGGACAACCCCAGGCCCACGATCGCCATCCTCAGGTCGCTCACCGAGCCGCCGGCCGCGTAGCGCTCAGGCCCGTGCCGTGCCCCTGTCGGGGGGCGAGAGGCAACCGGCCACCGCCACGGCGGGCAGCACCACCGCCAGCCCCCCGGCCACGTCCAGCACGTAGTGGTTGCCGGTGACGACGACGGCTACGGTTACGAGCGCTGGATAGGCGTATCCGAGGGCCTGAGTCCACGTCCAGGGGGTGAGGCGTATCAGGGCCCATGCGGCGATCGGGGACATGCCCACGTGAAGGCTGGGCATGGCGGCCACGGGGTTGTAGAGACTGCGGACCAGGCGGGAGTCCAGCTGGAGGGTTGTCTGCGAGCTGACGGTGTCGACGATTTCGGCCGACCGCAGGCGCGGCGGCGCGGTGGGCTTGGCCGCGTACCACACCAGCCCTGCGGTCCAGCTGATCAGCGCGAGATTGCGCACGAACGGCCAGGAGTTACGACGGTAGCGGTGTACCAAGAACAGGTTCATGGGCATCACCACCAGTTGGCTGCCGAGGTACAGCGCGTTCCAGACCGGCATGCCCAGGCGATGGCGCAGGAAGAAGCGTTGAACCCGAGCCTCGACGTCGATGCCCAGCCGGCGCTGGATGCGCTCGAGCTGCTCGGCGTTGCGCAGGCCCTCGGCGATGTTGGTGCGCCCCAGCGCGCGCACGGCGCTGTAGAGCGCGAACGCGCCGACCATGATGGCCGCCTCGCGGCGGCCGCTGCCCACGTCGTTCGCCACGCGCTGCAACCCGGCCAGGGCGCGCCGTGCCAATCCAGGGATGCGCGAGGGCCGGCGGCGGGGTGGGCTCATCGACTCCGGGGGGTCGGGGACGGACCGGCGGCGATCGTAGCGCAGGGCCCAAGGCGCTAGCCGGCCATGGACAACGCGTTGCTCACGGTGGTGCTGATCGCTGCCGCGGCGACCGCGGCCTCCCTGGCCGTGGCCCTCACGGCCAGGGAGGCCCGCAAGGTCCCGCGCGAGGCCAACCTCAAGCTCACCATGCTGACCAGTTTGGTGCGCCGGCCCGTGTGGCGGCTGGCGGCCGCGCTGGATCTCGGCGGCTGGATCCTCAAGACCCTGGCGCTGCTGGTCGCACCCCTCACCATCGTGGCGCCGGGGATGGCGCTGGGGCTGTTCCTGCTGGTGGGCTTCTCATACATCGTCCTCGGCGAGCGCGTGGAGCCCCCGGCGCTGCTGGGCATCGTGATGCTGGCCGGCGGCGTCGCGCTGGTGGCCGTGAACTCGCCCGAGCGGACCGTGACGGTGGCGGGCCCCGGGCGATGGGCCGTGGTGGTGCTCATCCTGCTCGGTGGGGCGCTGGCCGTGTTCGTGATGCGTGCGCGCGGGGGCCGTATCGACCCGCGCATGATCGCGGTCTCGGTGGGCTTCGCCTGGGCGCTCAACGGCGTCCTGTCGAAGCTGATGGCCGACTCGGTCGACAGCGGGCGCTGGATGCTGTTCGCGGTTGCGCTGCTGTCGGCGGTCAGCGTGGGCGCACTGGGCTACACCGCCAAGACCAGTGCGCTGCAGGCCGGCCACGCCACCAGCGTGGAGTCGATCGTGGCGGTCATCAACACCCTCGTGCCCGTCGCAATGGCGCCGGTGCTGTTCGGTGAGGCGTGGCCCGCGGACCCCGACGACGCCATCCAGCTCGGCCTGGGGCTGGTGCTGGTGGGCATCGGCGTGTGGCTGCTGACCCGCAGCACGGTCGATGTCTACGACGTGGGCCGGCAGGGCGAGCCGGCCGAGGCGGCTCAGAAGTCGAAGGGCTGAATGGCGTCGGCGCGCAGCGCAGTGACGATGCGTTCGGCGTCCTCGCGCATGGTGAGCCCCGAGATGCGCCGGTAGGCGGCCAGCAGGTCCTCGTGCCCGGCCAGCAACTCATCGTCGAAGGCGTCGACGGCCAACGTGCCCGCCTCGACGACGTCGTGACGGCCGCACTCGGGGCAGCGGCGCCTGACCCGCCACCGGCCCGGCCGCGCCGCGTCGGCGCCGACGGCCTGCACCAGGCCCGAGTCGCAGCGGTCGCAGTGCCACAGGGGCTGGGCGCGCTCCCGCACCCGCCGAAGGGCGGTCTCAAACGTGGGCAGGGGAGAGGTGAAGGTGTTGTCGCTCAGGTGCGGTCGCTCGGGTTCGGGGGGTTCCGAGGCGAATTTCGGCGCGAGCCGGGGAGCCTTGAGCACATGGTGACGCCCCGGGCGGCCGAAGTGGGGCGGCGCGGGTATGACGATCGCCCCACCTGGCCCGTCGTCTGCCGCCGGTGTCCGGCGCGCGTATCACGCAAATCGCGAGACCGCAGGCTTTACGTGCTGCTCGAGCGCCACGCGTGCCGCCCTGATGCCGCTGCGCACGGCCCCTTCCATGGTCGCCGGCCAGCCGGTGGCCGTCCACGCGCCCGCCAGGGCGACGTGCTCCAGCGGCGTGTGCGGGCCCGGCCGCCGGGCGGCCTGGCCCGGGGCCGCGGCGAAGGTGGCGTGCGGCTCCTTGACCACGGCCACCTCCTCGATGCGCGCGTCGCTGGCCCGCGGGTACAGGTGGGCCAGCTCGGCGATGATCCGCGCTGCCAGCTCCTCGCGGGGCACGTCCACCTCCTCGCGCGCTCCGCTGATCGACACGGCGAGGTGCTGTCCGGGCCCGGAGCCGGCGATGGCCGTGCGGTTGAACACCCACTGCGCCGGGCTGTCGATGACCGCCTCGAACTCCTCGTCCATCACCGGCCGGTCGTACCACACGTGCACGTTGACGATGGGTGAGCTGCCCAGGCCGGGGTCCTCGGGCAGCGCCGCAGAGGCGACCTCCCGGGTGCGCTCGGGAGGCAGGGCCAGCACCACGCCGTCGGCGGGCAGATGCCGGCCGTCGGTGAGCCAGACGCCGCCGGGGCCGGCCTCGGCGACCGCGCTGCTGTCCAGCACGCGTCCGCCGCGCGCCGCGAGAAACTGGCGGGCGGCGGGGTCCACGAGGCCCGTGAGCCCCACGCGGGCGTAGCCCACGGCCGACGCGTCGCGGCGGCGCAGGAGGCCTTCCTGGAACACGAACGCCGCAAGGCCCGCCGACACGCGCTGGCTGCGGTCGTTGCAGGTCGGCAGCACGATCAAGTCCCACAGCGCCTGTACCGCCCGCCGGCTCTGGCCGTGCGCCTCGAGCCACTCCAGAAACGTGACGTCGTCGATCTGCCGCCGTCCGCGTTCACCCATGACCCGCAGGGCAGCGAGCGCTCGCGTGGCGGTGGCCTTCTCGCGGGTTGTCAGGTGAGGGTACGACGCAAAGGCCGGTCCCAGGTGCGCCGGTGCCGGCAGGGGTGCGGCCCACAGCGCGCCCCGGACCCCGGCGCGATCGCGCACGGCGATGCGCATGCGCCGCTGCAGCACAACTCGATCCAGCGTCCCAAGCAGCCGCAGCAACGCGATGTAGGCGGGGCAGCACCCCAGGAAGACGTGCTGGCCGTTGTCCAGCTCCCGCCCGGCGCTGGTGCGGAAGCTGTATGCCTTCCCGCCCAGGAACGGCCGCCGCTCGACCAGGGTGACCTGGGCGCCGGCACCGGCCGCCTCGCACGCGGCCGCCACGCCGGCCAGGCCGCCGCCGCACACCACGACGCGCCTTCGGGGGGCGCTCAGGATGCTCCCCGGAGGCTCCAGGCGGTGCGGCGGCCCATCAGACGCAGCTTTCGGGGCGTCGAGAGGCGCACGCGGCCCGCGAACACGTCGTAGTCGCAAGCCTCGATGTCGCCGAGGATCTCGCGGTAGAGGCCCGACAACATGGCCACGCACATGCGGGCGCGGCGATCCAGCAGCGGAAGCAGCCGCTCTCCCCGGGCGAAGCGCTCGCGGGCGCGCACACCGTTGCGGGCCATCACCGCGCGAAACGCCGGCGAGCTGGTCGCGGAGAGGATGTCGGCCTCCGTCACCCCGCAGTCGGCCAGCTCGTCCATGGGCAGGTAGATGCGGTCGCGCTCCGCGTCCTCGGCCACGTCGCGCATGATGTTCACCAGCTGCATCGCGACGCCCAGCTCCCGTGCCAGCTCCGGCGCGGCGGGGTCGCGAAAGCCGAAGATGTAGAGGCTCACCAGCCCCACGGCGCCGGCCACGCGGTTGCAGTAGCCCTCCAGCTCGTCGAAGGTGGCGTAGCGCGACCGGGTGAGGTCCATCTCGACCCCGTCCACCAGGGCGTCCAGATGGCGGCGCGGCACGCCGAAACGACGCACGGTGTCGGCCAGCGCCACAAGCACCGCGTCGTCCGGCGGCGGCGTGCCCAGGTAGCAGGCGTCCAGCTCGCGACGCCGCTCGGCCACCGCCTCGAGCTTCTCGGGCACCGGCTCGTCGCCGTCCACGCTGTCGTCCGCCCGGCGGCTGAAGGCGTAGGCGGCGTAGATCCCGGCTCGACGCTCCGGCGGCAGCAGCACGAAGCCGTAGTAGAAGTTCCGGGCCTCGGCGCGCGCGATGGAGCGGCAGCGTTCATAGGCCTTCTCCACGGTCATGCGCGGCCCCGGATCATCGCCCACACCGCGCCCGCGGCGATGCGCGAGCGACCGGCCCTGCCGAGGGCGGGGCGGCCCGAGATGGTGTCGTGGCCCCGCGCCGCGATGGCGTCGCACAGCGCCAGCCCGCCAGCGGTGAACATGCGCAGGTCCAGCCGCGCGCGCGCAGGCACCAGCCGGGCCAGCGGCGCTCCGTCCTGCAGGTGTGCTCGCGCCCGTTCCACCTCGAAGGCCACCAGATCGCGCGTGGCGGACGAGGCCGGCGGGCGTGCCAGATCATCCTCGCTCACGCCGAAGCGGGCCATGTCCTCGCGCGGCAGGTAGACGCGGCCGCGGTCGGCCAGGTCGCGTGCGATGTCCTGCCAGAAGTTGATCAGCTGCAGGCCGATGCACGTGTGGTCGCTCAGCTCGATGCGCCACCGGTCGCGGTAGCCCAGCACGGCGAGCACCATCTCGCCCACCGGCGTGGCCGAGTGGCGGCAGTAGTGCAGCAGGTCGTCGTAGGTCTCCCAGCGATCCTGGCGCTGGTCCATACGGTTGGCCTCGATCAGCCGAAGAAAGGGGTCCATGGGCAGCTCGGAGCGGCGCACCGCGATCGCGAGCGCCGCCAGGCGCGGATCGTCCGGCGCCCCCTCCCAGGCGGCGCGAAGGTCGCGCTCCCAGGCGTCCAGGCCCAAGAGGCGGGCGGCCGGATCGTTCGGGCCCTCGTCGCCGAGGTCGTCGGTGGCGCGGCAGAAGGCGTAGATGGCGTCCATGGCCCGTCGCCGCTCGCGCGGCAGCAGGCGGAACGCCACCGGGAAGTTCTCGTCGTGCTTGCGCACGGCACGGCGCGAGGCGGCGTGGGCGCGTGCGCCCGCCGTCATGTGGTGCTCCGCTCCAGAGGTCCTCTTGCGATCCGGCGGCTGCAAACCGTCGCCGATGCGGTGTCTTCGGCTCGGGCAACAGGCCCCGCCATTGACCGCCGCCTCAGTCCTGGCCCCGCTCGGTCTTCGTGCGCCGGATCATCACGCCACCTCCGGAGCGGAGCACCGCAGGAAGCGGGCCAGGGCCGTGACGGGGAAGTACTGCCGGTAGCCGTGGTAGTTGATCATGAAGTCCCCGGGGAAGCCGGTGCCCGTGAACTGGGGCTCGTCCCAGGTGCCGTCCGGCCGTTGCGTCGCGGCGAGGTGGTCCAGCCCGCGGGCCGCAGCGGGGTGCTCTGGCGCAGCCGCGTGCAGCGCGAGCAGGGCCCAGGCGGTCTGGGAGGGGGTGCTGTCGCCCCGCCCGACCCAGGCCGGATCGAAGTAGCTCTCCACACGCTCGCCCCAGCCGCCGTCGGGGTTCTGGCGCTCGACCAGCCACGCCACGGCGCGCTGCATCGGCGGCGCCTCGGGCTCCAGTCCGGCCGCCCGTAGCGCCGGCAGCGCCGCCCCAGTCCCGTAAATGTGATTGACGCCCCATCGTCCCCACCACGAGCCGTCGGGGCGCTGCGTGCGCAGGAGGAAGTCCACGCCCCGGCGCACGGCCGGGTGCGAGGGGGCCAGGCCGCAGTGCACCAGCGCCTCGACCACGTGCGCGGTGACGTCTTCGGTGGGCGGGTCGAGCACCTCACCGAAGTCGCACACCGGCAGCTGGGTCATGATGGCCTGGTCGTTGTCGACGTCGAAGGCGCCCCAGCCGCCGTTGCGGCTCTGCATGGTGAGCAACCACTCCACGCCGCGACGCACGGCGGGGTGGTCGGGCGACGCCCCGGTCTTGCGCAGCGCCAGCAGCACCTCGGCGGCGTCGTCGGTGTCGGGGTACCAGACGTTCTCGAACTCGAACGACCAGCCTCCCGCCCGCCCGCGCCGTGGGATCTCCCACCAGTCGCCCAAGCGCGTGACCTCCCGGTCCAGCAGCCAGTCGGCGGCCGAGCGCAACGCCGGGTCGTCGGCGTGGCCGGCCTCGGCCAGGGCGACCACGGCCAGCGCGGTGTCCCAGACCGGCGACAGGCACGGCTGGAGGCGGAATCGCTCGCCGCGCTCGCCGAGGTCGAGCCGGAAGGTGTCGTCGAAGCCGGCGAGCCCGCGCGCCATCACGGGGTGGTCCAGCGGGAAGCCCATCGCGTGGAGCGCAAACAGCGAGTAGACCCACGGCGGCTGGATGCCGCCCCACGAGCCGTCGGCCTCCTGGGGGTCGCAGATCCAGCGCACGATCCGCGCCTCGGCCCGCGAGCGCAGCGGCCGCAGCGGGTGGCGGTCGTACCAGCGAGCCAGGCGCTCGCCGCGCGCCAGCATGGGCGTCCAGCGCCCGGGCGTGCGCGGCGCCGGCGGCGGTCCCTCGCCGGGCTCGGCGTGAAACAGATCACGTGCGCTGACCGGCTGCGGGAAGGTGGGCCGCCGCGACAGCACGATCATGAGGGCCACGAAGGTGCCGCGCGCCCAGCAGGCGAAGCGATACGGCGACAGGGGGGCGCGCGGCGGGAGGAAGATCATCTCCGGTGGCAGCACGGGCAGCGCGCCCCACGGGAACTGACCCAGCACCGCCAGCCACAGGCGCGTGAAGAAGCGCGCATGGTCGGCTCCGCCGAGGTCAAGCACGACGTCGCGGGCTCGACGCATTCGGGTTTCGCCGGGGTCGGCGCCGGCGAGCCGCAGCGCGTAATAAGCCTCGGCGGTGACGTTGAGGTCGGGCGGCCCCTCGTGCCAGATCGCCCAGCTCCCGTCGTGGCGCTGGGTCGCGCGCAGCTCGGCGGCGATGCGGGCCCGCAGGTCGTCGGTGGCCAAGCCGAAGGCGCTGAGCATGAACAGGTGCTCCGCGGTGATGGCGGCGTTTGTCTCGAGCTCCTCCCACCAGTAGGCGCCATCGCGCTGCATGGCCAGCAGGCGCCGGGCGCCGCGGGTCAGCGCGCGCTCGGCCGCCGAGTGCCCGGCCTGGGTGGCGGAGGTTGTCGTCACGCCGGCTCTCCGGCCGGCGCGGGCGTGCCGGCGGTCCCGCCGGTGAACCAGGCGACCGCGTCGGCGATCGCCCGGCGGGATGGGCGGGCCGAGTAGCCCAGCTCGGCCTCGGCGCGGGCGCTGGTGACCCACATGCGCTTGCGGGCCATCAGGGCACCGTCCAGCGGCGCTCGCGGCTCGCGGCCCAGCACCCAGCCCGCGATCAGCTCGTCCAGCGCCGCCACGCCGATGCCGAGCGCGTGCGGGATCGTCGCCCGCACTGGGGCCCTGCCGTCCGTGACGGCGGCAAGACTCACGATTGACTTGAGGGTGAGGTTATCGCCTCCGAGGATGTAACGACGCCCCGTTCTGCCGTGCTGCAGCGCCTGCAGGTGCCCTGCCGCCACGTCGTCCACGTGCGCCACGTTGAGGCCGGTGTCCACCACGACCGGCATCCTGCCGGCCGCGGCGTCCCGCACCACCCGCCCGGTGGGCGTGGGGCGATGGTCGCCGGGGCCCACGGGCGCGGTGGGATTGACGATGACCACCCGCTGTCCGCCGGCGGCCGCGGCGCGCGCCAGTTGCTCGGCGGCCAGCTTCGAGCGCTTGTATGCGCCGATCACCTGACGGCGCGGCAACGGCGTCGCCTCCTCGCCGGGCGCGCCACTCGCCGGCAGGCCCACCGTGGCCACCGAGGAGGTGTGCACCACCGGGACGTCACGTTCGGCCGCCGCGCCGAGGACGTTGCGCGTTCCCTCCACGTTCACCCGCATGACGCGCCGCCCCTCCCGCCGGGCCAGGGAGTAGTGGGCCCCGGCGTGGAACACGGCATCCACGCCGCGGCTGGCGGCTGCGATCGTCTCGGGTTCCAGCAGGTCGCCAGGGTACGGCTCGCAGCCGGTAGGCCAGAGCCGGCCGGGCAGGCTGGCGGGGCGCACGAGGGCCCGCACGTCCCAGCCAGCCTCCAGCAGGTGGCGGGCCACCGCGCCCCCAACGAAGCCCGAGGCGCCAGTGACCAGCGCCGTGCTCATGCGATGCCCTCGAGCGTGCTGGCCACGCCGTCGGCGAGCGCCCGCCCCGCGCGCCGTGAGGCCGGGCCCAGACGCAGCAGGTAGGGGATCTCGCGCGGGTGGCCCGCAAGCCGGCGTGCGACCGCGCGTGCCCCGAGGATGCCGTCGACGTCGACGGCATCCTCGAGTCGGGGGAGGCGGTGCCGGCACTCGTCGGTGACGGCCCGCAGCGCCAGGAAGGGCACGCCGGCGTCGGCCGCCGCCGCTGCGAGCGCCGCCGATTCCATGTCCAGTGCCAGGCCGCCGATGGCCAGCTTGGTCTGTGGCGTCCCGGCGAGGCGCGGCAGCGTGGTCAGCCGGCCCCGGCGCCCCGGCGCGGCCGCCAGCAGGTCGGGGTCCGCGGTGAAGCGCCGGCCACTCGCCCCGTCCACCACGACCTCGGCGGCGACCAGGTCGCCTACCGACAGCGACGGATCGGCGCCGCCGCAGAAACCCGCCGACAGCAGCGCCGCGGGGCGCTCCGCCAGCGCCGACGCCGCCGCGCGGGCGGCGGGTCGGGCGCCGATGCCGCCCACGTGGACGACGGCCAGCGAACCGAGGCGACGGAGCGCACGCGCCTCGGCGGGCACGGCGCAGACCACCGCGGCGGGGGCGCCGGCCCGCGCGGCGGCCACTGCCGGCGTCACGACCGCGCGAGCGCCACCAAGTCGCGCGGGCTGGAGAAGGCGTCGAGGATGGTGCTGGCCTCGTAGCCACAATGCATCAGGCAGTTCGCGCAGCGCGGGTCACGGCCGGTGCCGTAGTCCTCCCAATTGGTGTCCTCGTACAACGCGCGAAGGCTGTCGACGTGCTTGTCGGCCAGCAGGTAGCAGGGGCTACGCCAGCCCTCGACGGTGTAGGTGGGCATGGCCCACGCCGTGCACTGGTAGTCGCGCTTGCCCTGAAGGAACTCGTGGAACAGGGGGTTGTTGTAGAAGGGCACGTCGAGGTGGTCGCACAGTTCGTGCACCTCGGTGTACAGCGCCTGCGCCTCCTTGCGGGCCAGGAACTGCTCCCGGTCGTGGGTGACCGACTCGTAGTCGAAGCCCGGCGAGGTGATACACCCCTCCACGCCCATCTCCCTGACGAACGTGAACAGCTCCACGTACGCGTCCGGCGGCGTGCCTCGGTAGATCGTGGTGTTGGTGCACACCCGGTAGCCCAGGTCGATGGCCTCCCGCATGTAGGCCGTGGCCGTGTCGAACACGCCCTCCCGGTCCACCGCGTGGTCGTGCACCTCGCGCATGCCGTCCAGGTGCACCACGAAGGCGAAGCGGTCGCTGGGCGGGATGCGTCCGAAAGCCCGGTTCATCAGCAGGCCGTTGGTGCACATGTAGACGAACCGCCCCTGCGCCTGGATGCCCAGCACGATCTCGTCGATCTGCTTGTGGATCATGGGCTCGCCGCCGGGGATGTTGACGATCGGCGCGCCGGCCTCGTCGGCCACCCGCAGGCATTCCTCGACCTCCATGCGCTTGTCGAAGACGTGCTCGTACTCACGGATGCGGCCGCATCCGTGACAGGCGAGGTTGCAGATCTCGAGCGGCTCCAGCATGAGTGTGACGGGGAAGCGCTCACGGCGTTCGATGAGCCGCTTCTTGACCAGGTAGGTCGCCATGCCCAGCTCGAGGGAAACCGGCCTCTGTGACACTGCCCACCCCCCTGTCGTCGCGATCGCCTGGCGGGCGACGCGAACATTACCGTTCCGCGGCCGTCCCGCGCGCGCCCGACTCAGCTGTGCCGGGCGAAGACCAGGTCGGTGAGGGCCACCAGGTCGTCGACGGGGCCGGGCACCGCGTGCAGCAGCTCGCGGGCGCGGGCGTGGGTCTGGGTGGCCATGGCACGCGCGCGGCCAAGCCCGTGCAGGCTGACGTAGGTGACCTTCCCCATGCGCTCGTCGGCTCCCACTGGCTTGCCCAGGTCGGCCTCCGACCCCGCGACGTCGAGGATGTCGTCCACGATCTGGAACAGCAGCCCCAGCTCCCGCGCGAAGGCGCGGTAGGCGGCGTCCACCTGCTCGGCCGGTGGCGCCAGCACCAGGCCGCAGTGCACCGCGCACGCCATCAGACGGCCCGTCTTGAGCGCGTGGACCCGCCGGAGCGCGTCGGTCCCGGCATGCCCGGCGTCCCGCAGGTCAAGGAACTGGCCGCCGACCATGCCGTTCACCCCCGTGGCGCGGCTGAGCTCCGACAGGATGCCCACCACAACGGCGGGGCCGCCCTCCTGGCGCTCAGAGATCAGCCGGACCGCCTCGGCATACAGCGCGTCGCCGGCCAGGATGGCGGTGTCGTCGCCGTAGAGGCGGTGGCAGGTGGGCCGCCCCCGGCGCAGGTCGTCGTCGTCCATTGCCGGCAGGTCGTCGTGGATCAGCGAGTAGGTGTGCACGAGCTCGATGGCGGCGGCGGTCGGCAGCAGCCGCTGTGGCGGCTCGCCGAGGCTCTCACACGTGGCCAGCGCCAGCACCGGCCGGATGCGCTTGCCGCCGGCAAGCAGCGAGTACCGCATGGCCTCCACCAGACCCTCGGTGCCCGCCGCGTCGGCCTGGTCGTCGGGCAGCGGCGACGAGAAGTCGAGCGCGTCGAGGTAGTCCTCGACCATCTCGCGCAGGTGCTCCGGGTAGTCGTGCTCGGCCACGCGCCGGAACGGTAACGCGAGCGTCCCGAGTCGGAAAGCCTGGGCAGTGACGACCCCCGACTCGGGACACTAGGTAGTAGCGTCACCCCGATGCGCGCGCTGTGGCTCCACGGCCCCGACGACCTGCGGTTGCAGGAGGTCCCCGACCCCATTCCGGGCCCGGGCGAGGCCGTGCTGCGGGTGGAGGCGGCGCTCACCTGCGCCACCGACGCCAAGATGATGCGGCGCGGCGCCCACCCCGCACTGCCGCCGCTTCCCGCGCCGTTCGGCCATGAGGCGGCCGGTACGGTCGAGGCGGTGGGGCCCGGCGTCACCAATCTGCGGCCCGGCGAGCTGGTCACCGTCGTCAACTCGGCGCCGTGCGGCGATTGCCCGGATTGCCACGCCGACCGAGAGAACCTGTGCCGGCGCATCACCTACCTCACGGGGGCGTTCGCCGAGCGCCTGCTGGTGCCGGCGCCGATCGTGGCCAAGAACGCTGTGCCGGTGCCGTCCGGGCTGCCGGTGGAGCGCGCCGCGATGGTCGAGCCGCTGGCGTGCGCAGTGCACGGTGCCGCGCGCTGCAGCGCCGGCGAGGGCGATGCCGTCATCGTGCTGGGCGGCGGGCTTCAGGGTCTCGCGTTCACCGCCCTCCTCGCCGACCGGGGGTGCCGCGTGACGCTCTGCGACCCGCACCGTCTTCGTCGCAAGCGGGCGATGCGCGCCGGTGCCGAGCGTGCCCTTCCCGCCCCGCGGGACCCTGCCGGCCTAGAGGCGGTGCTGGCCGGCACGCCGGGGCGCCGCGGCGCCGATGCGGTGGTCGAGGCCGTGGGCAGCCCCGAGGCCTGGCGGTCGGCCGTGGAGCTCGCCCGGCCGGGCGGTGAGGTGCTGCTGCACGGCGGCTGCCCGCCGGGCAGCGAGGTGAGTCTTCCCACCGAGCCGCTGCACTACGGCGAGCTGACCGTGCGCGGCTCGTATCACCACACGCCCGGGGCCGTGCGTCAGGCGCTCCGGCTGCTGGCCGGCGACCGGCTGCCGGTCGACGAGATCCTGGGTCCCCCGATCGCCCTGGAGGATGTCGCCGAGACGCTCCGCGCCGGCGGCGCGAAGCGGCCCGTGATCACCGCCTGAAGCGCTATTCGATGTTGCGGTTCATCCAGCGCTTGAGCTTCTCGAGCTGGTCGATCTGCTCGCGCATGCCCGCCAGCTCCTTCTCCTGGCGCCGCACCACCGCGGCCAGCTCGCCGAGCGCCTCGGTGGCCCGCTCGGCCGCCGCCGACGCGTCGGTGCCGGGGCGCTTGCGCCGGGGGCCGCTACCCCGGCGGCGCCCTCGCCGCTGCAGCGGCTTGCCACGCTGGCGGGCCACGCGGTAGTAGTTGGCCGCCACGGTGCCGGCCCGGCGCCCCGTTTCGTCGGAGATTCGCTGGAAGGCCTCGGTGCGCGTGACCTTCTCGTCGGACACGAGTTGCTCGACGCGCTCGAAGATCTCCTGTCCCACCGTGCCGCGCGTCGCGCTGTCGCCTTGGGCCTGCTCGCTCATGTACGTGACCTCTTCACCCAGTCGCCCGCCGGGTATGACGCGACGACCCTAACACAACGTCGGCGAGCGTACTACATGATCAATTGCAACGTGAATAGCGCCGACATATAGTCACAGCTCTCTACAGACGCCCGGCGAAGAGCGTTATTCACTACCCTCGCTGGTGTCGAGCGTGGCCGGAAACACGGCCATCGTGGCCGTGAAGCCGTGCAGGAAGTTACGCCCTCCGACTGGGCCGATCTCACCGTTGCAGAACATGCCCGCGGCCGGCGCCTCGGCCAGCTCCTGCGCCACCGCGGCCGCGTCGTGATCGGGCACCGGGAACATGTGCGAGCCGCGCCCGTTGCAGCTGAAGATCAACGCGCCGCCCGGTGCCCTGCCGCCCAGTCCCTCCCTGGTGGCGCGCAGCACGGTGCGCAGGTCGTCGTCGGCCGACGCGGCGTCGCGGGCGTGCAGGCGCATGGTCTGGCCCACCCGGACCTGCTCACCCACCAGCAGTGCACCCGTCTCGCGATCGCCGCCGTGGATCGCGCGGATGAGGAAGCTGCCGTGCTCGTACTCGGGTTGGTTCTCATCGATGACCAGCCCCGCCAGCAGGCCGCCCTCGGCCAGGCGACGCTCCTCGTCGGTGAAGCCGGCGATCACATCCTCGAGCTTCTGCACCGCCGGCACACCGGCCAGCTCCTCGACGGCGCTGCCGTCGGCCGCGGTGATCACCATCTCCGGCCCGATGGGCGCGCACCCCTGGGACACCCCCAGCGAGATGGGCACGCCGCGTAGCGCCACGGCCACCGCTCCCTCGGACAGCGACTCCCGGCCGGCGAACAGCCGGTGCTCGCCCGGCCGGCGCCCGCCCGACGCCATGCCGCCCACCACCGGCGCCGCGGGCACGGTCTGGTTGAGCCTGCCCAGCAGCCCGTCGGCGGGGAAGGTGAACGGATCGGCGAACAGGAGCACGGTCCAGCCCTCGCTTCCGTCCAGGGCGTCCGGCCAGCCGATGATGCCCAGGCCCTCGTCGACCGGCCGGGCGACCAGCCGGAACGGCAACACCTCGGCGCCCGGCAGTCGCGCCGCCCACACCGCCACGGCGGGCTCGTGCTCGGCCTCGCGCGAGCCGCCGAGCACGGTCTCGGTCATGCAGCCCACCAGGTGCTCGGGCTCGAGGCGCTCGTGGACGGGGCCCAAGAGCTCGTCGGCGCTCTCGCAGTGGCCGGGCGACGCGAACACCACCGCCAGCGTCACGGGCCCGGGGCCCAGCGCGTCGGCAGCGGCCTCGGCGGCCCGAGCGGCCGGCGCCGGAAGGCTCTCCGCCTCGCACAGGCCGGCGCCGAAGGCGATCTGGTCGGTCATGGCGAGGATTGTTGCGCGTCCGGCGAGTCCGCGTCGTCCGGATCCTCGGGAAGGGGGTCCAGCAGGGCCCGCGCCTCGAGCTCGCGGTCGGCCGGCACCAGCAGCTCGCGCGGGCCGGCCGCCAGCATCTCCGGCACGTCCATCGTCGTGCGGCGGATGATCACCGGCACCTCGATCTCGGCCAGCACGCTCGCCAGCAGCTCGGCCTCCGGCTGGTGCATCGCCAGACCCACCCGCACCCAGCGCACGGGCTCGGGCCGCTCGCGCCGCCGCCGCCGGAAGAAGCCCATCCAGCGTCCCGAGTCAGACATGCATGGGCAGTTTCAAGGGTGTCATCGCCGGCCGCCCCCTGTCCCGAGAACAGGGCTGCAAGGCGAAGTAGATCACAAGCCAGGGCCACGCCGGCGGCCTGAGCGGCAGGAAGAGCAGCGGCAACAGGACGGTCCGTGCCCCCGCCGGGCCTGGCGCGCTCAGCCGAGGGTGTGCAGCAGCAGCGCAGCCTGTGCGTGCATGCGGTTCTCGGCCTGATCCCACACGGCCGAGCGCGGGCCGTGCAGCACCTCGTCGGTAATCTCCTCACCCTGGTGCGCGGGCAGGCAGTGGAGCGCAACGGCGCCCGGCGCCGCGCGGTCCAGCAACGCGTCGTTGACCTGGTACCCCGCGAACGCCCGCCGCCGCTGCTCGGCCTCCTCCTCGTCACCCATGGAGACCCAGGTATCGGTGTACACCGCGCGCGCCCCCGCCACCGCCTCGTGCGGGTCCGCCACTACCGCTGCCCCGCCTCCGCGCTCGCGTCCCGCGGCGTCGGCCCAGGCCACGATGGCGGGATCTGGCTCGTGGCCCGGCGGGCAGGCCGCCACGACCTCCATGCCGGTGAGCGCCCCAACGATCATCAGCGAGGCGCAGCAGTTGTTGCCGTCGCCCACGAAGGCGGTCCGCAGGCCCCGGAGCTCACCGAAGCGCGCCCGGACGGTCTGGGCATCGGCCAGCGCCTGACAGGGATGGTGCTCGTACGTGAGGCCGTTGATCACGGGCACGTCGGCGTGACGGTCGAGCTCCAGGAGGTTCTCGTGGGGACCCGTGCGCAGCACCACCGCATCGACCATCCGCGACAGCACCCGGGCGGTGTCCTCGATCGTCTCGCCGCGCCCCAGCTGCAGGTCGCGGCCCGCCAGCGCCAGGCTTGCCCCGCCAAGCCGGGCGATGCCCGCCTCGAACGACACCCGCGTGCGCGTGGAGGGTCGCTCGAAGATCAGCGCCACGACGCGGCCCGCCAGCGCGGGCGGCCAGCGGCTGCCCGCGTCCCGCAGCCGGTCGGCGAGATCGAGTATGGCCACGACGGTCTCGGGTGGGTGGTGCTGCTGCGTCAGCAGCGAGCGCCCGCGCAGCGCGGGGTGGGGCACGCCAGCGAGAAGGCCCTCAGGCATCCGTCACCTCCATCGACGCGACGCGCGGAAAGCGGGCAGTCTAGTGCTCCGTCGTGTCCGTCCGCCGGCCGCACCTGGCCGCGGATGGCGCCGGCGCGGCTACCGCACCAGGCGCTCCACCGCCCGGTCGACGGCCCAGCCCAGCGCGGCACCGGCCCCGATGTCACCCGGCTCGTGCTCGCCGGTCAGCACCCGGCCAGCCAGACCCGCGGCGGCCGCCAGCGCGAGCGGCAGCCGAAGCCGCGGCTCCACGCGCCCGGCAGCGCGGGCGATCGCGACCGCCGCGGCCGCGTGGCGGGAAGGAAAGCCCGCGTCGGCGCGCGGTCCGGGGCGGGGGCGACCCAGCCGGTCGCGCGCCACTCGCGCCGCCACGGCCGCGAGGGTCCCGCTGGCCAGCGCTTCGGCGCCTGCGCGACGCGTGCGCGGCACAACGATCAGCGCGGCCACCACGAGCCGGAAGGCCGGGGACAGCGCCTCCGCGGCCACCTGTCCGGCGGCTCCGGGCGCGCCGCGCCCGTACCGCCGCCGAAGGTCTGCGCCCAGCCGCCGGTCGATCGATGTCAGCGCCGCAGCCGCCCACAGGCCCATAGGGCACGAGGCTACCGAGCAGGCACGGCGGTGTGCCGCGGCGCCCCGGTTGCGGCGGCGCACGGCGGGCCGCTGCTAGCGTGATCTCGTGCGGCGCGTCGCCGTCATCATCGCGCTGGTCGCCGCCGTGGCGTTGGCCGGCGCGGCGTGCTCGCGCGGCGGCGGGGACGAGAGCGGCGACTTCGCCCAGCCCATCGACGAGCCGGCCGACCGGCGCGAGGCCCCCGAGTTCAGCGTGCCCCGCCTCGACGGCGAGGGCGAGCTCACCACGGCCGACCTGGCCGGCACGCCGGTGGTGCTCAACTTCTGGGCCTCGTGGTGCGGTCCGTGTCGCACCGAGACACCGGCCCTGGTCGAGTTCTCCGAGCAAACGCCGGCGGTCCGGGTGGTCGGCGTGGCGGTCGACGACGCGCCGGCCGACAGCCGCCGCTTCGCGCGGGAGTTCGACGTCCCCTACGAGCTGGCCAGCGACCGGCAAGGAAGCGCGGCCGCCAAGTTCGGTGTGCAGGGGCTTCCCGTCACGGTGATCCTGGACGCCCAGGGCCGCGTGGTCACCACCTGGTTCGGCGAGATCAAGCGCGCCGACCTGGACCTGTTCGTGGATCAGCTCGGGACGGCCCAGGAGGCCCCCGCGCCCTCGTCGTAGCCCGGCCACCTCGTCGCACGGCGCGTACCCGGCGCCTCAGCCGACGTCGACCAGCGCCTCACGTCCACCCGGCAGACCGCGAGCCCGCGGCGAGCCGTCAGGTGGAGCGGCACGGCAGCGGGGAGCATACTGCGGGCGTGGCCGCCTCCCTCGAGCAGCGCGTGCGCGAGCACTGCCGCCGGCATGGGCTGCTTCCGCCGGGTCGGCCGGTGCTGGCGCTGGTGTCCGGCGGCGCCGATTCCACCTGCCTGATGGGCGTGCTCGGCGCCGTGCACGACGGCCCGCTCGTGGTGCTCACGCTCGACCACGGACTCCGGCCGGGGTCGCCGGCGGAGGCCGAGGCGGTGGTCTTCAGGGCGCGCGCCTGGGGGCACCGCGCACGGATCGAGTCGCTAAGCCTGGGTCCGGGCGCCGGCGTCCAGGCCCGCGCCCGCGATGCGCGGCTTGTGGCAGCGCGCCGGGTGGCGGCCGAGGAGCGCTGCGCGGCCATCGCAACGGGCCACACGGCCAGCGACCAGGCCGAGACGGTCCTCTTTCGCATGGCGCGCGGCACCGGGCGCGCCGGCGCTCTGGGGATGGCGCCCCGACGCGGCGACCTGGTGCGCCCGCTGTTGGCGATCACGCGCCAGGAGACCGAGGCCTGGTGCGCCGCCCGGGGCATCCAGGTGGTCGACGACCCCTCCAACCGCGACCCGGCCTACGCCCGGTCGCGCGTGCGCGGCGGCCTGGTGCCGGCCCTGGCGGCGGTGCATCCGGGGGCCGAGCGCCACGTGGCGGGCCTGGCCGACGCGCTCCGCGACGAGGGCGAGGTGCTCGAGAGCCTCGTCGACGCCGCGTGGGCCCGCTGCGCGCGGGGTCCCGGGCTGGCCGCCGACGCGCTGTTGTCCGAGGCGCCGCCGCTCGGCCGCCTGCTGGTGCGCCGCCTGTTGCTCGATGCCGGCCTGCCCGGCGACGCCGTGGGGCGGGCGGTCGTGGAGCGGGCGCTCGACGCCGCGCGCCGGGGCGTGCGGGCCGACGTGCCGGGGGGTGGTGTCGCCGTGGAGCGGCGCGCGCTGGTGGCGTTCGTCGACGCGGGGCCCGCGCCGCCACCTGCGCCCTTGCCCGTCCCGGGCAGAGCGCGGTTCGGCGACGCGGTGATCGCCGCACGGGCCGGCGTGGCCGGGCCGCCGCGCCCCGACCGGGTGGCGCTGCGGGTCGACGCGCCGCTGGTGGTGCGGGCCCCGGCCGCGGGCGACCGGGTGCCGCTGGCCGGGGGCGGACGCCAGGCGGTGGGCCGCATGCTCGCGACGGCCGGTGTCCCGGCCCGAGGGCGAGAACGCGTGCCGGTGGTGGCCACGGCCGAGCGCCCGGTCTGGGTGGCCGGCCATCGGGCGGCCCACGACCTGCTGGCCTCTCCCGGCGAGCCCGCCACCGAACTGCGCCTCGAGGCGGTGCCGCGATGAGCCAGGAGCCGCGGCCGGGCGAGGTGCTGATCGGCGCCGAGCGTCTGCAGCAGCGCGTGGGGGAGCTGGCCGAGACCATCTCCGACGACTACAAGGGGCGCGAGGTACTCGTGGTCGGCGTGCTGAAGGGCGCCGTGGTCTTCATCGCCGACCTGATCCGCCGGATGACGGTGCCCTGCGAGATGGACTTCATGGCGGTCGCGTCCTACGGGTCGGCCACCCACAGCAGCGGTGTGGTGCGGATCCTCAAGGACCTCGACACCCCGCTCGAGGGGCGTGACGTGCTGCTGGTCGAGGACATCGTGGACTCGGGGCTGACGCTGTCGTACCTGGTCAAGAACCTGCGCTCGCGAGGCCCCGCCTCGCTCGAGGTGTGCGCCCTGCTCGTCAAGCCCGGCCACCGGCGGGCCGGCGTGGACATCCGCTACGCCGGCTTCGAGCTGCCCGACGTGTTCGTGGTCGGCTACGGCCTGGACATCGGCGAGCGCTACCGCAACCTCCCCGAGATCGCCGCTCTCGAGCCCGCGCCGGTGCGTCAGCCGTAGATCGCCCGCAGGGTGGTCGTGGCCGAGGCGACAACCTGCCAGTTGCCGCGGCGCTCCACCCACCCGGCGCGCGGCGACTGGTAGCCGATCAGGTCGGCGTCGGCAGGAAGCGCCGGCGGCTGACGAGCCGGCTCATCTCGCGCCGGTCAGGGCTTGGCGACCATCGCCCAGACGGCGAAGATCAGCAGCGCGAGCTCGGCGCCCGAGACCACGGTCTCGCGCGTCAGCACACGGCGCGCCGCGTCCGGCCGGCCGGCGTCCAGTGCCTTCTCCACGCTCTTGCCGTTGAGCGCGTGCAGGGGTGTGCCAACGAAGACGGCGATGAACCACACGGCGAGGCCCACGTGCAGCCAGGGGTTGTCGCCGAAGTCGAGGTCGATGTCGGCCGCGGCCCAGACGCCGAAGGCGACCAGCACCAGCGCCGCGGGGAGGACGAGGCGCGGGCCCGCGTAGTTGCCGGCATCGGCCAGCGAGCGCGTCCTCTTGGCGGCCAGGCTCGCGTCCCGGGTGGCCACGGCGCGCAGCTCGAGTATGAACAGCAGGGCCGCCGCGCCCACGATGAGCGCCGCCGCGACCACATGGATGAACACCAACGTCTCGTACACCGCGCCTCCCCGTCGTGGGCCGCCAGCGTATCGCCTGGCCAGCCGCCGCTACCCTGCGCGCGTGTCCGGCCGGCCGGAGTGGCTCACAGCTCCCTGCGTGATGGGCGTGCTCAACGTCACGCCGGACTCGTTCTTCGACCGGGGTCGCCACCTGGCGCCGGACGCTGCCTGGGCCCGCCTGGAGGCGATCGCGGTGGAGGGCGCCGCCATCTGCGACGTGGGGGCCGAGAGCACGCGGCCCGGCTCGGAGCCCGTGCCCGAGGCCCAGCAGCTCGCGCGGCTCGACGCGCTGCTTCGGGCCATGCGCGACGGCGGTGCGCCGCTTCCCATCTCGATCGACACCTCGCGGGCCCGGATCGCGGAGGCCGCACTCGACGCCGGCGCGGTGCTGGTGAACGACGTGACGGCCGGCCGCGACGACCCGCGCCTGCTACCGCTCGTCGCCGAACGCGGGGCCGCGGTGTGCCTGATGCACATGCAGGGTACGCCGGCCACCATGCAGGACGGGCCGCGGTACGCCGACGTGGTGCGCGAGGTGCGCGATGTGCTGGCCGGCCGCGCGGAGGCGGCGCTGGCGGCAGGGGTGCCGGGCGAGCGCATCCTCTTGGATCCGGGCATCGGGTTCGGCAAGACGCTGGCGCACAACCTGGCGCTGCTGGGCCGCATCGGTGTCCTTCGGGAGCTGGGCCACCCCGTGGTGGTGGGCGTGTCGCGCAAGTCGATGTTCCAGCGCCTGCTGGGCCGGCCGTTGGAGGGGCGGCTGGCCGGCTCGCTGGCCGCGGGCCTGGCGGCCGTGGCCCGCGGCGCCGACGTGCTGCGAGCGCACGACGTGCAGGAGACCGTGGACGCCGTCCGCACCTGGACCGCCGTGAGCGCGGCGGCATGAACGGCGGCGGGGAGCCCCAAATTCGTGTCGAGCTGCGCGGCCTCGTGGTCTTCGGGCGACACGGCGTGCACGCCGGGGAGCGCGAGCTGGGGCAGCGCTTCGTGGTTGACGTGGCCATCGATCTGCAGGGCGCCGAGGCAGCCGAGTCGGACCGCCTCGAGGACACCGTTGACTATTCCTCGCTGGCCGACGACGTCGCCGCCATCGTGTCCGGTCCGTCCGTGTCGCTGCTCGAGCGCCTGGCCGGGCTGATCGCCGAGCGTGCCCTCGAGCAGCCAGCGGCGCGGGCGGTGGAGGTGACCGTCCGAAAGCCGCACGTGGCCCTGCCGCACCCCGTCGCCGAGACGGCCGTGACGCTGCGGCGCTCACGGACCGGCGCGTGAGGTACTGGCTGGGGCTGGGCTCCAACCTGGGTGACCGCGCCCGCAACCTGCAGGCGGCCCTCGACCTGCTGGCCAAGGGGGGCGCGGACATCGAGGCGGTGAGCCCGGTCTACAGCACGGCGCCGCGGGACGTGCCCGACCAGCCCGACTTCCTCAACGCCGCCGCGCGGGTTGCGACGCCGCTCGATCCGCCGGCTCTGCTCGATCTGGCGAAGTCGGTGGAGCGGCGGGTGGGCCGGCGGCCCGGCGCGCGCTTCGGGCCGCGGACGATCGACTGCGACCTGCTGCTGTGGGAGGGGGGAGCCTTCGGGGACGTGAGCCTGTCGGTTCCGCACCCACGCCTGCGGGAGCGACGGTTCGCGCTGCTGCCGCTCCTGGATCTCGATCCCGGCCTCGCGATGCCCGACGGCACGCCCCTGCGCGACCTGGCCGACGCGCTCGACCCCCGAGAGCAGCCCGTGCTGGGCTCGGCGGCAACCCTGCGGGTGCCGCGAGCGGGCGCACTAGACTAGGGGACCCGGCCGGCGCCGCAGGCCGGTGCGCAAGGGAAGGGTCCACGTGTCGCACTCCGAGGAGCTCGACGAGTTCGAGTCGGAGCTCGAGCTTCGACTCCGCCGCGAGTACTCGCACGTCTATCCGTTGTTCCGGTACTGCGTGCGGACGTACGACTGCACCTACCTCTGCAACGAGGTGGAGCGCGACGTGATCGCCGGGTCGGCGTACCCGCTGTTCCACATCATGATGCGCGACGTCTGGGTGTGGGACGGGCACCGCCCCTCGCGCATCATTCCCAGCGTGGAGATCCACACCTCGCACGACGTGGCGCTGGAGTTCCTTCGGGCCGAGGAGGGCGGGCCCCGCCAGCTCGCCGATGAGCACTAGGCCCATGCTGCTGGCCATCGACGCGGGGAACACCGAGACGCTCGCCGCGATCTACTCCGGCGAGGAGCTCCTGCATGACTGGCGCCTTTCCACCGAACGGTCTGCCACCCCTGACGAGCTGGCTGCGCGTCACGAGGGCGTGCTGCGCCTGCGCGGGGGCAGCCTGACCGACGTCGACGACATGGTGATCTCCTCGGTGGTGCCGGCGCTCACCGCCTCGTACGAGCACCTCGGGGAGCTCTACCTGGGCCGGCCGGCGCTGGTGGTGGGCCCGGGCGTGCGCACGGGCATCGCGCTGGCCATCGACAACCCGCACGAGCTGGGGGCGGACCGCCTCGTCAACGCGGTGGCCGCCCACCGGCGCTACGAGGGCGCGGTCATCGTGGTCGACTTCGGCACGGCCACCACCTTCGACGCCGTCTCGGCGGCCGGCGAGTACCTGGGAGGCGCGATCGCGCCCGGCATCCAGACGTCGCTCGAGGCGCTCAGCAGCCGCGCCGCGCGCCTGTTGAGCGTCGACCTCGTGCCGCCGACGCGGGCCATCGGCAAGTCGACCGCCGAGAGCATGCGCTCGGGCGCCGTGTTCGGCACCGTGGCCATGGTGGACGGGCTGGTGGCCCGCTTCCGTCGCGAGCTGGACCCCGCCGCGGTCGTGGTCGCCACCGGCGGCCTGGCGCCGCTCGTGTCCGAGCTGTCGGACGAGATCGACGAGCACGATCGCATGCTCACCCTCGACGGCCTGCGCCTGGTGCACGAGCTCAACGACGGGCAGGGCGGCGAGGGGTGAGAAAGCGCATGAAGGGCGTGCTGGCGGCTCGCGATGCACAGCCGGCCGAGGCCCTCGACGGGGGCGCCGCGTGGCCGCTGGCCGAGCCGTTCCGGATCGCCGGCGTGGCCATGCCGAACCGGGTGGTGCAGGCGCCGCTGGCCGGCATCGCCAACTGGGCCTTCCGCCGTCAGTCGCGGCGGCACGGCGCGGGGCTGTGCGTGTCGGAGATGGTGGCCAGCTACGGCGTGCACCATGGCAACCGGAGGACCCTGGCGATGCTGCGCGTGCTGCCCGGCGAGGCCCCCATGGCGATCCAGCTGTTTGGCGCCGATCGCGCCGTCATGGCCGAGGCCGCGCGCGCCGTCGAGGCGGCCGGCGCCGACCTGATCGACGTCAACATGGGCTGTCCGGTGCCCAAGATCACCAAGACAGGCGCGGGCGCCGCCCTGTTGGACGACCCCGACGGCGCCGCTGGGATCGTCGAGGCCATGGCACGAGCCGTGGACATCCCGGTGATGGCGAAGATGCGCCGCGGCACCACGCCGTCACGGGCCCGGCCGGTGGACGTCGCGCTGCGCCTCGAGGCGGCGGGCGCCGCCGCCCTGTGCGTGCATCCGCGCGCCGCGGCCGAGGAGTACTCGGGTGCCGCCGATCACGCCGTCACGGCGCAGGTCGCGGCCGCGGTGTCGATCCCCGTGATCGCCAGCGGCGACATCGGCACGCCGGGCGAGGCGCTTCGCGTAGTCGAGGGGGCGGGCGCGGCCGCGGTGGCCATCGGTCGAGCTGCCCTGGGCAACCCGTGGGCGTTCGGCGAGATCGCGTCTGGCCGGCTGCGACCCAGACCTGAGCTGGCCGAGGTCGTGGACGAGATCGAGTGTTTTGCGGCCGAAGTCGTCGAGGCGCTGGGGCCCGACCGCGCGGTGGGCTACATGCGCAGGTTCTACCCCTGGTACCTGGCTGGGCAGCCGGTCGACGACGGTGCCCTCCGGCGCATGCAGCGCGAGCCCACGGTGGAGGGCGCGGTTGCGATTCTGCACCGGCCCCGGGCCGCCGCCCCGGTGCCCGCTTGACCGACCCGCCGGGCTGAATTACCGTTCCGCCGCTCAGGAGAGTGCCGCTCTCCTGTGGGGGAGGCGACTCCCCGCGAGAGATCGAGGAGACGATGAACCGCGAAGTCATCCTGACCGAAGACGGCTACGCCAAGCTCAAGGAGGAGATCGAGCACCTCTCCACCGTCAAGCGCCGCGCGGTCGCCGAGCGCATCAAGGAAGCGCGCGAGTTCGGCGACATCTCGGAGAACTCGGAGTACGACGACGCCAAGAACGAGCAGGCGCAGCTGGAGCTGCGCATCCAGTCGCTGGAGCAGAAGCTCCGCAACGCCCGCATCGTCGACACCGAGCACGTCAACACCGAGAGCGTCTCCGTGGGCGCGCATGTGACCCTTCGCGACACCAAGAGCCGCAGCAAGAAGCGGAAGATGATCGAGTACTCCATCGTCGGCTCCTCCGAGGCCGACCCGAAGAACGGCCGCCTGTCGAACGAGAGCCCGGTCGGCAAGGCGCTGCTGGGCCACAAGGTGGGCGAGAAGGTCACCATCCCCGCGCCGCGCGGGGCCATCGTCTACGAGATCCTCAAGATCGAGGCGGGTGACGCCGGCTAGGCGCGACGGCCCCGCCGAGGCGGGGCTTCCGCGACTGATCGCCGAGCGCCGGGCCAAGGCTCGGGCCCTGCGCGCCCGGGGAGTCGACCCGTTCCCAGCGGCCTTTGCCCGCCGGCGGACCATCGCCGAGGCGCGCGCGATGGGCGAGGGCCTCGGGCCCGGATCGACCGCCGAGGGCTCGGTGCGCGTGGCCGGCCGTCTGGTCGCCCAGCGCGGCCAGGGGCGCATGGCGTTCTGCGACCTCGAGGACGCGAGCGGCCGCATCCAGCTCTGGGCCCGCCGCGACCTCCTGGGCGACGACGGGATGGACGCTCTGGACGACTGGGACCTGGGCGACCTGGTCGGCGCGGAGGGCCCGCTGGCCCGCACCCGGCGCGGCGAGCTGAGCGTCGACCTGCGCTCGGTGGTGCTGCTGGCCAAGGCGCTGCGCCCGCCGCCCGACAAGCACGCCGGGCTGCGCGACCCCGAGACCCGCCACCGGCAGCGCTACCTCGACCTCATGGCCGACGCCGGGACGCGGGAGGCGTTCGTCGCGCGGGCCCGCGCCATCTCCGCGATCCGCCGTTTCCTGGACGACCGCGGCTTCGTGGAGGTCGAGACGCCGACGCTGCAGCCCATCTACGGCGGGGCCGCCGCGCGGCCGTTCGTCACCCACCATCACGCGCTCGAGCGGGACCTGTTCCTGCGCATCGCCCCCGAGCTGTACCTCAAACGCTGCATCGTGGGCGGCCTCGAGCGGGTGTATGAGCTGGGCAAGAGCTTCCGCAACGAGGGGGTCAGCTTCAAGCACAACCCCGAGTTCACCTCGCTCGAGACCTACGAGGCCTACGCCGACTATCGCGACGTCGCCGCGATGCTCGAGACGATGGTGTCCCACGCCGCCGAGGCCGCCACCGGCTCGACCGCGGTGAGCTTCGGTGGGCAGGAGATCGACCTGGCGCCGCCGTGGCGCCGCCTCGACCTGCGCGAGGCGCTGCGGGAGGCCAGCGGGATCGACGTGCGCCGGCACGCCGAGGCCGACGGCCTGCGCGCCGCGATGCGCGACGGCGGCTACGACGCCCCCGACGGGACGGGGTGGGCCAAGCTGGTGGACGGCCTCTTGGCCCAGGCGCTGGAGCCGTCGCTGGTCCAGCCCACCATCGTGCTGGACTACCCGATCGAGCTGTCGCCGTTCGCGAAACGGCGGGCCGACGACCCCGGCGTCGTGGAGCGCTTCGAGGCGTTCGCGGGCGGCATGGAGATCGCCAACGCCTTCACCGAGCTCAACGACCCCGACGACCAGCGGGAGCGCTTCGCGGCGCTCGCGGCCGAGCGCGAGGCGGGCGACGAGGAGGCCCCGCCGTCCGACGCCGACTTCCTGGCCGCGCTGGAGTACGGCATGCCGCCCACCGGCGGTCTGGGGGTGGGCATCGACCGCCTGGTGATGCTGCTGACGGGGCGTCCCTCGATCCGCGAGGTCATCCTCTTCCCGGCGACCCGGAGCTGAACGGGACATTTCGCCGGCGCCGCGCTAAAGTGCTCCGCCGGTCCCGACGCGTCCCACGGGAGGACACTTGGCCAAGCCACGCGGCCGTCAGCGCGGCAAGAAGAAGCGGTCCAGCGCCCCTGCGCAGCGCAGGCGGCGGCCCCTGCTTCCGGCCGAGGAGCTCGACTGGAAGAACTACCCGGCCCTGCGCCGCTTCGTGAGCGAGCGCGGCAAGATCCGCTCGCGCCGCATCACCGGCCTGTCGCGCAAGCAGCAGTCGCAGGTGGCCCGCGCGGTCAAGCGCGCCCGCACGATGGGGCTGCTGATCTACCCCGACCACGACCGCCGCGTCCGGCAGTAGCTCCGGGGGAGCAGGGCTTTTCGCGACACCCCCGCGCGGGGGCCGTCATCCGCCACGGCTGCCATACTTTCGGCATGCGGGACGAGGCTCCCAGGACGGTCGGCGCATGGGGTCCAGGCTGGCCGTTCGGGGGGTTGTGCGGCGGCTCCCGGTCGCGAGGATTCATAGCGTGATCCTCGTTGCCGATGGGAGAGGGCAGCCAGCGGACCCGCTGCTACACTCGCCGGTCTCGGCGGCTGGAAGCAGCTCCTTCGGCGGCATTCGTGGCCTTCGTCACCCCGATGTCCCACACCGTGCAACCCACCTCGTCGCAACGTCTGGCCGCCGGCGGCGGTCGCACCGCGCGCGGGTGAGAGGGAGGGGATCCGATGTTTGAACGGTTCACCGAGCGCGCGCGGCAGGTCGTGGTCCTGGCGCAGGAGGAGGCGCGCACCCTCAAGCACAACTACATCGGCACCGAGCACGTCCTCTTGGGCCTGCTCCGCGAGGAGGAGGGCCTGGCCGCACGGGTGCTCGAGGGGCTCGAGATCACCGTCGAGGAGGTCCGCGCCCAGGTCATCCGCATCGTCGGGTCCGGGGAGGAGGTCACCTCCGGGCAGATCCCCTTCACGCCGCGCGCCAAGAAGGTGCTCGAGCTGGCGCTGCGCGAGGCGCTGTCGCTGGGCCACAACTACATCGGCACCGAGCACATCCTCTTGGGCCTGGTCCGCGAGAACGAGGGCGTGGCGGCCCGCATCCTGGCCGACTTCGACGCCGACTCCGAGAAGATCCGCAACGAGATCATCCGCATGCTGTCCGGCCCCGGCCGGCGCCAGGGCGGCGGCTCGGGCAGCGGGCAGCCGGGCGACAAGAAGTCCAGCAAGCTGCTCGACCAGTTCGGTCGCAACCTCACCAAGCTGGCCAGCGACGGCAAGCTCGACCCGGTCGTGGGGCGCACCACCGAGATCGAGCGGGTCATGCAGATCCTCTCGCGGCGCACCAAGAACAACCCCGTGCTCATCGGCGAGCCGGGCGTCGGCAAGACCGCCGTGGTCGAGGGGCTGGCCCAGAGCATCGCGTCCGGCCAGGTGCCGGAGCTGCTCAAGAACAAGCAGATCTACACGCTCGACCTCGCGGCGCTGGTGGCCGGCAGCAAGTACCGCGGCGAGTTCGAGGAGCGCCTCAAGAAGGTGATGAAGGAGATCACCCAGCGCGGCGACATCATCCTGTTCATCGACGAGCTGCACAACCTGGTGGGCGCCGGCGCGGCCGAGGGCGCCATCGACGCCGCCTCCATCCTCAAGCCGGCGCTGGCGCGCGGCGAGCTGCAGACCGTGGGCGCCACCACGCTCGACGAGTATCGCAAGTATCTGGAGCGCGACTCCGCGCTCGAGCGCCGCTTCCAGCAGATCCGCGTCAACGAGCCCTCCCAGGAGGAGACCGAACAGATCCTGCGCGGGCTGCGCGACCGCTACGAGGAGCACCACAAGGTGGAGATCACCGACGAGGCGCTGGGGGCAGCGGCCAACCTCGCCGACCGCTACATCGCCGACCGCTTCCTGCCCGACAAGGCCATCGACCTCATCGACGAGGCGGCCTCGCGCATGCGCATCAAGACCATGACGGCCCCGCCCAGCTACCGCGAGCTCGAGGGCGAGATCGACACGGTCCGCAAGGACAAGGAAGCCGCCATCGAGGCGCAGGAGTTCGAGAAGGCGGCGAAGCTGCGCGACAAGGAGCGCAAGCTCACCAACCGCAAGCGCGAGCTCGAGGAGGAGTGGAAGTCCGACGATGACGGTCCGCGGGCGCAGATCGGCGAGGAGGAGATCGCCGACATCGTCTCCATGTGGACCGGCATCCCGGTGTTCAAGCTCACCGAGGCCGAGACGCAGAAGCTGCTGCGCATGGAGGAAGAGCTGCACAAGCGGGTCATCGGGCAGGAGCAGGCCATCGAGGCCGTTTCCAAGGCCATCCGCCGCGCCCGCGCCGGCATCAAGGACCCCAAGCGCCCCGCCGGCTCGTTCATCTTCCTCGGCCCCTCGGGCGTCGGCAAGACCGAGCTGGCGCGCACCCTGGCCGAGTTCCTGTTCGGCGACGAGGACGCGCTGATCCAGGTCGACATGTCCGAGTACATGGAGAAGCACGCGGTCAGCCGCCTGGTGGGCTCGCCCCCGGGCTACATCGGCTACGACGAGGGCGGCCAGCTCACCGAGCAGGTGCGGCGCAAGCCCTACAGCGTGGTGCTGCTCGACGAGGTCGAGAAGGCCCACCCCGAGGTGTTCAACATCCTCCTCCAGATCATGGAGGACGGGCGCCTCACCGACGCCCAGGGCCGCTCGGTCGACTTCCGCAACGCCATCCTCATCATGACGTCCAACATCGGCGCGGCCACCATCTCGCGCGACACGCCGCTGGGCTTCTCGGTCAGCGACGAGGACGGTCTCAGCTACGAGGACATGAAGTCGCGCATCATGGGCGAGCTCAAGCGGGTGTTCCGCCCCGAGCTGCTCAACCGCATCGACGAGATCATCGTGTTCCACAAGCTCACGAAGGAGGAGATCACCGAGATCGTCGATCTGCTCCTGGTGCGGCTGCAGAGCCAGATGACCGAGCACGGCCTGGCGCTCCAGCTCACCGACGAGGCCAAGGCGCTGCTGGTCGAGCAGGGCTACGACCCCACCATGGGAGCGCGGCCGTTGCGCCGCGCCATCCAGCGCCTCGTGGAGGACCCGCTGTCCGATCAGATCCTGGCCGGCGGCTACAAGGAGGGCTCCACCGTGGTCGTCGAACGCGACGGCGAAGAGGTCAAACTCACGCTCAAGGACCCCGACGGCGAGCTGGTCGGCGCGGCTGCGGGAGGCGACGAGGGCCCCAGCGGGTCCGGCTCGTAGGTCGCGGTCAGCGGCGCGACGGGGAGCTGAATGGCCGCCGGCCGCGCCCGCACTGCCTTCGCCTGTGATGACTGCGGCCACGAGGCGCCGCGATGGCTGGGACGATGTCCCGGCTGCGGCGCCTGGGGCACCCTGGCCGACGCCGGCCCGGCCGGGGCCGGACTCTCGGAGGTGCCGTCCGTGGTCCGGCTTGCCGACCTCGGCTCCGAGGCGCCGCCGCGTCGCGACACCGGCATCGGCGAGCTGGACCGCGTGCTGGGGGGCGGCCTGGTGCCCGGCTCCGTCGTCCTGGTGGGCGGCGAGCCCGGCATCGGCAAGAGCACGCTGGTGCTGCAGGCGCTCGGCGGGCTGTGCGGGCACGGCACGACCCTGCTGATCACCGGCGAGGAGTCGCCGCAGCAGGTCGCGGCCCGGGCACGGCGTCTGGGTGGCGGCGCCGGCGAGGTCCAGGTGCTGGCCGACGTGCGCCTCGAGAGCGCCCTGGCCGCCATCCGCGCGCACCGCCCGGTCGTGTGCGCCGTCGACTCGGTGCAAACCCTCTTCTGCGAGGCGGTCGAGGGGGGCGCCGGCTCGGTGGGCCAGGTACGCGAGGTCACCGCACAGTTGGTGCGGGTCGCCAAGGAGGAGGGCGTGGTCGTGCTGCTGGTGGGGCAGGTCACGAAGGAGGGCGGGCTGGCGGGCCCGCGCGCGCTCGAGCACCTGGTCGACACGGTGCTCGCCTTCGAGGGCGACGATCTTCGTGAGCATCGCGTCCTTCGGGCCACCAAGAACCGCTTCGGTTCCACCAACGAGGCCGGCGTCTTCGAGATGGGTCCGGCCGGGCTCAGCGAGGTCGGCGACCCCTCCACGCTGTACCTGCAGGAGATGGCCTCGGGCGACCGGGTGGGCTCATGCGCCTTCCCGGCCATCGAGGGCACCAGGGCGGTGCTGGTGGAGGTGCAGGCGCTGGTGGGGCCCACCAACATCGTCCCGCCGCGCCGCGCAGCGGTCGGCGTCGACCGCACCCGCCTGGCGCAGGTCATCGCGGTGCTGTCACGGCACGCCGGGCTCCGCTTGGGCGACCACGACGTGTTCGTCAGCGTGGCGGGCGGCGCGCGGGCCGCCGACCCGGCTGCCGATCTGGCCATCGCCCTGGCCGTCGCCAGCGCGCATCGCGGGGTGCCCCTCGCGGGCGTCACGGCGGCCTACGGGGAGTTGGGCCTCACGGGCGCAGTGCGCCCTGCGGGGCATGGGCCGCGGCGCCTCGCCGCGGCGGCGCAGGGTGGCGCCGCGGTTGCCGTGACGCCGGAGAGCGCACGGCCGGAGGAGCGGTCGGACGCGCTTCGGCCGCGGGCGGTGCACCGGATCGCGGGAGTCAGAGAAGCCCTGGAGGCGGCGTTCGCCTCGCAATGAGCGTCGTGTCCAGCAACGATCGGGGGGAGCCCGTGTACGAGGTCGGTGACAAGGTCGTTTATCCGCACCATGGCGCCGGGATCATCCTGAAGAAGGGGGTCAAGGACGTCCTTGGGCAGCGTCGCGAGTACCTGACCATCCAGATCCTGTACAACGAGATGACGGTCATGGTGCCCACCGAGAACGCCGCCAGGGCGGGCCTGCGCAGGGTCATCTCCCAGGAGGCGGTCGAGGACGTGGTCGCCGTCCTGCACGACGACGGCAGCCAGATGCCGAAGAACTGGAACCGCCGCTTCAAGCACAACCGCGACAAGATGAAGACCGGCGACATCTACGAGCTGGCCGAGGTGGTGCGCAACCTCTCCATCCGTGATCTCGACAAGGGTCTGTCCACCGGCGAGAAGCAGATGTTCGGCCGGGCGAAGAAGATCCTCGCAAGCGAGCTGATGTACGCCCGCGACATCAGCGAGGACGAGGCCGCCGAGTACCTCGATGGCCTCCTCACCGAGATCGGCCAGCGCCGCCTCGCCGACGGCGAGGTCACCGGCGATCGGGGCGCCACCGCGCTGGTCGACTGACGCCCCCGGGCGGGGGTCGGTCGCAGGGTTCGCGCGCGGCCGGGTCGCGAGACACCTCAGGCGCAGGGCACTACACTTCCCCTGACACGCTTGCCGACGCGCGGCGCCGGGGAGCCGAAGCACGAGGGGACCAATGAGCCGTCGCCAGCCCGCAGTGGCGTGGCCATCGCGTGGGTCGCCCCACGACGTGCTGCCGGCCCCGCGGGCGCCCGCCGGGGGGCGGGCAGGATGATCATCGGAACCCGCGTCGTCCTGGCGCTGCTGGCGGGGCTCGGCGCCTTCCAGCTCGTGGCGTCCCTCGACCCCATGAGCTGGGTGACGTCCCCCTGGCACTACCTGGTGTGGGCTGCCATCACCGCGGCCGCCGCCCTCGTCGGGTGGTTCATCGGCGGCTTCCTCGGCCATCTGATGCGCGACCGCATCCGGGCGCTCGACCGTGCGGCCGACCGTCGCTCGGCGGCCGAGCTCACCGTGGGGGCGCTCGGGCTGGTGCTGGGGCTCATCGCAGCGGTGCTTGCCGGCGTCGCCATCCTCCAGCTGCCCATCATCGGTCCCTACCTGCTGCTGCCGGTGGTGCTGCTGGTGGCGTTCCTGTTCAGCCGCATCGCGGCGCGCCGGCACGTGGACATCCTTCGCCTGGTGGGCGTGCGCTCGCGAAAGCCCGACACGTCGCCCCGGCTCATCGACACCAGCGCCATCATCGACGGACGGCTGGTCGACGTGGTGCGCACGCGTTTCCTCACAGGGCCGCTGGTGGTGCCCGAGTTCGTGCTGGACGAGCTGCAGCAGATCGCCGACAGCAGCGACGACCTCAGGCGAGCTCGCGGCCGGCGCGGCCTCGACCTGGTGCAGGAGCTGAAGTCGAGTGCCAACGGCGGGTTCTCGGTACGCGACGGCGATTACCCGGACGCGATCGGGGTGGATGCCAAGCTGGTGCGCATGGCCCAGGACGTGGGTGCGGCCATCGTGACCACCGACTACAACCTGAACAAGGTCGCCGAGATCCAGGGCGTCGAGGTGCTCAACGTCAACGAGCTGGCCAACGCGCTCCGGCCGGCGGTGCTTCCGGGAGAGCCCATCCGCGTGAAGATCGTCCGCGAGGGCAAGGAGTTCGACCAGGGCGTGGGCTACCTGGACGACGGCACGATGATCGTGGTCGAGGGCGGCGGCAAGCAGGTGGGCCGCGAGGTGCAGGTTGAGGTCACCCGCGTGCTCCAGCAGCCCTCGGGCAAGATGATCTTCACCCGCCTGGCCGCGGCGACGGACGGGCCCTGAGCGCGGCCCGCGCCGGCCTCAGGTCTCTGCCACCAGCCACTGGGCGAGGCCAACCCCGCCGTACGGATCGCCCGCCGGGATGCCTTCGTGCTTGGCGAAGGCGTACACCGGGCGCTCGGCGGCCTCCCGCTCCAGCAGCTCGCGCCAGCCGTCGCGGGCCGCGTCCGAGTAGCGGTCGCTGCGCAGCCTCACGTACCCGAGGGGCCCGTCGGGCAGTCGGGGGAGCACCCTTCCTCTCGTCTCGCCCACGCACACGGTGCCGCCGGCGGCCGCCACGCGCTGTTCGACGCCGGGCGCGTCCCACGAGTCGTGGCGGAACTCCATCGCGAACGGCAGCCCGCGCGGAAGGCAGCCCAGCAGGGCGTCGAGTGTCGCGTCGTCGCGCGCTCGGCGCGGCGGGAACTGCAGCAGCACGGCCCCCAGGCGGTGTCCCAGCGGCGCCAGCGAGTCGAGGAAGCGCTCGAGGAACAGCCCGCCCCCGTCCTCGGGCGGCAGGGTGCTTCCGTGGGTGAGGCGGCGATGGGCCTTGGCGGCGAAGCGGAAGGAGGCCGGCGTAGCGGCGGCCCAGCGCGCCACCGCCTCGTCGGACTGCAGGCGGTAGTGGGTGGCGTTGATCTCGCAGGCGCCCAGCGCCCGCCCGTAGTGCTCCAGGAAGCTGCGCTGGGGCAGGTCGGCAGGGTAGAAGGCCGGCTTCCATTCCCGGTACGCCCATCCAGAGGTCCCGACGTGCAGGCTCACTCGGCGGGATCGTCTCCCGCCGCGTCCGGCGGGTCCAGCCATGCCGCGAACAGCAACTCCAGCTCCGCCAGCGGCAGGTCGAGCAGCGACTCCCCGGCGGCGGGATCCATCGAGTCCAGCCAGCGGGCACGCGTCTGCACCTCCTCGGAGGTGGTGAGCTCCGGGGCAGGGGTGCCCGATCCATCGCCGACCGGCGGGATCATCACCTCTAACATCGGCGCCCGCACGTCCCGATCGGAACCCCCGGAGCAATCGAACGGCGCCAGAACCGCATGTTAGCTGCTGCCATCATCGTCGCCGCGGGTGCCGGAACGCGCATGGGCGCGGGGATGCCCAAGGCGCTCATCCCCCTGGTTGGGCGCCCGATGCTGGCCTGGAGCATCGACGCCCTGGAGGCGTGCGAGGCCGTGGGGCAGATCGTCGTGGCCGCGCCGCGCGGGCGCGCTGGCGACACCGAGATCGCCCTCGGCGCGGCGGTGCCTCACCTGCGCGTGGTGCCTGGCGGGGCCAGCCGCGCCGGCTCGGTGCGCGCCGGGCTCGCCGCGGTGGCGCCCGGGGTGGCGCGCGTGCTCGTGCACGACGCCGCCCGCCCGCTGGTGACCCCGTCCCTGGCCGACGCGGTGCTCGCCGCGGTCGACGGGGTCGACGGTGCGATCGCGGCCGTCCCGGTTGCCGACACGCTCAAGCAGGGCAGCCAGGACATGACCATCACGGCCACCGTCGAGCGCGCTGGGCTGTGGGCGGCGCAGACGCCCCAGGCGTTCCTGACCGAGTCCCTGCGGGCCGCCGTGGCCATGGCCGAGGCCGAGGGCTGGCTCGACGACGCCACCGACTGCGCGTCGCTGGTCGAGGCGGCTGGGGGCGCGGTGCGCCTGGTGCCCAGCGCGGCGCCGAATCCCAAGGTCACGACCCCCAGCGACCTGGCGCTGGCGGCGTGGCTGCTGGAAGGGCGAGCTGCGGCGCAATAACCTGCCGCGCGGCGTGCTGACCGACTACCACATGCACCTGCAGCCGGACGGCGTGCACGCGCGCGCCGCGGCCGCGCACGCCGGCTGGGACGCGGACGGCGGGCACCTGTCGCCGGCGTGGATCGGCCGCTACGTCGACCGCGCTCGCTCGCGGGCCGTCGGCGAGATCGCGATCACCGAGCACGTCCACCGCTTCGCAGAGGCGCGCGGCTGGCACGACAACGCGTGGTGGCAGGCCGAGGCCACCGAGGACGTCGACGTCTACTGTGCCGCCCTCGTCGCGGCCCGCGACGAGGGGGGCCTGCCGGTGCTGTGCGGTCTCGAGGCCGACTGGCTGCCCCGCCGGCAGGACGAGATCAGGTCGTTCATCGCAGCCCGGCCCTTCGACCTCGTCCTCGGCTCCGTCCACTGGATCGAGGAACTGGCGGTCGACCACCCCGACTACCCGGCCTGGGACCACCATCCCCCCGAGGCGGTGTGGGACGCCTACCTGCGCGAGCTCGTCGCGGCGGCGGAGTCGGCCCTGTTCGACGTGCTGGCCCACCCGGACCTGCCCAAGGTGTTCGGCACCCGGGCCCCCGAGGCTCACCCCGACCGCTGGGATGACGCCATCGCCGCCATCGCCGCGAGCGGGGTGGCCATCGAGTGCTCGTCCGCCGGGCTGCGGAAGCCCGTGCGGGAGCTCTATCCGGACCCCGACCTGCTCGCCCGGTTCGCCGCGGCGGGCGTGCCGGTGACCCTGGCCAGCGACGCGCACCGCCCCGAGGACGTCGCCCGCGACTACGCGACGGCGGTCGCGGCCCTCCGCAGCGCCGGCTACCAGACGATCACCCGCTTTGCGGGCCGGCGGGCCGAACAGGTGCCGCTCGGGTGATGCGCGGCGTGCGCGTGGGGTCCGGCCTGGACGCACACCGCTTCGGGTCCGGCCGGGAGCTGATGCTGGGCACCGTGCGCGTGGATCACGACCAGGGCCTGGTGGGCCACTCGGACGGCGATGTGATCGCCCATGCGGTCTGCGACGCGCTGCTGGCCGCGGCCGGGCTGCCCGACATCGGGGCCCACTTCCCGCCGGGCGAGCCCGAGTGGGCGGGCGCGCCCGGCGAGCGCCTGCTGCGGCTGGTGCGCCGGCTCGTCGAGGCCGAGGGCTACGCGGTGGTCAACGCCCACGCGGTCGCCGTGTGCGAGCGGCCGAAGCTGGCCCCCTACCGTGAGGCGATGCAGCGCTCGCTCAGCGACATCCTCGGCGCGCCGGTCAGCGTGCACGCCACCACCAGCGAGGGCATGGGCTTCACGGGCCGTGGTGAGGGGATCGCCTGCCAGGCCGTCGCGCTCGTCGAGGCGCGGTCGTGAGCGGGGACATCAACCTCTACTCGACGCTGAGTCGTGCCAGGGAACCCCTGCAGACGGGCCCCGACGGTGCGGTACGCATCTATTTCTGCGGGCCCACCGTGTACTCGCGCATCCACATCGGCAACGCGCGCCCGTACGTGGTGTTCTTGGTGCTGAAGCGCTATCTGGAGCGCTCCGGCGTGCGTGTCGTGCTCGCGTCCAACCTGACCGACGTCAACGACAAGATCTACGCGGCGGCGCGGGCGGCCGGGACCGGCAGCGACGCGCTGGCGCGCGAGATGAGCGAGGCCTACGTCAACGACACCGATCGTCTGGGGCTCGGGCGCCCCGACCTGGAGCCGCGTGTCACCACTTCCATCCCCGACATCATCGAGCTCATCGGGCGGCTGGTCGAGGCGGGGCTGGCGTACGCCGCAGCCGGTGACGTCTACTTCCGCGTCGCCGGATTCCCGGGCTACGGCGGCCTGAGCGGCCGCCGCACCGACGAACTCGAGTCCACCGAGCCCGGCGAGGGCAAGGAGGACCCCCTCGACTTCGCCCTGTGGAAGGGGCGCAAGCCCGACGAGGACACCTGGTGGCAGTCGCCCTGGGGGCCGGGTCGGCCCGGCTGGCACGTCGAGTGCTCGGCCATGGCGGCCGCGGTCCTGGGCGACGAGATCCAGGTACACGGCGGGGGCATCGACCTGGTGTTCCCCCATCACGAGAACGAGATCGCCCAGTCCGAGGGCGCCAGCGGCACCCGGTTCGCCCAGATCTGGATGCACAACGAGATGCTCGAGCTCTCGGGCGACAAGATGAGCAAGAGCGAGGGCAATATCGCCCCCCTGTCCGACGTGCTGGATCGCTGGTCCCCAGAGGTCGTGCTGACCTACTTCCTCACCAGCCACTACCGCTCGCGGCTGCCCTTCTCCGAGGAGCGCCTGGCCGACGCCGAGGCGGTGAACGCACGGCTGCGCAACGCCCTGCGCGCGCTCGATCGCGCAGCGGCGACTGCTGGCGAAGGCTACGACGCCGACCTCGCCGGCGCGGTCGTGGAGGCGCGACGAAGCTTCTTTGCGGCTCTCGACGACGACTTCGCGACCCCCGAGGCGTTTGCGAGCGTCTTCGAGCTGGTCCGCGTCGTCAACCAGGTTGCCACGGCCAGCAGCGCCGGAGCCGACCAGCTGCGCGAGG
>JAUVPZ010000070.1 GCA_030598395.1 Miltoncostaeaceae bacterium | reverse complement strand
CGGCCTCCGCCCGGTTCGCAGGGTTCCTGACCATCTGCTGCCACGCCTCACCGGTGTAGCGAAACAAGCTCACGTACTTGGGCATCTCTCACACTCTAACTATGACTAGTGCCCCCTCAGGAAACGTTCGCCACGCTCCGCCGGGCTGCGAACCTCCGCGGATGCGGCGTCCTTGGCCATCGCCATGGGGTCCGCCATGCCGATGACACTGCGTCCTGGCCCCGCGGGGTTTTCGCGGGCGGAACACGCCAACGTCCCGTGACGGGGCACTAGGAGTTCAGGAAGCCTTCGCCGCTGATGGATGCGGCCAAGGTCGTTCTGGAGCCCAGCGACCAGCCCGATCACCATGATCGCCATTCCTGCGATCGAGCCGCCGACGGAGAACTTCGAGCCGGCAAGGAGCTGAGTGCCCGCTGGCCCACGGCCAGCGGGAGCGGGTACCGGCGGGGATGGTTTCCCGCGGCGACGTCGCGGAGCGCCTCGCCGCCGCCGGCGCGCCTCTGAGCCAGCCACCCCTGCCGCCCGATCGGTCACGATGGTGGCGTGTCCCTCGTCGCGGACGCCTACAACAGCCTCATTGCCGAGCCGGGCAAGGCCCCCCTGTTCTGGATGCTGCTGGGCTTTCTGGGGTCGTTTGGCTTCATCCGTCTGAGCACCCGCATGATCAGGGCCGAGGTCTCGTGGTGGCCGGGCAACGTCACGCCAGGCGGGCTGCACATCCACCACCTCGTGTTCGGGATCCTCATCATGGCGCTCAGTGGCGTGGTGGGGCTGGCCACCCTGCCCGGCAGCCCCTGGGTGGAGGTGCTCGCGGCCCTCTTCGGCATCGGGCTGGGACTCACGTTCGACGAGTTCGCGCTGGTGCTGCACCTCGACGACGTCTACTGGTCGGAGGAGGGCCGCAAGTCGATCGACGCCGTCATCCTCACGGCGCTCTTCCTGGCGCTGCTGTTCCTGGGCATGGCGCCGTTCGGCGTCGACGACCTACAGGGCGAGGAGGCTGCCGGCCTGGCGATCGTCTGGGCGCTGGTGGGGGTCAACATCGTCCTGTGCAGCATCACCTTTCTCAAGGGCAAGCTCCCCACCGGGCTGGTGGGGGTGTTCGTCCCCGGCGTCAGCCTGGTGGGGGCTATCCGGCTGGCGAACCCGCGCTCGCCCTGGGCACGGTCGCGCTACGGCAGCCGACCGGACAAGCAGGCGCGCGCCGAGGCGCGCTTCTCGCTGGAGCGCCGCCGCACGGCCCGGGTCAAGGCGCGGTTCATCGACTTCGTGATGGACCAGCGCAAGCGGCTTCCGGGGGGCAGCGGCTGAGCCGGCGTCCCCCCTGCCCACCGAAGTATGCTCGGGTGCGGTACGGCCACGAGCGAGAGGGGCAGCGACATGGATCTACGGGGCAACAGCGTGACCTGGGCCGGCCACGCCACCTGGCTGTGGGAGACCTCGGAGGGCAAGCGGGTGCTGGTGGACGCGTGGTTGGCGGGGTGCCCGACGGTGCCCGAGGAGTTGCACGACCCGGGTCACCTCGACGCGCTGCTGCTGACGCACGGCCACGGCGATCACATCGGGGATGCCGTGACCACCATCAAGGCCAAGAAGCCACAGGTTCTCAGCACATACGACATGAACCACTGGCTGACCGCGAAGGGCTGTGCCGACGACGTGGTGGGCATGAACATGGGCGGCACCGCCGAGACGGCGGGCGTCCGGGTCACGCAGCTGTACGCGCGTCACAGCAACGGGATCGACGACCCCGACTACCACGGTCCGGCCGGCGACGCCACCGGCTTCCTGCTGGAGTTCCCCGACGGGCTTCGCGTCTACCAGTCGGGCGACACCGACGTGTTCGGCGACATGGCACTCATCCGCGAGATGTACGAGCCCCACGTCGCCGTGCTGTCCATCGGCGACCTGTTCACGATGGGGCCCAAGGGAGCGGCCAAGGCCACCGAGTTGCTCGGCGTGAAGGCGGTGCTGTGCGGCCACTGGGGGACCTTTCCGCCGCTCATCGGCCGACCGTCCGAGCTTCGCAAGCTGGTGCCGGGCGACGTCGAGGTGCCCGACCTGGAGCCGGGCGACCGCTTCTAGGGTCGCGAGCGGGAGCCGCCGGTCGCGGGGGCCGCTCCGGCTCGAGGTCGGGGCGGTCGTCCGGCGTTCTGCGCGCGGGCTCGAACCAAGCGCAGGACCGCCCGCTGGCGCAGCCCGCGCACCACCTGCCGGGCGATCCGGTCGGCGCCGGCGCGCTCGTAGTGCACGCCGTCTCCGGCGCGTACCTTCACCAGCCGTCCGGAGGGGTTGGGCAGGTACTCGGAGAACGCCCGCCCCAGCACGCGCCGCGTGTCCACGTAGAACACGCGCCGGCGGCCGGCCGCCTCGGTGCGGTAGACGCGGTTCAGCACGGCGAAGCGGTCGGACTGGACGCCGTCGCGGGTGGCGGGCGCACCGATCCACGCCACCAGCCGGTCGTCGCGCGCCAGGTCGTCCATCACGCCGGCGACGCGACGGCTGTACTCGCGCTCCCACGACCTGCTCGCAAAGTCGCCGGTGGTCACCCCGCCCGGCAGGCCGGTCATGTAGCCGTGGTCGTCGTTCGCTCCGAAGCTCACCACCACGAGGCTGGGCCGCAGCCGTTTCATCTCGCGGCGGAGGTGGGTGAACCAGTTGAACACGTCCGGCCGCTCCAGGCCCGTGGCCACCCGGCCGTCCACCGGTGCCGCCACGCGCATCACCGGGCTCGAGGTCGCCACCCGCAGGATCGACTCGCCGGGCGTGATGGCCAGCGAGTCGCCCACCACCAGCACGCGCAGCGGCCGGCGCCGCGTAAACACCGGCTTGGGCGGGGGCCGCGGCGCGGCCCGGCGCGCGCCGGGCCGCGCGAAGGCGACGGTGGTGTCGATGTCGTCCACGCCCTGGCGGCCGATCAGCGCCTTCAGCGCGCCGCGCGGCCGGTCGGCTCCCGTGGCCGCGGTTCCGTCGGCCAGCGGGCGCGCCACCGCCAGTCCCACGTCGCGCAGGGGCCCGTCGTCCTGGATCTGTGCGTTCTTGCGCAGCCACTGCGCGCTGAGCAGCGTGGCGACCACCAGCGCGAGTCCGCCGATTGCCAGCACCTGGCGCACGGAGAGCAGCCGGCGGGGGTGGTCAGCCGGCTCGGGTGATGTGGGGTTCGGGCGCACGGCTCAGAACTGGAAGTAGATGAACGGTGCCACACCCGACGGCCCGAGCGTGACGATGGCGGTCAGGGCGACGCCCACGGCGGCGCCCTGCGCGGGGACCGGCAGTCGCGAGAAGGCGGCCATGGCGGCGGCGTTGACGTGCCGCGGGATGTATTGCGCACCGATGCCGAACGCGATGGCCAGCAGCACCGGCACCGTCACCAGGGGCGACGGCAGGTCCCATGCCGTGAACAGCTGGGCCAGCACGTCGAACGCGTCGGCGAACGACTCCGAGCGGAAGAAGACCCAGGCCAGGCACACGACGTTGAAGGTCACGATCCGCGAGGTCCAGCGGCGCACCGCCGTGTCGGGCGGCTCGGGCAGCCCGTGGTCGGCCCGCCACCAGGCCCGGGCGTGCCCGGCAACCAGCCCCGCGCCGTGGATGCCACCCCACACCACAAAAGTCCAGCCGGCGCCGTGCCACAGGCCGCCGAGCAGCATCACGATCATCAGGTTCAGCGAGGTGCGCCAGCGGCCGCGCCGGTTGCCCCCCAGCGGGAAGTAGAGGTAGTCGCGCAGCCAGCGGGACAGCGTGATGTGCCAGCGCCGCCAGAAGTCCTGGATCGAGGTGGCGCTGTACGGGGCGTTGAAGTTCGTGGGCAGCGAGAAGCCCAGAAGCAGCGCCACCCCGATGGCGATGTTCGTGTAGCCCAGGAAATCGGCGAAGATCTGGACGGCGTACCCGTAGGTGGCCACCAGCACCTCCAGCGACGAGTACTGCTGGGGGTTGCCGTTAGACGTCGTCCACGATCGCCTCGGCCAGGAAGTTGGCCACCACCACCTTGAAGAACAGGCCGCTGACGATGAGAAAGAACGCCCGGCTGGCGTCCACGCGCTCCGGGTCGCGCGGGCTCTCCAGCTGCGGGATCAGCTCGCCCGGCCGGACGATCGGGCCGGCCACCAGCTGGGGGAAGAACGAGAGGTAGACCGCGAAGCGCAGCAGCCCCACGGGGGCGAAGTCGCCCCGGTAGACGTCGATGACGTAGCTCAGCGCCTGGAAGGTGAAGAACGAGATGCCGACGGGCAGCACGATCGAGGCGAAGCCGGGGTCCAACTCCAGTCCAAGCTCGGCCAGGCTGTTGTGCGCGGAGCTGACGAAGAATCCGAAGTACTTGAAGTAGCCCAGCACGCCGAGGTTGACGGCCACCGCGAGCGTCACCAGGCCCCGCCGCACGCGCTCGTCGGTGCGCGCCGCGATCTCCACGGCAATCGCCTGGTTGACGAGCGCCGAGCCCGCCAGCAGCAGCACGAAGCGCGGGTCCCACCAGCCGTAGAAGAAGTAGCTGGCGGCCAGCATGAACAGGTGCCAGAGGCGGGCCCGCGGCATCAGCCACCAGCTGAGCGGCAGCACGATCGCGAAGAAGATGGCGAAGGTGACGGTTGGGAAGAGCACCCGCGCTCCCGGCGTGGCCTGCCGGCACCATGATCACCGGCCCGGATCGCATGTGCACCCCGGCGCCCGCCGGGCTCGGGCGCGGGCGAGGGCGCGGCTATCCTGTGGCGGATGGCCGCGCGTGTCGCCGTGCTCGTCCTGGGCGCCGCCCTGCTCGGGGCGTTCGCCCGCGCGCCGACGGCGCATGCGGCGTCCCCGGCACGCAAGGCCTACGTCAACGGAGACTCCCTCGGTGTCGGGACCGCCTCGCACCTTCGGGCGGTGCTGCGTCGCTGGCGGCTGAACCAGACCTACGACATCAGCCGGCGCCTGGACAGCCGTACCATCGCCGACATCCGGGCCCGGCGCGCCCGCCTGGCGCCGGTGTTGGTGATCAGCCTCGGCACCAACCACGACCCGCGTGGCGGGGCCCAGTTCGGGCGCGACGGCGTGCACCCGAACTCGACGGGCTACGGGGCGCGGGCGCGGGCCATCGCGCGGGCGATGGAGCGCTGCCGGCGCTCGTTGAAGCGGTGAGGCGCTGAGCGGGGTGCTGGTCGACCCGGCCAGCGCCATCACGGACCTGCTGCTGGGCCTGGTGGCCCTCGGGCTGTGGTGGTCGCTTGGGCGCACCTGGACTACGGGGGCGTGGCGGGCGACGTTTGCCTGGATCGCGGCCTCGGCGCTGCTGGGCGCGGTCTACCACGGGTGGATCGGGTCCGAGCTGTCGTGGTCGGCCGCCGCGTGGGCGCCGATCGGCGCGACGCTCGTCCTCGGGCTGGGCTGCCTGCTGGCCGCCTCGGCCGAGGACACCGGGGTGGGGCGCTGGTGCTGGGCCCTGCCGGCGGGCGGGCTCGTGGCCTACGCGGCGCTCGTGATCGCCGGCGTGTCTGGGCCGGCGGCGCTGGGCCTGGCCGCTGGTGCCACCATGGCGGCGGTGGTGGTCGTCTGGGTGCGCGCGGCGCGGGCGCGGCACCCGCTGGCGCCGACGGCCCTCGCTGCCATCGTCGCCTCGGCGCTGGCGGGCGCCGTCGTACCCGCGGTGGCGGCGAGCGCACCCGCCGTCGACGCCGGGGCCGCCTACCACGTGGCCCAGATCCCCGGCCTCGCGCTGCTCTACCTCGTCGCCGCCCGCCGCCCGCTCGCCGTCCGCCGCCCGCGCCTCGCTAAGGGGCATCTCCGGAGCGGTCGTCGTCGCGCGGGGAACGGGCGCCCCCCCGGAGGTGTCGCAGCAGGGGCGAGCGACCCTCCTCGCTGAGCATCGGCGTGCGTGTCGGCAGCTCGGGCACCGCCTCCATCTCGGGCTCGTCCTCGCGCATCCGGTCGCTGGCTCGGCCGTAGGCGCGGGCCAGCGGCGCGGCGCTCGCGCCGTGGGCGACCACGCTGAACAGCACGGTGACCGCGGCCACCAGCAGGACGGTGTCTCCGCCAGCGAGGTCTTGCTCCTCCTCCAGCACGGTGAGCGCCAGCACGATCGTGGCGATGCCCCGGGGTCCGAACCAGCCGAGGAACGCGACCGAGGCGACCCGGAGCCGGGTGCCGATGAGCGCGATGGCCACCGGCACCACGCGGACCACCGTGAGCGAGAGCACCGCGTAGAGGGCGATCTGCCAGGTGATGTCGTCGAGGGCCGGGGCGAGGACGACGGCGCCGAAGAAGAAGAAGATCGTCAGGTTCAGCAGCTGACCCTCGTCCTCCGAGAAGTCGAGGACGTGCTGCTCGATCCGGCGTGTGGTGGCGCCGGCCGCGAGGCCCGCGACGAAGGCGGCGATGAAGCCGTTGCCCCCGGCCTCGGTGGCGCCGGCCCATGCCGCGATGGCCAGACCGAGCGGCGCGAGCTGCATGAAGACGTTGGTCACCCAGCCGCGTGTGGCGGCGCGCGCCAGCAGCCAGCCGCCAACCCCGCCCGCCGCCAGCCCGATCAGCACCCCGAGGCCGATCTGCTCGAGTACGAACCTTACCCAGAACGATGTGGGCTCCAGGTCCTCCTCCACGGCCGCCAGCGCGAGGAAGAGGGTGAGGAACGGGACCGCGAGGCCGTCGTTGAGGCCCGACTCCACGTTGAGTGCCTGGCGGATCCGGGCGGGCACGAGCGGGCTGGTGACCACCGCCTGCCCCAGCGCCGCGTCGGTGGGCGCCAGCACGACCGCCAGGATCGCGGCCTCCCAGAAGGCCAGCTCGCTGATGAGCGGGAGGGCCAGCAGCGTGCCGGCGGCGATCGTGAGGGGGAACCCAATCACCAGCAGCCGCCCGGGTAGCGACGCGTTGCGCCGCAACGCCCGGAGTTTGATGCGCGCGGCGTCGCTGAACAGCACCAGGACCAGCGTGATCTCGGCGAGCACGAGGACGAGCTCGTTGGACGGCTCGATCTCGAGCCAGCCCAGGGCGCTCGATCCCGACAGCATCCCCGCACCCACGAAGACCATGGGCGCGGTGATCGGGGTGCCCTCGACGCGGCGCGACACCAGGCCGAAGAGCACCACCGCGAGCGCGATCAGAAGGAGGTCGACGGTTCCCATGAGCGAGGGCCGCAGCCGGGTGGCGCACGGCCGGGCTAGTAGACCGCATTCCAGCGCCGCGCGTGCAGGTCTCGGCGGCAAGGAACGGCCGCGAGGTGCCGAAGACCCGTTCCGCGGCGCGGGCCATCCGAGTCTTCCGAGAGCCAGGAGTCTCGGGGTCTGTGGCGTAGGGAAACCGGGTGAGCGTGCGCTCGCGCCCCATCCGGCTCCCGTTGAGGCGCCGCGTCACCGACATGCCCACCGCGCGGGCGGTGATGCGCGTGGTCGGGGTGCTGCTGGCGGTCGGCGCGCTCCTGTGGCTGGTGTACGTCAGCCGCAACGTGCTCACCTGGCTCGCCATCGCCGCGTTCTTCGCGGTGGCGATCAACCCGCTGGTCAACCTCTTCCAGTCGCGGCTGCGCATCCCGCGCGCGGGGGCGATCTTGCTCGTCTACGTGCTGGGGCTGGCCGTCATCGCCGGGCTTACGCTGCTGTTCGTGCCCCCCCTGATCTCGGCGGCCACGGGGCTCACCGACACGGTCCCCGGATACATCGAGCAGGCGCGCGACTCGCGGCTGATCGAGCGGCTGGACGAGGAGTACGACTTCACCCGTCGCCTGGAGCGCGAGGTCACCTCGACGCTGTCGGGGGTGGCGGGTCCCAGCACGGCGGTGGCGCTGGCGCAGCGGGTCATCAACGGCATCGTCGCGCTGCTGAGCATCGCGGTCATCTGCTTCCTCTTGAGCCTCCACGGCCCGCGGTTGCGGGCCTGGGTCATGCGGCAGGTGCAGCCCGGACGTGAGGAGCGGGTGGGCCGGGTGCTCGACCGCATGTATCGCGTGATCGCCGGCTACGTGCTGGGGGTGCTGCTGGTGGCGCTTCTGGGGGCGCTGGCCGTGTACGCCTTCCTGACCGTCGTGGGGGTGCCCTTCGCGCCCCTGCTCGCGGCCTGGGTGTTCCTGGCCTCGCTTGTCCCGTTGGTCGGGGCCACGCTGGGCGCGATCCCCTACATCGCGGTGTCGTTCTTCGAGAGCTGGCCGCTGGGCGTGGCGGCCATCGCCTTCGTGCTCGTGTACCAGCAACTCGAGAACCAGCTCGTCCAGCCGGTGGTGCACCGCCACACGGTGCAGCTCAACGCGTTGTGGATCATCCTGGCGGTGCTCATCGGCGCCCAGGTGCTGGGCATCGTGGGGGTGCTGGTGGCGATCCCGATAGCCGGGATCGCACAGGTGTTGCTGCAGGAGTGGTGGTCCATGCGGCGCGGCCGCCGCGACGGGGCCGACGACGACCCCGACATGGTGGTCGTGATCGAATGACGGCGGCCGAGCGGGCGGCGGGCCCTACCATGCCGTGGCGTGGATGGGCGTGCTGCGGAGCGGCTCGAGCTGCCGGCGATCCGGGAGCGCCTCGGGGGCCTGTGTAGCTTCGACGCGGGTCGCGCCCGCGCCGCCGGGCTGCTCCCGGCGTCGGACCGCGCGGCGGTTGCGGCGCTTCAGGCCGAGACCACCGAGGCGCTGGGGCTGCGCGACGCCGGCGTGGGCGGGCCCGCGGGCGCGCACCACGTCGGCGCCGAGGTGGAGGAGGCGGCGCGCGGCGCCGTCCTCGGCGCCGACCAGCTCGAGCGCGTGGCCGCCACCGTGACCGTGGGCCTGGAGCTGCGCCAAGAGCTGGCCGAGCGGGCCGAGGAGGCGCCGCTACTGGCCGGGAGGCTGGGCGCGGTGCCGCGACAGCCCATGGTCGAGCTGGCGGGAGCGCTCGCCCCGGCGCTCGACGGCCGGGGCGGGCTGCTGGACGGCGCATCGGTCGAGCTGGGCCGCACCCGCCGCGCCCTCAGACGGGCG